>JAUNHA010000023.1 GCA_030524135.1 Eubacteriales bacterium
GCCTGTTGCGGCTTATACGCTGTTTTCCCTTTTTCTAACTGTCAAACTCCCGGGTATTCTCAAATCTGAAGTAAACGGCATTCATCCGGGGCGCTTTCTGATACAGAATAAAGTGCCGGAAGGAAATATGACATTTGTAATCCGTTCAAATTACAGAAAGCAGGTGACATGCGCACCTGCTTTTTTGTATAATCTGAACAGAACAAAAGATGCGGTGCATCAAAATGAAAGGGAGGATTACAACAATGAAAAAGAAAGTTTTAGCGGTTGCGCTTGCAGCGTCCATGGTCGGCTCACTTGCTGCATGCTCAAGCTCAAGCTCCGAGACCACGGCAGCTCCGGCAGCGGATACGACGGCAGCGGCAGCTGAGGGCGATGCGGAAGAGGCTCCGGCAGCAGAGGCGGCTTCCGGTGAGGAGAAGCACTACAAGTTTGGCTATACCTGCATGGACGGAACCAACCCGTTCTTCGTAACCATTCAGGATACGATGAAGGAGCTCATCGAGGCAAAAGGCGACGAGCTTATCATCACGGATCCGGGTAATGACGTTACCAAGCAGATCTCTCAGGTAGAGGATATGCTTTCCCAGAATCTTGACGGACTGTTCATGAACCCGGTTGACGCTGAGGGTATTATCCCGGCACTCGATCAGGCAAAGGAAGCAGGCGTTCCGATGATCGGCTTCGATACCGAGGTTGGCGATATGTCCTATCTGGTATCCTATACCGGATCTGATAACTACAATGCAGGTAAGGTTACCGGTGAGGATCTCGTAGCAAAGCGCCCGGACGGCGGCGACATCATCGTGCTCGATTCTCCGACCATGCAGTCAGTTGTTGACAGAACCAACGGTTTCCTTGATGCAATCGAGGGTCACGGCTTCAACATCGTTGCACAGCAGGATGCAAAGGGTAACCTTCAGGAAGCTATGGGCATCGCAGAGGACCTTCTTCAGGCTCATCCGGATGTAGTAGCGATCTTCGGCGGAAACGATCCGACCGCACTTGGCGCACTTGCAGCAGCAAACGCAGCAGGCATCCAGAAGGGCGACTGCCTCATCTATGGTGTTGACGGTTCTCCGGACGTTAAGTCCGAGCTTGCTTCCGGCGAGTCCCTTATGGAAGGCACCGGCGCACAGTCTCCGGTATCCATCGCTGAGAAGGCAGTAGAGATCATGTATGATTACATGGAAGGCAAGGAAGTTGATGAGAGATATCCGGTTGAGACCTTCCTCATCACGTCTGACAATGTAGCAGATTACGGAACCGACGGATGGCAGTAATCCGGAAGCGGAATTAAAACAGGTCCTGCAGAGGTGCAGGCGGTAACAAACAGAACAGAGCATTAAAAGAAGGCGCTTTCTTCATCCGGAAGGAAGAAGATGGCGCCTTCCTTATCAATTAGAGAAGCGGGTGATGATTTGAGCGACAATGTTATTTTAAAAATGAAGCATATCAGCAAAAGATTCCCGGGTGTCTATGCGCTGAAGGATGTAAGTCTCGATCTGAGAGCAGGAGAAGTACACGCGCTGCTCGGTGAAAACGGAGCAGGAAAATCCACGCTGATCAAGGTGCTTGGCGGCATCTATCATGCGGAGGAAGGCGAGATCGAAATTGACGGAAAGCCTGTGCGGATCGAGAGCGTACAGGATGCGGAGAAAAACGGAATTGCAATTATCCACCAGGAGCTCGTGCTCGTTCCGTATATGAATGTAGCTGAAAATATTTATCTTGGACGGGAGCCGGGAAAGGGATTTCTGGCTGACAGAAAGCAGATGATCAGAGAGGCACAGAAGATCCTCGACGATCTGGGTATGGATATCAACGCGGCATCGCTTGTAAGGGATCTGCCCATCGCGCAGCAGCAGATGGTTGAGATCACGAAGGCGGTATCCGTAAATTCGAGAATTCTCGTCATGGACGAGCCGACCTCCTCCATCAGTGAGAAGGAGGTTGAGAATCTGTTCCGCATCATGCGGGATCTCACAAAGAAGGGCGTCGGAATCATCTACATTTCCCATAAGATGAGCGAGCTTGAGGAGATCTGCGACAGAGTAACCGTTATGCGTGACGGCGAATATGTCGACACGAAGGTGGTAAAGGAAACCAATAAGGATGAGCTGATCGCCATGATGGTTGGACGTACGCTCACCAATTACTATGTAAGAGACTATCTCGAGCCGGGTGAAGAGCTTCTCAGGGTAGAGCACCTGAGTGACGGACACCGGGTGAAGGATGTTTCCTTTGAGGTAAGGAAGGGAGAGATCGTGGGCTTCGCCGGGCTTGTGGGCGCGGGACGAAGCGAGACGATGCAGGCTCTTTTCGGACTTACGAAAGGCTCAAAGGGCGATATATACATCAAAGGACAGAAGGTGGACATCAAAACGCCGAATGACGCGATTTCAAAAGGCATTGCGCTCGTTCCGGAGAGCCGGAAGGAGCAGGGCCTCTACCTCATTCAGGATGTCCGCTACAATACGACCATAGAGATCCTGAAGGAATTTATCGGACATCTGAACGTGAATACGAAGAAGGAAACCGAGATCACGCAGAAGTACATTGACATGATGAAAACGAAGACGCCTTCCCAGCAGCAGACGATCGGAAATCTGTCAGGCGGAAACCAGCAGAAGGTAATGATCGGAAGATGGCTTTCCACAAATCCTGAGATCCTGATCCTTGATGAACCGACAAGAGGTATCGACGTTGGAGCAAAGTCGGAGATCTACGCGATCATGAACGATCTGTTAAAGACGGGTGTTTCCATCATTATGATTTCTTCGGAGCTTCCGGAGATCATCAATATGAGTGACAGAGTATATGTTATGGCGGACGGTATGGTCCGCGGCTGCATCGACCACGGAGAGGTTTCACAGGAAACCATTATGCAGCTTGCAGCGATCTGATCCATTTCAGTTAAAAGAACGAATGAATTCTTTTCAGGAGGTTTTAGCATGAGCGATACAAAGAAAAAAGGAAGCGCGCCTGTTTCCACAAACCCGGCGATGATGTTCCTTCGGGAGAATATGGGAATTATCATAGCGCTTTTCATTCTGTGCATTTTCTTATCGGTATTTCCGGGAACGAGCTCTTCCTTCCCGACAGTAAAAAATATGTTTAACGTGCTGCGTCAGATATCGTCGAACCTGCTGCTTGCCTGCGGTATGACGATGGTCATCATTCTGGGCGGCATCGACCTTTCCGTAGGATCGGTCATCGCGCTTTCCGGCGTACTCGCGGCAGGCTGCGTATCCCGTTACGGTATGGCGATTCCGCCGGCAATGCTGATCGGCGTTGTGATCGGTGTTGTGATCGGTATGTTTAACGGTATTGTGGTAGCGAAGACGACCATTCCACCGTTTATCGTAACGCTTGCTACGATGAACATCGCAAGAGGTCTTGCGGGCGTATATACCGGCGGTTCTCCGGTGCGTGTCGTTTCAAAGGAGTGGCAGTTCCTCGGCGCGGGTTATATCGGCGGCGTTCCGGTACCGGTCATTATCATGATCATCGTATTCATCATTTCCGTACTGATCATGAACCGTACGAAGATCGGACGTTATATCTATGCGGTCGGCGGCAATACGCTTGCTGCAAAATTCTCCGGTATCAGCGTATGGAGAGTTAAGTTTCTTGTGTTCACTTACTCGGGCCTCATGGCAGGTCTTGCCGGTGTCATCCTCGCATCCCGTATGTATTCCGGCCAGCCGACTGCAGGTGAAGGCGCGGAGATGGACGCGATCGCGGCGGTTGTTGTCGGCGGAACTTCCATGTCAGGCGGTTCCGGTAAGCTTGGCGGTACGCTGATCGGCGCGCTGATCATCGGTATCCTCAGCAACGGACTGAACCTGATGAACGTCAACTCTTTCTGGCAGACCGTTGTAAAGGGCGTTGTTATTCTTCTTGCGGTATTTATTGACTATATCAGAAATATCAAGAAGGCTGATTGATTTTAGCCTGTAATAAGCGGCAAAAGAGTCCGGGGCAGGAGGGACTGCCACGGCTTGAAAAAGAAAAATGAATCAATTACAATATAGGGGGCATGCGTGCCCCCTTTTGCTTTGAGACAGAAGAAACCTTACGATTGAAAGGAAGCGGCAGATGGAAAAAAGAAAGCGTTATGAGATAGTCCGGATTACAGCGGCGGTCCTGCTGCTGACAGCGCTCTTTTTTTATCTGCTGTTTTACGCTGCAAAGCACGTGGAGAAAAACCGTCCGCGGGTATTCGGATCGACTTATATGACGATGAATAATCCGTATTTTTCCGCGCTCAATGAAAGCATCCGCAACATTGTGGAGGCGAACGGAGACATTTTGATCACGCGGGATCCGGCACAGAATCAGCAGAGACAGAACGAGCAGATTCTTGAGATGATAGACGAAGGAATGTCGGTGCTGTTTGCAAATGCGGTGGACTGGGAGGAGATCGAGCCGGCGCTTGCAGCCTGCCGGGAAGCCGGCGTGGATGTGTTTGTTGTGGATACGAAGGTGGAAAATAATGATGAGGTCGTATCCGTCATTGAATCGGATAATTATCATGCCGGAGAGCTTGTGGCCCTGGACCTGATGAAGAAGCTTCCGGACGGCGGCGATATCGTGGTCATGAATCACTATAACGTCTACTCCACGGTGGAGCGGCGCCAGGGCTTTCTGGATGTGCTGTCCGGACATCCGGAATACCGCATCGTATCCGAGACCCATGCGACATCCGAGATCGAGGTCGGAACCCGGGAGATGAACCGGATTCTGAAGGAAGGCGTACGCTTTGATGCCGTACTCGGCTGCAATGATCCGACCGCGCAGGGCGCGATCGCAGGCCTTCAGATGAATGATATTGAAATCGAGGACGAGATCCTGATTTACGGTGTGGACGGCTCACCGGATATGAAATCCATGATCAACAGGGGCATTGCGGAGGGAACCGTAGCGCAGTACCCGATCCGTATGGGGAAAATTGCGGCGGAAACGGCCTATGAGTATCTCAGCGGAAAAGAGGTTCCAAAATCGGTTCTTGTGGATGTCAATCTGATCACACGCGCCAATCTTTCTGAATTTGACATAAACGGATGGCAGTAAAGAAGGAAGACAGGGATGACAAAATACACGACTGAAAAACAGAATAATGTCATGCTGTTCCTGATGTATCTCATCTGCTCTTTTACCGCGATGGGCATTGCAGGATTTGTGTGGGTCTCCACGGAAAAGCTGCTTACGACCTTTGATGCCAGGGCATTTCTGGATGTCATCAAGTATATTCCGACAGGGACGTTTGATATACTTTTAAAGGTCACGGCATATGTGCTTTTGCTCGGGCTCACGTATCTGTTCCGCAGCTACCGGACCAGTATCAGCCAGCCCATAAAACTGCTTACGCTTGTGGCGGATCTCTGCATTGCCTTCCGTGTCGTAATGCTTCTGGATTTTAATTATAACGGCATTCTGCTGTGGGTCTTCGCAAATGTGCTGATCTATGCGGGAAAGGGCAGATACACGATGCCGGTGATCGGCGCAGGCATGCTCTGCTATGTGCTGACAAATTACCAGCTCGTATCGATCAATTCGGGAATATACGATATTTCGGATTACATCAGACTTTATAATTCGAATATGCAGCCGTACCTGTTCGGTGTTTATAACGGAATGGCCATTTTAAGCATCGTCTGCTTTATCGGCTGCTGTCTCCTTATCATCATCAGCAAAGAGGAGCTTCTCGAGGAAACCAATGAACTGTATACGAAGCTTGCGGCTGCAAATGAAAACCTGCAGCGCGCCAATGAAGAGCTTGAGAGCATCATGGAGGAGAACACGAAGATGGCGGAGGTCAAGGAACGCAACCGCATCGCGCGTGAGATCCATGATACCATGGGGCACACGCTGACGGGACTGGCTGCGGGAATTGATGCCTGCATCGCGCTCTCGGACACCTCTCCGGAGCTTGTGAAGCAGCAGCTCCAGATTCTTTCCGAGGTGAGCCGCAAGGGAATATCTGACGTGCGGCATTCCGTGAGCGAGCTAAGGCCTGATGCACTGGAGCGTCTGAACCTGGAAGCCGCGATCCGGCAGCTTGTGGAGGATACCGTAAAGGTAACCGGGGCAAAAGTACAGTTTTCCTGCAGTGCCGGGGTGCTGAAATTTGATGAAGATGAAGAAAGCGCGATCTACCGCGTGATACAGGAGAGCATCACCAATGCCATCCGGCACGGGCATGCTTCCGAGATCGACGTGTCGATCAGCAGGATCGACAATGAGCTGCATCTGAAGGTGTCGGACAACGGCTGCGGCTGCAGCGATATCAAGCTGAAGGAAGGCTTCGGCACGCGCCATATTCAGGAGCGGATCCGGATGCTGAACGGTACGGTGGATTTTAAGAGCAAAGATGGATTTTGTGTAGAAGCGACGATTCCAATCAGATGGGGAGAGGAATATGATTAAAGTATTGATTGCCGATGACCAGGAGCTGATCCGGCAGAGCCTGAAGATCGTGCTGAACAGCAGGAGCGAGTTTGAGGTGACAGATGCGGTCGCAAACGGCGTGGAGGTCATCCAGAGCATCCGGAGAAATATGCCCGATGTGGTGCTGATGGATATCCGTATGCCGAAAATGGACGGCGTGCAGTGTACGAAGATCGTGAAAGAGGGATATCCCGACATTAAGATCATCATTCTGACGACTTTTGACGACGACGAATATGTATATAATGCGCTGCGCTTTGGCGCAAGCGGTTACCTGCTCAAGGGCGTGAGCATGGACGGACTCGCAGATGCGATCAGGACAGTCTACCAGGGGCAGGCGATGATCAACCCTGACATCGCGAGCAAGGTGCTGCGCTTTTTCTCGCAGATGGCATCGGACAACTCTCCGATCCGCATAGAGGAGCAGCAGGTGGGAGAACTCACTGCAAATGAGTGGAAAATCATCGATGAAGTGGCAAAGGGACGCAGCAACAAGGAGATCTCCGAACGGCTTAATCTCTCGGAGGGAACAGTGCGCAACTACATTTCAACCATACTGGACAAACTGACGCTCAGAGACCGCACACAGCTTGCAATCTGGGCAATTCAGTCGCATCAGAAATACTAAGCGGGGAGGCAGCTGTTGAAAAAAAGTCGAAAAACAATTGCCGCAGCCGCTGCTGCACTTACGGTTCTTCTGGCAGGAACCGGCGCTGTATGGAACAGCTTTGCCGCGAGGGAGATTGTGCTGGAATTTGCCATGTTCAACGGAAGCAACTGGGATGTGGCGATTCAGGACAGCTATCCGGTCATCGATGAGGCAATCCGTATTTTTGAGGAAGAACATCCGGGGGTGCGCATTCATTATGACAGCGGAATCCCGAAGGATGAATATTCGGAATGGCTGAGCCGCAGGATGCTCGATGACAGCACGCCGGATGTTATGATGATACTGGATCAGGACTTCAGCCGGTTTGCTGAGCTCGGAATGCTCGAAAATCTGGATGTAAGAATGCAGGAGGATGTCAGCTTTGAGCGGGAGGCTTATTATCAGACGGCGCTTGATGCCGGAAGAATCCTGAACGGACAGTACGCCCTTCCGATGGAAACGGTTCCGTATCTGATGTTTGTAAATAAGACGCTTCTGAACGATGAAAATGTCAGGATGCCTTCGGAGGATTACACATTCTCCGATCTTTACGCGATCTGCCGCAGGGTAACGAGGGATACGGACGGGGACGGCCAGCTCGACCAGTTCGGAATTTACAAATATACCTGGCTGGACGCCGCGTTTTCCAACGGAGCGGAGCTTTTTTCCGCGGACGGAACGAAGTGCGATTTTACAAGCCGGAATCTGATCGAGGCGATCCGCTTTGTAAAATCGCTGAATGCGCTCAATAAAAACCAGAAGGTGACGCAGGAGACCTTTGACAGCGGAAAAGTGGCATTTATGCCGTTGAGCCTTGCGGAGTACAGAACCTACAAATCATATCCGTATAAGATCAAAAAATATACGAGCTTTCAGTGGGACGTGCTTCCGATGCCAAAGGGACCATCGGGAGACAATGTGTCCATTGTGGACAGCCTTAACGTGGGCATCAGCAGCCGGAGCAGGCACAAGGAACTCGCATGGGAGTTTTTAAAGCTGCTGACAGGAGATGAGCGGGTGCAGATGAAGGTGTTTGAGTATATGCCTTCGGCTTCCGTGCTGCGGGATGTAACTGAATCGGAGCAGGCGGAGACGATCATTGAAACAAATCTGGACGTCGGGGAAGACAAGACGATAGACGGCGCGTTTATCAGCAAAACGATTACAGCAGGCCGTATCAAACCCAAATTCGCCGCTTACCAGGAAGCCGTGCAGCTTGCGGATGGAGAGATCCTGAAGCTGTATGACGAGGATGCGGATCTGGACAACGCGATGCGTCTGATCCAGCGGAAGGTGCAGAGCTTTATCGATAAGTAAACCGGCGGAGATGACAGCCGCATCAGAGAGACAGGAAATCGGAAAACAGCGCAGGGTCAGATGAAATTTAATGAAAAATGTCACTGTTGCCGGAAGCTTAAGTGTAGTAGAATATCAGATAGGTCAGAAACTATTTTATACAATACGGGGAGGGTTATATGAAACGTTCCGAAATTAACAGCATTATAAAGGAAATGGAAGCGCTGATCAAAGAAAACGGCTTCCATCTGCCGCCGTTCTGCAACTGGACGCCAGAGGAGTGGAAGACAAAGGGACATGAGTACGACGAGATCAGGGACAATATGCTGGGCTGGGATATCACGGACTTCGGCCTGGGGGATTTCAACAAGGTGGGATTTGGACTTATTACCCTGAGAAACGGAAATCAGCACGATCCGAAATACAAAAAGGTATATGCGGAGAAACTTCTGTTCCTGCGCGACTGCATGCAGGCACCGATGCATTTCCACTGGATCAAGTCGGAGGATATCATCAACCGCGGCGGCGGCATCATGCAGATCAAGGTATACAATGACGACGGAAACGGCGGCCTTGCGGACACGGATGTACTTGTCAATTCTGACGGACGTTCCTATTATGTAAAGGCAGGTTCTCTTGTGACGCTTAAGCCGGGAGAGAGCATCACGATCTGGCCGCATCAGTACCATGAGTTTCATGTCGTGCCGGGCAGCGGCAGCGTGCTGATCGGAGAGGTCTCCCAGTGCAACGACGACAATACGGACAACCGTTTCTATGAGGAGATCGGACGTTTTCCTGCGATCGAGGAGGATGAGCAGCCGTACAGGCTGCTCTGCAACGAGTATCCGCCGGCAGCGGACTGATCATATGTAAGTTCTTCTGAAATGTTTCTTTGCTGAAATATTCAGTGAAGCGGAACCGGAAAACAGACGGAGGCAGTTATGATAAGTGAATATTTAAACGGTATTCAGCATATCGGGATACCGACAACACATTTTGATGAGACAAGAGCATTTTATGAGAAGCTGGGATTTACGGTCGTACATGAGCCGGACGCGGAAAAGTGCGGACAGCGCATTATGTTCATGCAGCTTAAGAATCTGATGCTCGAGTTTTATGAGGAGGCTGAGAGCGGGATCGCGGGAGCGATCAATCATATCGCGATCGACTGCTCGGATGTAGACAAAGCATTTGAAGAGGCGGGAAAGCTCGGTCTTACAGTCGTGAGCAACGGGATCGAAGCGCTGCCGTTCTGGGAGAAGGGGATCCGTTTCTTTATTGTGGAAGGACCGAATAAGGAACGCGTGGAGATCGACCAGAAACTGTAACAGATGCTGTCATACGGAAGATTTTGTGAAACAGTAAAGTGAAGATCCGGGAGAACCGGAAAAAAGTGCGTCGGACATGAAACATGCCTGACGCATTTTGGCGCTCTGCCGTATATAAAATAAAGACAGGAAAAGAGGAATCGAAGAACCGGAATATGAAGGAAATTATGAAAAGAAGCGGCCAGAAGGAGCCGTACTGCGGAGAAAAAATAGAACGGGCAATTGAAAAATCCTTTCAAAGCGTCGGAACAGCGCTTTCAAAGGAGGAGGGTGCCGCTCTGTTAAAGCATGTGGAAGAACTGCTGCTGAAGGATGAGGCAAAGATGCTCAGCGTCGAGCTGATCCAGGACAGAGTGGAAGAAACGCTGATGCAGCAGGGATATTTTAAGGAAGCAAAGAGCTATATCCTGTACCGACAGAAACGCACGGAGCTCAGAAAGGTCAGACAGCAGATCGCGGAGCTTGCGGAAGATGAGGGTCTGCTTCCCATCCTTTCGGATATTCAAAAGGAGTTTCCGGAGGAGGAATATTCACTTACAAAGCTTAGCGCAAAGTTTGCGGGCTTTACCAAATCCGGCATGAATAAAAGGGAAAAGGAAGAGGCACTTCTGAAGGCGGCGGTCGAGCTCACTTCCCAGGAGGCGACGCGCTGGGAAAATATCGCGGCGTGGATCCTTGCGTACCAGTTTCACAGGGGACTTTGCGAAGAGGAAGAAAAGCGCGGTATTACGGATTTCTATGAGAAGATCCGGTATCTTACAGACGAGGGCTTGTACGGCAGTTATATCCTGGAGCATTATTCCAGAAAAGAGATCCTGGAGGCAGCAGAATATCTTGATAACGGGCGTGACAGGCTGCTGAATTATTCCGGTCTTGATCTGATGATCCGGAGATATACGATCCATACGCATAATCATATCGTGCTTGAGAGCCCGCAGGAGATGTTTCTCGGCATCGCTCTGCATCTTGCGATGGAAGAGCAGGATAACCGCATGCACTGGGTGAGAAAGTTCTATGACATGCTCTCAAGGCTGGAGGTGACGATGGCGACGCCGACGACTTCCAACGCCAGAAAGCCCTATCATCAGCTTTCCTCCTGTTTTATTGACACCGTGCCGGATTCGCTCAAAGGTATTTTCAGATCGGTCAGCAATTTCGCGGAGGTGTCAAAGTACGGCGGAGGCATGGGCATGTACTTTGGAAAGGTCCGCGCGAAGGGCGGCTCGATCAGAGGCTTTGAAGGTGCGGCCGGCGGCGTGATCCGCTGGATCCGTATCGTCAATGATACGGCGGTCGCCGTGGATCAGCTCGGCATGCGCCAGGGGGCGGTCGCGGTCTACCTCGACGCCTGGCATAAGGATCTGCCGGAGTTCCTTAATCTGCGGACAAACAACGGTGACGACCGTATGAAGGCGCACGATGTATTTCCGGCGGTCTGCTATCCGGATCTGTTCTGGAGAATGGCTTCGGAAAATCTGGACCAGGACTGGTACATGATGTGTCCGCATGATATTCTCGTGACAAAAGGCTACGCGCTTGAGGATTATTATGGAGAGGAATGGGAAAAGCGCTACCGGGACTGCGTCAACGATCCGCGGATCGACAAACGTGTGATCTCATTAAAGGAGATCGTGCGTCTGGTGCTGAAATCGGCAGTGGAGACCGGGACGCCGTTTACCTTTAACAGAGACCTCGTAAACCGTGCCAATCCGAACGGCCATGAGGGTATGATCTACTGCTCCAACCTCTGCACGGAGATCGCTCAGAATATGAAGGCGATCGAGAGCGTTCAGACGGAGATAAAGACGGAGGAGGGCGATACGGTCGTTGTAAACACGACGAGACCGGGAGAGTTTGTGGTCTGCAATCTGGCGTCGCTTTCACTCGGACATCTGCCGGTGCAGGACGAGGACTATATGCGGGATGTGATCCGCACCGCTGTCCGCGCGCTTGATAATGTCATCGACCTCAATTTCTATCCGGTGCCCTATGCGAAGATCACGAACCGCAAATACCGGGCGATCGGACTCGGATGCAGCGGATATCATCATATGCTGGCAAAGGCCGGTATCATGTGGGAATCAGAGGCGCATCTGGAATTTGTGGACAGGGTATTTGAGACGATCAATTATGCGGCGATCGAGGCTTCTGCGGATCTTGCTGCGGAGAAAGGCAGATACAGTCTGTTCGAAGGAAGCGACTGGCAGACGGGCGCTTACTTTGAAAAGAGAGAATATCATGGAGAAAAGTGGGACGCGCTCAGAAGAAAGGTTGCTGAGAATGGCATGAGAAACGGCTGGCTGCTTGCGATCGCACCGACAGGCTCCACCTCGATCCTCGCAGGCACGACGGCCGGTGTGGATCCCGTGATGAATAAGTTTTTCCTGGAGGAGAAAAAGGGAACCATGCTTCCGCGCGTGGCGCCGGATCTGAGTGCGGATACCTACTGGTATTATAAAAATGCACATCTCATCGACCAGACCTGGAGCGTGCGCGCATGCGGCGTGCGCCAGCGCCACATCGATCAGGCGCAGAGCATCAACCTCTATATTACAAATGATTATACGCTGCGGCAGGTTCTCAACCTGTACATCAAAGCATGGGAATGCGGCGTAAAGACGATTTACTATATCCGTTCCAAATCGCTCGAGGTAGAGGCGTGCGAGAGCTGCAGTGCGTAACAGAAGGGAGAAAAAATGCTGGATAAAAACGAAATGATAAAGGCGCTTCCGCATAAGCCGCTGTTCAATCCGGACGGCGACACAGACGTGCGCGAGCGCCGGATGATCGGCGGAAACACGACAAACTTAAACGACTTCAACAACATGAAATATCCCTGGGTATCAGACTGGTACCGTCAGGCCATGAACAATTTCTGGATTCCGGAGGAAATCAATCTGAGCCAGGATGTAAAGGATTATCCGAAGCTTGGCAGTGCGGAACGCACAGCTTACGACAAGATCCTGTCCTTCCTCGTGTTTCTCGACAGCATCCAGACCGCAAACCTGCCATGCGTCGGCGAATACATTACGGCGAATGAGGTCAATCTGTGCCTGAACATCCAGACCTTCCAGGAGTGCGTGCATTCACAGTCCTATTCCTATATGCTTGATACGATCTGCTCGCCGGACGAGCGCAATGACATCCTCTATCAGTGGAAGACGGATGAGCATCTGTTAAAGCGCAATGAGTTCATCGGAAATATTTACAATGAGTTTCAGACGAAAAAGGATGCAAGAACACTTCTTAAGGTTATGACCGGAAACTTTATCCTTGAAGGTATTTATTTCTATTCCGGCTTTATGTTTTTCTATAATCTGGCGCGCAACAACAAGATGCCGGGCTCGGCACAGGAGATACGCTACATCAACCGTGATGAAAATACGCATCTGTGGCTGTTCCGCAATATTATCCGCGAGCTGCAGAAGGAAGAGCCGGAACTCTTCGACGAGGAGATGGTCGGCACGATGCGGGAGATGATCAAAGAGGGCGTGCGCCAGGAGATCGCATGGGGCCACTATGTGATCGGGGATAATATCCCGGGACTCACAAAGCAGATGGTGACAGACTACATCGAGTACCTCGGAAACCTCCGCTGGACCTCCCTCGGCTATGAGACGCTCTATCCGGGAAAGGAGGCGGAACCCGAGGATATGGCCTGGGTATCCAATTATTCCAATGCCAATATGGTAAAGACAGATTTCTTTGAGGCGAGATCAACGGCCTATGCGAAATCGACGGCATTAGTAGATGATCTGTAAATCAGGGCAAAAGACAGCGCTCCCGCTTCCGGGGCGCTGTTTCTCTAAAAAGCTTTTCTAAAAATGATATTGAATTTGCTTCCCCGCGGCAGGAGAACGCAGGAGAAGGCGTACACTTTTCTGCTTGCAATAAAGGGAGATTTTCGATACAATACATTGTTGTATGCGGATATGGCGGAATAGGCAGACGCGCTGGATTTAGGTTCCAGTCCGAGAGGGTGCAGGTTCAAGTCCTGTTATCCGCAGTATGATTTTAAGGGGGCTTATCCTTGCTTATAGAAGGTGGGGATAAGCCCTTATTTATAGCCATTTTAGAACCTCAGTATGCTTATTTTTTCAAATGTCTCCAGATTGCGCTTCGGCTGATGCCGAGGCGCTTTGCAGCTGCTGATTGATTACCGCCGCATTCTTCGATGACACGGCGTATAATCTCGTCTTCCATTTCTGCAAGCGTCCGGTTCAGGTCAAATCGTTCCGGAAGCGTCAGCGCGGAAGTGGCTACCGGGGAACTGGTTTCGAGCTGCAGGATTTTCCGTACGTCAGATTGAGGAACAGAGGATCCGGCACTCATTGTTACAAGATCCTGCAAAACCCGTTTTAACTGAGTGTAATTGTGTGGCCAGAGGAAGTCCTGCATCAGCTTTGTACCTGCTCCGTCCATGCCCAGAATATCTTTTGCCTGCTGAACACTAAGCTGATTGATATAAAGGCTGATAAGCGCGGGAATCCTTGCCCGCTGTTCTCTGAGCGGCGGAAGACAGAGTGTAAGGCAGCAGAGGCTGTCGATGATATCCGCAGCTGCTTCAGAAATATGTTCCCCAAAGGCGCATGTACAGGAAAAAATGACACGATTTCTCCGGCAGACCTCCATATCTGAGAGCAGCGCCTTAAGCTGCAGCCGCATGGGTGCGGAAAGCGCCTCCAGATGGGAGATAAAGATTGTTGTCTGAGTCTGTGCAAAAGGCGAATTATGGTGTCCCTGCAGATACTCCCAGGCACGATCATTTAAAAGTGCGCAGTTGATGCAGACAAGTGGATGGCTGCACAACTCGCTGCGCGCATAGAGCACAAAGGCAACCGGTTCCTTTCCCGTCCCTTCTTCTCCCAGAATTGCGATCGGACGATTGGAAGCGTTGAGCCGTGAGATGTCCGGTTCAAGAGACGCAACGGCGCCTGTTACACTGAAGAAACCGTCATAAAAACTCTGCTGAGCTTCCTGTTTTGTATAGTAGCGAATCGCATGTCTGCTTACGGAAACCGGTGCGCGGCTCCGGCTGAAATAAAAGGTTGTGTAGGTTCGGTCCAGCAAGGAAAACTGACGGCACTTGATTGTATAAAGCACTCCGCCGAGCGATTTTACGATACGCCGGGGCTCATCAGGCGTACAATATTCGATTTCTGATTTTAACATTTCCAGAACCTGTTTTCTGTTTTCCCGGGATATCGTTGAAAAGTAAAGATTCCGGTTCTCATCAAATACGACAGTTTCATTTGACTGGCCGTTTATCGTTTCACGCAGAAAATGGTTTTCCGACTGCAGGTTGTCAAGTGTGCGGCAAAGCTCCAGAACCATATCAAATGCTTTACGGATGCTTTCAATGCCGGAAGTAATCAGAATTGCGTTGAGGCCGAGCTGTTTTGCAATGGTTGAGGCGATCATATCGCAGAGAATGAGGCGATAGCCCTGTTCCCAAACCGTCTGTACCGTATCGGCGACTTCATTTTCATGATGAACTTCAAAGCTGTTGATCTCGATTTTGAGAAGGCGCGCAAGAGCCTCCGTACTGATAACGACGTTTGGAAAACCGATCATAGCTACAGGTCCGGGAATGGCTTCCGCAAAATTCAGCGCCCGGAGAATATCATATTCTGTGATTGGAATCTCAACAACCGGCAGTGACAGACGCTCCCGAAGCAGACGTGCCGTTCCGCCGCGGGAAACGATTACGTCATAATCAGCATGAAAATTTGCCTGAGCTGCTTCAACACCTCGTTCCAGATCACCGATGACAACATTGAGTTCAAGCGTTGCATATTCTGAGGCGACACGCCGCAGAATTAATTCCAGTTCCTTATAGGGTGCGATAGCAAGCACTCTGATTTTTCTCAGCATAAAGATCCTCCTCCGGTTTATAATCAGATGCCAAAGAAATTGCTTCAAATTACGACACATTTGCTTTATTTTACCTGTATTTCTGAACAATGTCCATATTAAAGCAAAATTTGTTTTGTTTTGAAACATAATATTAATGAAAATTGATGGTATTTACGGGAGTAAATTGTTAGAATTGTTTCAAAATGAAAGGAGGGGGGACTAGTTGAAGTTTGTAATGACACAGGCACTTGCCGGAGAAGGTGTAAAAGTACTGAAAAAAGAAGCTGGGGAAGATCTTGAGATCGTGGTTGCTGATAAAGGGAATCCCAACGATTACCTGGAGGAGATGCAGGATGCTGACGCATTGATCGTACGGATCGGTTCCTGCGACAGGAAAGCAATCGAAAACAGTCCGGCACTCCGGGTGATCGGACGTACTGGTATCGGATTTGACAGCATTGATATCAATGCTGCAACAGAAAGCGGTATTCCGGTTGTGATTACACCCGGCGCAAGTGCAAGAAGCGTGGCGGAGCATACGATGGCAATGCTGCTTGCATTATCAAAAAATCTGTCAGAGATGCATTCTGAACTGCTGCAGGGAAACTGGCAGATCCGGGATTCCGGCAAATCGTTTGAGCTTTATGGAAAGACAATTGGAATCATAGGAACCGGAGCGGTTGGACGCGCGCTTATTCCTATGTGTAAGGGCTTTGGCATGAATGTGATCGGCTATCATCCGCGGCTTTCTAAAACTGAAAAGAAAGCCTTCGGCATTTCTTTTGCCTCAGATCTCAAAGAATTGCTTTGCGTATCCGATATTCTGACCCTGCATGTTCCGCTTAAGGAGGATACCCGTAAAATGATCGGAGTAGAAGAAATTAATCTGATGAAAACAGGATCGATTTTGATTAACTGCAGCAGAGGAGGCGTTGTAGACGAGGCTGCACTAGTAAAAGCGCTCGAAACGGGGAAGCTTGCAGGAGCAGGGACAGATGTCTTCGAAATGGAACCCCCAAAAACGGAAAGCGGCATTCTGCACGCGCCGAATCTGCTAGTTACACCGCATGCTGCAGCGCTTACAAAGGAGGCTGCAGCGCAGACGGCTGTACAATGTGCTGCCGGATGTCTGGCTGTGCTTCGCGGGGAACAGTGGCAGGCGGTAGCAAATCCGGAAGTCTATCAACATCCGCGGTGGAAAGAACGGATGTCTCAAAATGAAACATCAAAATAGATAAAATATGTTGAAACAAGGACAAATAATTGGTAAAGTTGTGGCATAAAGAAAAACATGCGAACCAAATAGGTGGCAAAATGTCTGGGCAAAGTCGAAAAGTGTGTCATTTTAAAACATGAGCTTGCCTGGCAGACCATAAGGAGGGAGATTTTTATGAAAAAGAGAAACATGTGGAAGACAGCCTGCATTGCGGCAGCAGCACTTATGCTTTCGGCATGCGGCAGTACCGGCTCCGAGAGTACGGCAGAAACGACCGCGGCAGCAGGAGATGCGGCAGCAGCACAGGCGGTTAAGACGGAAGGAATTGCTGATATGAGTGGTGAGACACTGAATTTCAGCTCGGATAAGGTAGGCTCCGGATCTTACAATATCATTGTAGCAATGTCAAAGATCCTTGAAAATGCGGGAGGCTTCCAGACGGTTAACGTAAATCCGGACAGCCCCGGCGGAATGGGTGCTCCGTATCTTTTTGCACAGGGGACGACGGATATGGCATTCGTTAACGGTGCACCGGCAAAATGGGCAGCAGAAGAAGGCACGCTCGGCAAAGAGCCGGCAAGCGGTTACAGCGCTGCAATCGGCGGTCTCACGGCTTCCTGTTATATCAACTGTGTAACGAATGAGTTCCTTGAGAAATACGGGATCTCTACGATCGAAGAAGTATTTGAAAAGAAGCTTCCACTTCGTATCGGCTGCTCCACGAAGGGTTCAATGGATGCAGAAGGCGCATATTTGCTGCTTGAATATTTTGGTGTAACTGAGGAAGAGTTTAAGAGCTGGGGTGGCTCTATTACGAATCAGGGCGGAGATGCAAATGCAGATGCGATCGCAGACGGACAGATCGATTTTTATATCGACCATACAACTTCTGCTTCCTCAACCATGGCGCAGATTGCAACAACAGTTGACGTAACCTTCCTTCAGTGGGGAGATGAGCTTGTTGACTGGTTTGTAAATGAGAAGGGATTCGATTATATCAATGTACCGGCAGATTGCTTTAAGGGCCAGACATCAGAGCTTACGCTTCCGGGGTCTCCGGACTGCCTCTTTGTCAACAGCGAGCTGAGCGATGATGTTGTATATGCGATCGTAAAGTGCCTGAGCGAGAACAGGGATGCACTCGTGAACGAATATAATACACTTTCCGTCTGGGATCCGGAGACATCCTGGGAAGAAACCAAGCGCGGCGGAAATCCGCTTCATCCGGGAGCAGAGAAGTATTTCAAAGAAATGGGATATATGGAATAATCCGGATACATAGCTGAAAAAAGCCGGGAATGCCGGTAAGGCAGATTGTCAGAGAACGGGCCGGAGGAAGATCCATTCGGTCCGTTTTCAAATTTAATGAAAGCAGGAGGGTATGAGAAATGAGCCTCGAAAAAGAAACCAAGGCGGCTTCACTCGATGAAAAGGCGAAAGCACTTGCAAATGAGCCGGATGAAGAGAGCAAAATCGCCAAAATGTTAAATCATATGCCGAAATGGCGGTACTATTCGTTGATCGTGCTTTCGATTTTCTGGACGATTTTCCAGATTTACATTAAGATGGTACGTCCGCTGGATCCCTGGTTCCAGCTGCCGCTGCATATGTGTCTTGCACTTGTAGTTGTATGGCTTTTCAATCCGATGGTTGAGAAGTCAAAAAGTCACAACAAACTCTGGTGGATCTATGACGCATTCCTGATTGGATCAAGCGTGTTTATCTGCTGGTCATTCCTGTCAAGATCCGCAGAGCTGAACTATCGTATCTTTAATGTGGATGTGATGACGACATTGGATGTGATTACGGCAGTGCTGCTTGTGATCAACGTTATGGAGGCGGTGCGCCGCGTTGTCAGCATGTCGCTGTTCTGGGTCATCTGCTTCTTCCTCGCTTATGCGTGGTTTGGACAGTATATTCCAGGGCTGTTCCGTTTTGCGGGACTGAGTTTCCCGAAGCTGATGGAAATCCTGATGTATGGTGAGAATGGTATTTTCGGTTCTCCGCTTGTGACTTCTCTGAATACCCTGTTTTATTTTCTGGTATTCGGTACATTTTTCTCAAACTGCGGCGGCGGCGAGGTACTGATCGACGGTGGAATGAAGCTGAGCGATAAGACCGTCGGCGGACCGGCAAAGGCAGCGGTTATCTCCTCCGGCCTTCTTGGTATGATCTCCGGTTCGGCAATCGCAAACGTTTCTACGACAGGCGTGCTGACCATTCCACTGATGAAAAAAACCGGTTATTCTCCTGAAGAGGCGGCAGCAGTAGAGTCAGTTGCTTCTACGGGTGGACAGATCATGCCGCCGATCATGGGCGCTGGTGCGTTTATTATGGCGGAAATCATCGGTATTCAGTACGTTAAGGTTGCGGCGGCGGCAGTACTTCCGGCGATCGCTTATTTCCTGGCAGTATTTATTCTGGTGCATATGATTGCAAAGAAAAAAGGAATTGGTAAGGATTCCGGTGTGCATTATGAAGGAAAACCGATTCTGCCGCGTGTTTACCGCCTGCTTCCGATTATTGCACTTGTTGTTCTGATCATCATGGGCTATTCCCTCCCGAGAAGTGCAATGTACTGTACAGTATTTGCAATTATCATTGCTCAGCTTTCAGCTGATACGCGTATGAGCTTTAAGAAGCTTCTGCAGACCCTGATGGAGGGTGTTCGTCAGGCGGCAAATATTGCTATTCCGACTGCGGCCTGTGGAATTATGATCGGTATTGTTGTAAATTCAGGCGTTGCGGTTAAGATTGCAAAACTGATCGGCAATTCCGGCGAGAGCGGACTTTTCCTGGCGCTTATGATCGCGGCGATTGGCTGCCTGCTGCTTGGTATGGCGCTTCCGACGGTTGCGGCATATCTGATTGCAAATACGTTGTTCTGTTCTGCGATTCAGGGTCTTGGTATCAGTGCGCTTGTTGCAAATATGTTCATTTTCTACTTCGGCGTTGTAGCACAGATCACACCGCCGGTATGCCTTGCCTCCTTTACTGCGGCGGGTATTGCCGGGGCAAGTGCATGGAAGACAGGATGGAAGGCCTTTAGTTTTGCCATTACCGCCTTTATCGTACCGTTTGCATTTGTTTACCGTCCTGCGATTCTGCTGGAGGGGGCCATTACTGAAATTCTCATCGCATACGGAGTTGTTATCATTGCGACCTATCTGCTTGCCTGCGGTATTGCCGGTTATCTTATGAGACCGATCAGACAATGGGAGCGTATTGCCTGCTATGTGATTGCGTTTGTATTCATCATGCCGGGAAGCATGAGCGACATTATTGGCCTTGTGGGCTGTGCAGTGATCTGTGCATACTGTTTCATGACGGCTAAGGCGCAGAAGGTAAAGGCAGAGACAGCCTGAACAGGCAAGGAATTTTATTCCCTGAAATCTGGAAAGAGAGGAACGCTGAGATGATTATAGATCGTCTGGAATATGCAGCACAGTATCAGAACGTCCTGCCGCATCTTATGGATGCCGTTGCGTTCATCAAAGAGAATCCAAATCCCGGGCCCGGAAAGCACACCTTTCCGGGCGGGTACCTGATGCAGCAGTCGGGTGAAACGCGTGCGCTTTCAGATGGAGATTACGAGGCACACCGGGAGTATATAGACGTACAGCTTCTGATGGAAGGCAGCGAGTATCTGCTCTGGAATCGCTTGGAAAATATGAAGGAGACGGTACCTTATGATCGGGAAAAGGATAAGCATGCCATTACTGGAGACGGAAGTCTTCTGGAGCTTCGTCCCGGAATGTTTGCCGTGCTGTATCCGGAGGATGCACATAAAGCCTGCAGGCATCCTGAAGGCGCTCTGCCTTCACATTACGAAAAATTTGTTATTAAACTGAAGTTGTAACGGGAATGACTATGGTTAAACTTTTGATTATTGCGGACGATTTTACCGGCGCTTTGGACACAGGCGTGCAGTTTGCAGCAGCCGGCGCCGGAACGCGTGTACTGACCGGAGAGCTTCCGGACTGCAGCAGGCTGTCCGGTGAGATCGAAGTTTTGGTCCTGAATGCCGAGACGAGGCATCTTTCAGGCGGGGAAGCTTATGCGATTGTGTATCGGGCCGTGCGCCGTGCAAAAGAGGCCGGTGTTCCGTGTATTTACAAAAAAACAGATTCGGCGCTTCGCGGTAATATCGGTGCAGAGCTTGCAGCAGTTTATGATGCAGGCGGAGAGAAAAGGCTTCATTTTCTTCCGGCTTTTCCGCAGATGGGACGCACAACCAGAAATGCGGTGCATTATATAGATGGTATTCCAGTCAACGAGAGTGTTTTCGGAAAAGATCCGTTTGAACCGGTAAAACATGCGAGTGTCCTGGAAATTATTGCCGAACAGACGGCAATTGTGCAGCATCCGATGGGGGCTTCTCTTATGAATGACGAAGCGCTGCCTGAAGGGATCCTGGTTTATGACAGTGAAAATGTGCATCAGATGCGAAACATTGCAAAATGTCTGCAGGAGAGAAATGAACTCATTTGCTGTGCGGGATGTGCGGGGTTTGCTTCAGTTCTTGCAGGGCTTTTGGGACTTTGCGGCACACAGCCCAAGCTGCCGGTTCTGACACCGCGTCTTCTGGTCGCATGCGGCAGTGTTAATCCGATCACAGTCGCCCAGCTTGACGAGGCGGAGGCAAAGGGCGTTACACGCATACGGCTTACCGCAGAGCAGAAGCTCGATCCTGCCTGGTACAGGAGCGCCGAAGCGAAGATGCTGATATCCGAATGGCATCAGGGCTGTGAGCGTGAGGGCATCCTGATCCTCGATTCAAATGATCCGCCTGAGAGCCTGGAAACCAGAGACTATGTATTCGAACACAATATTACACTGAAAGAACTCAGGCTTGCAATTTCGCGTACAATCGGACATATCGTTAAGGATCTTCTCGATGATGGTCTTAATGCAACCATGATGATCACGGGTGGTGATACCCTGCTCGGATTCATGCAGTATATAGGTGTGACAGAGCTTGAACCGATCTGTGAAATTGAGCAGGGAGCGGTACTGTTTGCATTTAGATATAAGGAATGCAGCTATCATGTTATTTCGAAGTCAGGGGGATTTGGGAAGACATCCTTTTTAAAGGATCTTCATCAGAAGCTTCTGATCATGCAGGAGGAGAAAATCAATGCTGAAGCAATATAATCTGAAAATGCCGCACGCAGTTTACGGAGGTGAAGATGCGATCGGGAAGATCACGGAGATCCTGAGAACGGTTCATGCTAAGCGGGTGGCGATTTTTACTGATAAAGGAATAGAAGCCTGCGGCCTTCTGGAGCTTCCGGAGACAGCGGTAAAGGAAAGCGGTGCGGATTACTATATTCTGGACGATCTTCCCGCAGAACCATCTTATATGGCTGTACAGAAAATCATCGACAGCTTTAAAGAGAGCGGCGCGGATATGATCGTGGCATGCGGCGGCGGTTCTGTCATGGATGCGGCAAAGTTGGCGAGTGTGCTCGCGACTGATGAATATGGAGTAAAAGAGCTTCTTGATGATCCTGGCCGCGCAAAGAAATGTGTGCCAATGATACTGATTCCGACAACCGCGGGAACAGGCGCGGAGGTAACGCCCAATGCCATTGTTGCCGTTCCGGAGAAGGAATTGAAAGTGGGAATCGTCAATGAGCATATGATTGCGGATTATGTGATTCTGGATGCCCGGATGATTAAAAATCTGCCGCGTAAGATTGCGGCAGCGACCGGTGTGGATGCTCTGGCGCACTGTATAGAATGTTTTACCGGAAACAAGGCAAATTCATTCAGTGATCTTTATGCGCTGGAGGGGCTTGATCTGATCCTGAATAATATTGAAGATGCCTGTGATGATCCGGAGAACATGAAAGCAAAAAACAGAATGCAGATCGCGGCATACTACGGTGGGCTGGCAATTACGGCTTCCGGAACGACGGCAGTCCATGCGCTGAGCTATCCGCTCGGCGGAAAGTATCATATTGCACATGGCGTTTCAAATGCAATTCTGCTTGCCCCTGTAATGCGTTTTAATGAGCCGTCCTGCCGCGACAGGCTTGCGATTGTGTACGACCGCTGCTGTCACGGTGAAAAGCGCTGCAAAACAGATGAAGAAAAGAGTGCGTGGGTGATCGCGCGTCTTGAGGAAATAGTAAGGCATCTGGATATCCCCGCAAGCCTTAAAGAGTTCGGCGTGCCGAAAGAAGATCTTAACGGTCTTGTGGAAGCAGGTATGCAGGTGCAGCGGCTTCTTGTGAATAATCCAAGAGAACTGACACCGGAGGATGCCGAAAAACTGTATCTGGAAATTATGTAATAGGAAAAGGAGTTAAAGTATGAAGCAGGTAGCAATCAAGGGAATTATTCCGCCAATCATCACTCCGATGAATGAAGACGAGAGTATTAATGTTACAGAACTTAAAAATCAGGTAAACCGGCAGATCGATGCGGGCGTTCATGCATTGTTCTGTTTCGGCACAAATGGAGAAGGTTATATTCTGGATGCAAAGGAAAAACAGCTTGTACTGGAGACTGTCGTTGAAGAAACCAACGGCCGCGTTCCGGTTTATGCGGGAACAGGCTGCATTTCTACGAAAGAAACAATCGAACAGAGCAAAATGGCAATGGCGGCCGGTGCGGATGTGCTGAGCATTATCACACCAAGCTTTGCGCAAGCCAGCCAGAATGAAATTTATACGCATTACTGCAGAGTTGCCGAGGCGGTAGACATGCCAATCGTACTTTATAATATTCCTGCGCGTACGGGAAATGCGATCGCGCCGGAGACGGTCGGACGTCTGGCAGCGGTTGAAAACATTGTTGGAGCAAAGGATTCCTCCGGAAATTTTGCGAATATGCTCGGCTATATCAGTGCCGGAAAACAGGCTGATCCGAATTTCGCAGTACTTTCAGGAAATGATCAGCTTATTATCTGGGCGCTTCTTGCGGGCGGTACAGGAGGTATTGCAGGCTGTGCAAATGTCTATCCTGAGACGATGTCTTCTATCTATGACCTGTTTGTGGAAGGCAAGGTTGAAGAAGCAAGAGTTGTAAATGAGAGCATTGCATCGTTTCGCGCCTGCTTTAAGTATGGTAACCCGAATACGATCGTCAAAACCGCGGTGGCGCTGCTCGGCTATCCGGTCGGTAAGTGCCGCGCACCGTTCAATCAGGTTTCAGAGGAGGGAATTGCAGCGATCAGAAGGGTACTTGAGACAAACGCCGCAAATGGCATGAAATAAGCAAACGGAAGGATGGAACACAAGATGAAACAAATTCCAATCGTTGGCATTACGATGGGAGATCCGGCGGGAAACGGACCAGAGATTACAGTCAAGGCACTGGCGCATACGGATGTTTATGAACGCGTTCGTCCGCTGGTTGTGGGGGATGCAAAAATCATCGAACAGGCAGCGCGGCTTGTTGGCCGTGAAGATATCAGAATTCACAGATGTGAAACAGTTTCGGATGCAGAATTTAAACCGGGTATCATCGATGTACTGCATATGGAACTCATTCCGGATATCTCAAAATTTAAACTGGCTACGGTCAGCAAAGAAGGCGGTATGGCTGCATTTCAATGCGTGCGCAAGGTAATAGAGCTGGCGATGGCAGGAGAAATCGATGCCACCTGTACAAATGCGCTGAATAAGGAAGCTATGAATATGGCGCTTCTTGCAGACGGCGGTGCACGGTCTGACGGACACACACATTTTGACGGTCATACGGAAATATATGCTACCTATACGGGAACGAAACGTTATACGATGATGCTTGCACATCATGATCTGCGCGTTGTTCATGTATCGACACACTGTGCGCTCCGCGAAGCCTGCGACCGTGTTAAGAAGGCGCGGGTGCTGGAAGTGATTGAGCTTGCGTATCAGGCTTGCCGCGGAATGGGAATTGAAGCCCCGCGCGTAGCAGTCGCAGGTCTGAATCCACACTGTGGTGAGGGCGGTCTGTTTGGGCGCGAAGAGATTGAAGAAATCACTCCGGCAATCGAAGCGGCGAAAGCAAAAGGAATCAATGCGATCGGACCGGTTCCTCCGGATTCAGTCTTCAGTGAAGGTCTGGGAGGCTGGTATGATATTATCGTCTGCATGTATCATGATCAGGGACATATTCCGCTTAAGACAGTCGGTTTTGTCTATGACCGTGATAAAAAAGAATGGAAAGCAGTCGAGGGTGTCAATATCACGCTGGGGCTTCCGATTATCCGTACAAGCGTTGATCACGGTACGGGTTTTGCGCTTGTTGGAACAGGAAAAAGTAATGAGCTGAGCCTTCTTAATGCGATTGATTACGCTGCGCGCATGGCCGGCGGAAAAAAATCTTAAAAACGGATCATTGAGATACTAAAATGCTCCTTTTCAGGCGGCAGGTTTTGTGTTTTTGCCTGTCTGCCCGGAAAGGAGCATTTTTACTGGACATCCAGTAAGGAGGGTATTTTCATGCGCTATAATTATGAATTCAAACGAAAGTGTGTAGATATTAGCAGGGGAAAGGAAGAACTAAAAATCACAGAAGAGGAAACCTCTCCATATGATTATTGATTGTGGCAATAATGTTCGCTTCGTTCTTGTTTTTTACAGACAAAAATTCCAGATCATCATAGTATCCACCGCTTTCGGGTTTGAAATTACCTGCTGCATCGTATTCATGCGCTTTTATACAGACCATATTGCAGTTGCTCCGTCCTTTAAGTCATGGTATACTGACGACGGAGAAAACCCAAGCCCAGGCGGCCTGCTCTCTTTTTCGGAGAGCGCTATGCTCTCCAGACGAAAGAAAGGAGGGCGCGCGATATGGTTACTTACTCTGATTTGATCGAGTTTTGTATATTCATCGTTGCCCTTGTCGGTCTTGTATACGAGATCTTCAAGGATAGAAAATAGCCGCCAACTACTCGCAATAGTTGACGGCTGTGTGAAACTAACAGCTTAGTAAATATTTGGAGTAGGCCGCTTGCGGCTTTCCCTTTTTCATGCCTATTATAGCATTCTCTTGTAAGAATTTCAATTATTTCCACTTTGCATTTTCAATAAGCAGGAATAAGCTCCTCTCCCCGTTACCGCTTAGTTCCCTTTCTTCGCTTCCGCCTTTTCCATGAACCGTTCATTTTTGATGATAAACCGCTGATGAGTTCCTTTTCCGATCGGACCCTTTTCATCATAAGCGGTAACCTCAAAGGTCAGTGCGCGTCCGTCGATCGCTGTAAGCTTTGCCTCTGCCCAGACCTTCATGCCGATCGGCGTTGCGGAATCATGGGAAATATCCAGATGCGTGCCGACTGTTCCTTCTCCCTCTGCAAGGTGTGGAAGGCACAGCTCGGACGCGGCGTTTTCCATGAGCAAAGTCATCATGGGAGTGGCAAATACGGGAAGCAGCCCGCTTCCGAGTTTTTTTGCGGTATTCTCTTCTGTTACGACCGTTTCGGAACGGCCTGTCATGCCGATTTCAAGTGCCATAGAGTTTCTCCTTTTATTTGTGAAAAAGTATGTTTGATATTACCTTAAGTTTATGTGCGCTGCTATCTGTCCAGCCGGGGATTTATGCCAGACGGCTGAGCTTGATATCCGTCTCAATTCCCTTTAAAAGAATTTCCTCATCAAAGTCAAAATGACTGGAATGAAGCGGAATGCCGGTGCCGGTTCCCAGGAAGAAGAAGACACCCGGGACATACTTCTGATAATGCGCAAAGTCCTCGCTGATCATCTCCGGTTCCGGAAGCTCCTGTATTCCGGGAAAGGCGGAAAGGACACGCTCTGTCAGAGCTTCATCATTGATCACGGCAGGATAGCCCGTATTGATATCAAAATGGAATTTGGCCCCGAGCGTTTCTTCGTATGGCTTTGCAAGAGCGGCAAGCTGATCCCGCAGATACCAGTAGGTTTCATCCTGAAATGCGCGCAGGGTACCCTCCAGTCTGGTGTGGCTGCTTACAACATTGCGGATGCTGCCGCTTGTAAGGTGACCGAAACGCAGCAGCCGGCAGGTCTCCTTCGGCAGTTCTGCTTCCATGCGGTATACGTCCAGAAGATAGCGGGCGCTGATCTCGAGCGCATCGATGCCTTCCCTGTATTTTGCGGCATGGGAGCTCTTTCCCTCAATCTCGATATTGACTTCACTCGAGCGTGCCATGAACTCCTTTCTGCGCGTTGCAACCGTGCCCGCAGGAAGATTAGGCCACAGATGAAATCCGAAGATGCGGGTGATATGATACTCTGAAAGAAAGCCGGTTTTGCAGATAAGCTCTGCACCGCCGGGATTTTCCTCGCCGGGCTGGAAGATGAGCATGACATTGTGCGGAAGTTCCCGGTAATAGGCCGCAAGCTCACCGGCAAATCCGAGCAGCATCGCCATGTGCCCGTCATGTCCGCAGGCATGCATGCAGCCTGGATGCAGGCTTTGAAAACCGTTGCCGCTTTCCTCAGTGACAGGAAGCGCATCCATATCCGAACGAAATGCGATTGTCTCATCCTTTCCGTTATCAAAGAAGGCGCAGACGCTGGAAGGAATGGGAGAGAGCAGCCTGCACGGGAGGGCGGAGAGTACCTTTCTGATATAAGCCTCAGTCTTTGGAAGCGCAAGCTCGAGCTCCGGAATCTGGTGCAGCTCCCGCCGGTATGTGCGGACTTTTGATAAAAGAGTTTCCATAAAAGCCTTTCCGGACAGGCGCATGCATAATACGGTTCTGTCCTGACAAACTGTATTCCGAAGTATTCGGTGAATGTCTGAGTGATAATACGATAATTAGACACCGCTAATTATAGCGCGTTTCTCCGGGACTGTAAACGCGGACTTTCCTGCGGCAATGTGCTATCGGATTAAAATGAAAAACTGCTTGCAGAGAAACGCATAAAGTGTTATGATACGCACATATATCAAAGATAGAGGCGCGAGAAAGACAAGACAGCAGGGAGCCGGCAGGCATCTGACCTGCTGCCGAAGCAATTTCGCCGAACTGTATATCCGGGCACGGATGTATGGTGGGCCGTCAGAGAACATCTGCCGGACTGTCTGCAGGAACTGCAGGAGGGCTATCAGATACCTGTCAGAAGATGGATAGGTGCCGGTGGCTTTGCTGCCGGCACTTTTTTCATATCCCGGAAATCTCAGTCGTATTTTCCGGGATGTGCGGGAAACCCGGCGTCGTGTTGGTTAACAGACGTATTGAGAAAGAGGAGGTTCATCTATGTATCAAATGGTAACAGGTTCTATCGTCGCTCTGGTAACGCCGTTTCACGAGGATGGCAGTGTAAATTACGAAAAGCTTGAGGAGCTTCTCGAGTGGCATGTTGCAAACGGAACAGACGGTATTCTCGTGCTCGGCACCTCGGGTGAGAGCTCCACGCTCAGCCATGAGGAGGATGCGGAAGTACTTAAATTTACGGTAAAGACAATCAATCACAGACTTCCCGTGATCGCAGGATCGGGAAGCAACTGCACGCAGACCGCGGTGGACAAGAGTAAGGAGTTTGAACAGCTCGGTGCGGATCAGCTGCTTGTGATCACGCCTTATTACAACAAGGCCACACCGCTTGGTATGATCAGACACTTTACAACTGTGGCGGAGGCCGTGAAGCTCCCCGTTATCATGTACAATGTTCCCGGCCGTACCGGCTGCTCTCTTTCCGAGGAAGCGGTAAAGGAGCTGTCCCGTGTTCCGAATATCTGCGGTATCAAGGAAGCAAGCGGAAATATCTCTTATGCGACGAATATCGCGAGATACCTCGATGATCAGTTTGTAATGTACAGCGGCAATGACGATATGATCACGACGATCATGGCGCTCGGCGGTTCCGGCGTCATCAGCGTGCTTGCGAATATTGCCCCGCGTCAGACGCATGACATTGCGGCGGATTATCTGGCAGGCAATGTGAAAAAGAGCCTGGAAGGACAGCTTAAATATCTGGATGTGATCCATGATCTGTTCTGCGAAGTCAATCCTGTTCCGGTTAAGGAAGCGCTTAATCTGATGGGCATGAACGTAGGCGGATACCGCCTGCCGCTCTGCGAGATGACGGAAGCGCACAGGGCACAGCTTGCAGCGTCCATGAAGGCAGCCGGTCTTATTTGATAATGGGAGGCAACAGATGAAGATAATCATTGGAGGACGCGGCCGCATGGGACAGCTTATCAAGTCCCAGGCAGAAGCGCGCGGACACAAGGTATTGGGAATGTTTGACAGCGGAAATCTGGAAGCATTATCCGCGCTTTCTGAGACGGCGGACGTGGTCATTGACTTTTCCCATGCGGCGAATCTGCCTTGGATCTGTGCATATGTGAAGGAACATGGTGCGGCACTCGTATACGGAACGACAGGGCTTTCGGACGCTGAGGAAGAAACGCTTAAAAAACTGGCTGAGGCGCATCCGGTATTCTATTCCGCGAATTTTTCCTATGGTATTGCGGTGCTCAGGAAGGCGCTCAGGCTTGTGACCCCCATGCTGTCAGACAGCTTTGATATTGAGGTGATCGAGACCCATCACAATCAGAAAAAGGATGCGCCCAGCGGAACAGCAAAGATGCTCGTACAGGCAATGGATCCTGAAGGTAATTTCAGCCGCGTATTTGGCCGTGAAGGAATGGTCGGCGCAAGAGGCAGGGAGATCGGCATCCATGCCGTACGCGGCGGCACCGTGGCAGGAACGCATGAAGTGGAATTTTTCGGACAGGATGAGACGCTCAGCTTCTGTCATATTGCAACGAGCCGTGTGATCTTTGCAAACGGAGCGATCCGTGCAGCGGAATTCATCGCAGAGAAAAACAGCCCGGATTCGGGCTGTGCTCAGACAGGTCTGTACGATATGGACGATCTGGTATAAAAACGGAAAGAATACTCCCTGCGGTAAAAGAACCGCAGAAGAAAGGACATTTATGAATGCAGAAGAGATTATCCGCTTTATCCATGAGGCGGAAAAGAAAACGCCGGTAAAGGTATATATCAATTCAACGAAAGCGCTGACCTTTTCTCAGGCAAAGCAGTTCGGAACGGAGACCTCATTTACGCTGTTCGGGGACTGGAAGGAGCTTGAACCCGAGCTTAAGGCACAGGCAGAATATATCACGGATATGGTGGTGGAAAATGACTGCCGCAACTCCGCGGTGCCGCTTCTTGATCTGAAGGGAATCAATGCCCGCATTGAGCCGGGCGCGATCATCCGAGACCGTGTGGAGATCGGGGATAATGCGGTTATCATGATGGGTGCGGTGATCAACATCGGCGCGGTTATCGGAGACGGAACCATGATCGATATGGGTGCGGTGCTCGGCGGCCGTGCGACTGTCGGAAAGCATTGCCATATCGGTGCGGGCGCGGTGCTTGCAGGCGTGGTTGAACCGGCAAGCGCAACGCCGGTCATCATTGAGGATGATGTTCTGGTCGGAGCGAATGCGGTCGTGATCGAGGGTGTGCATGTAGGAAAGGGCAGCGTGGTCGCGGCAGGTGCCGTCGTGATCGAGGATGTTCCGGACAATGTTGTAGTAGCCGGCTGCCCCGCAAAAATCATCAAGCATAAGGATCAGAAGACAGAAGATAAAACAGCGCTGATCGATGCGCTGAGAAGTCTCTGATTTAGAAATTACATAGAAATCTGAGACAGGTTTATACCGGCTCTGCTTTTCCATTACGGGAAGCAAAGCCGGTATTTTTGTCAGGCATTTTCACCGGCATGTTTTGCGAAGTGGTTGGCAGCGATCGGTCCTATGACCTGATGGATGACCGTGGCCAGCACGCAGGGAAGTACGACCATGGTGCCGGGAAAGGCAGAATTGGCAAGCGTACAGCTAAGGCCGCTGTTTTGAAGACCTGTATCAAGTGATATCGTATGGGCCTTGTTTTTATCCATATGAAAAAAACGGGCGGCTGCATAACCGGAAATAAGACCGAGGATATGCTGCAGAAGAACTGCGGCGACGGAAACCGCAACGACGGCGATACCGTTTTCAGTAAAGCTGCTGCGATTTGTACCCACACAGGTGCCGATGATCAGAAGCACGCAGGTCGTGGAAATGAGGACGAGTATTTTTTTATATGGCTCGATCCTGTTTCCGGCGATATGGTGGATAAATAAACCAAGTATGATTGGCATGAGGACAACGAAAGCGATGGAAAAAAACATGTTGAGAAAGCTGATCTCAACCCATTGTCCCGCAAGCAGGAGTACAAGTCCGGAAGTAAGAACCGGTGCTGCCAGTGTGCCGCTCATGATAATGGTTATAGAAAGCGGAACATCGCCTTTGGCAAGAAACGTCATAACATTGGCTGCAGTACCGCCGGGAACGCATCCGAGCAGGACAAGACCGACAGCAAGCTGTGCGCAGAGTTCGGGACCGCCGATCCCGGTCATCTTCAGGAGCTCTGCAACCAGAAATCCGAAGCCTGCCATCAGGATGTACTGACAGCAGACACCGAGAAATACTTCACCCGGACGTTTCAGGATAAGGGCGAAATCCTCCGCCCTGAGCGTCATTCCCATACCGAGCATGACAATTCCCAGTAGAATATTGACAAAACCGAGTGACGGAAAGTGAGCCCCTACGAGTGGAACCGAAGAAAGATCAATGCTTATGCGGCTGGCGAGCCATACCCAGACCGAGGGGACGATGAGGGCAAATGCGGAGACGACCACGGCGAGTACAGCGAGGTTTTTGTTAAGTGTGTCAGCGATTCGAGTAAGCAGTTTCATAAGATTTTCCTCCTTTGGACTGGCCTTGGCCGTGATTAGTATAGCGTGTTGAATGTGTGTGGAACCTGATAAAACGAAAATAGAACGGATGGAACGGTTTTTCCACTTCATCAAATAGAATTGCTAAAGTGGAAAAGGTGAAAGAATGCCCCTTCAGGATATCAGGAGACATCCTGAAGAGGCGATGAAACATATGAATTCTTATAGTTATGGAGTATACGCTTACCACATGTATCTGTCAACAGATTATATTATTCTTCTCTGCAATTTACATGGAATTCATATCCATCGATTTTGAAGCTTGCGTTCAGGGATCCATCGCTTGTTTCCAGAGAGTCCGGTACGGAATACATGATATAAGCGTTTCTGGTATCCAGCGGGACGATATCATCTGCAAGCACGGTAAATTCACCCTCATAGTCGTATTTGTCATCAAATTTTAACGTCATATCGGAGACACGGTCTGAATTCCACTTCTCGACAACGGCATTGGCGAGATTTGTGAAGCTGAGCTTCAGAACCAGATAGTTTCCTTCTGATGAACTGTAGGTCGTGCTGCCTTTTTTCTCACTGACCTCCTTTGCAAAATAAATCTGATCCAGCACAAATGAGAAATTCTCGCCGTCGGTACGCGTATCGCCGACGGAAAGCTCAGTTTCCGTATCCACGGCAGATGCGGCACCGGTATCAGAGTCCCCGTCTCCGGAAGCAGTGCCCTTGGACGATGCGCTCTCAGAAGCGTCTGCGGCACCTTCTCTTATCGTTACGACATAGGTATCTCCATCCACCTTGAAGGAAGCCATGACGGATTTTCCGTCGTCTGTTCCCATGCTCTCCGGAACGGAATACACGACATAGGCATTTTGCGTATCCAGCGGAACGATATCATCAACCAGAATCCTGAATTCTCCTTCATAATCGAACTTGCCTGCATACTGCAGTGTCATGTCACTGACACGGTCTGAATTCCACTTTTCAACGGCTTCGTTGGAGAGGTTTGTAAAACTCATTCTAATCGCGAGATAGTAGCCGTCAGACAGGCTGTATGTAACGCTGCCTCTGCGCTCACTCACTTTGCTGGTAAAGGAGATATCCGTGATCGTGAATTTGTAGGTCTCAGCGGACTGTTCCTCACCGATCGCGGCAACCTTCCCAAGCGCTTCTCCTTCCGTCAATCCGCAGGCAGTGCAGGTTTTGGGTGCAAAGAGCGTTGCTGCCTTAAAAGAATGTCCTTTTGCAGGAATGACCTGTGTCTCCGTCTCTTCGCAGGCGCTGCAGGTCCGGATCTCTTCACCATCCTCCGTACAGGTTGCTGCATTCACGACTTCCCATTCTCCAAAGGAATGCCCTGCCGCAGGGATCGTTTCTGTTTCTTTTTCACCGCATTTACAGACCCGCTCCTGCGTGCCGTCCGTTGTGCAGCCCGCAGGTGTTATGATTTCCCATTCGCCGAATTCATGCTTATGACATCCGGTCAGGCTGAGAATAGCTGCAGACATTGCGATTGCTGCTAATAAGCTTTTTTTCATACCTCATATCTCCTTCCAAATCGTATGGGGATATAGTTCCCCCTATCATAGAAGGTATTTTAGAATGTTTCCGGGGACAAAACAATATTCTGGCTGCATAGTGTTTTGAACGGTCTGGTACCTGAAAATATCTGATCATGCGCTGAAAATAAAAAAACGCCGAACCCATTTTGTGTAAATGAGTTCAGCGTATCTGCTGTGAGCAGGGCCAGCTGGATTTGAACCAGCGAATGCAGCAGTCAAAGTGCTGTGCCTTACCGCTTGGCGATGGCCCTAAGCCCGTTCATTATAAAGTATTTTTGAAAAAAAAGAAAGAGTTTTCTGCAGGTAAAGCGAAAAATATGCTTGACAAATACGAGGCTTTTTAATAGAATAGTTAAGCATTATGTATGAGTCAGTAGCTCAGCTGGATAGAGCAACGGCCTTCTAAGCCGTGGGTCGGGGGTTCGAATCCCTTCTGGCTCAGCGGAGAGCAAGCGGAAATTTCCGGTGATCTCCCTGAAAATATGGTGGGTATAGCACAGTTGGCTAGCGCGTCAGATTGTGGCTCTGAAGGTCGTGGGTTCGAGTCCCATTACCCACCCGATTAAAAAACATGGTATACATGGGGAACTATCTAACTCCATTATGCCATGTTTTTTCGTGTTTTAAGAATCTGGAGTGTGGGAGAGGGCAACGTAAAAGGGGCTGTCGGGAAATAGGCAGTCAGAAAACAGAGGAGGATGTGATCCGA
>JAUNHA010000024.1 GCA_030524135.1 Eubacteriales bacterium
AGTCTCCGCTCTGCACCGCAAGTCTGTCCCCGCGCACCCGTCTTCCGATTTCCGCTGCGGACATGCCGGCATACTCCGGATGCTCCTTTACAAAGCAGCGGTTCTTATATACGCCGACCGTAAGAAACGGAACGATTATGATCGCAACCGCAAGGTAGCCACAGTAGCCGTAGCCGTATTTGATGATGCGGCTAAGACCTGCAAGTGATACGCACATCGCCGCCGCCATGATGAGCGCGGATACGACCGCACAGCGCACAGTGCTGCTCTTGATGCCGGAAAGCGCCCTGATCTTTTCAAATCTTGCTGTAAATCCAAATACTGTCGTCACGCCCGTTGAAATAAGGCAGAGAATGAGGCATACGGAATAAATAACGGAAAGCCACGGCATGCCCATATTGTTGCAGGCAGTAAGCGTCGGGATCGTCACGCCGCCTTCGACAGCCGTATAGACCGGCTCCCAGCCGAGAAGCATAAATACGGAAAGCACAAGCGCCACCGCGTTTAATCCAAAGGAAATCCACATGCTGTTTTTGCATGCCTTAAGGTTTGTAAGCGGCGCGCCGCAGACGATCATCGTCGGAATTACAACACACTGGAACCCTGCATATACAAATCCCGTCATAACCGCTGCCGGAAGCTTTGAAAAACCATCTGCCTCAAAGCTCGTCGTGATGCTTCCCTTAAGGTCCGGCGCCGTAAAGATACCGATCGCAAAAATAATGACTGCGGTTGCGAGAATGCCGATGCCCATGATCGTGGAGGCTCTGCGCACAAGCGGCACGCCGAAGATCGTGAGTACAAGGATAATGCAGCCTACCACCACAATGCCGGTATAATAGTTCATACCGGTCTTCTGCTGAAGTGTGGACGCAGCCGTGCTGATCGCTGCCGCTACCGCCATGAGCACCATGATATAGAAAAAGATCTCAAACAGCCACTCCGGCCTTATACCGCCTTTTTCGTTCTTTCCGCCAATGCGGTCAAGCGGGCTGTAAAGGCAGTTAAAAAGCTCCTTATAGCTTGTTAATCCGCGGCTGTTATAGAGAAACATCGCCTCGCGGATCGTAATCGTAAGCACGAGCATTGCGATGATCGCCGAAACCGGGGCGAGCCATCCGTTTACGACAAAGTTCTGATATGCCTGGTTGCCGGAAGCAAAGCCGCCTCCTGCGTGCGAGCTGAAAAGGACTGCGCCGACCGAAAAGCAAAGCGACATCGGAACGGCTTTTTTTACATTGTTCTGCATCATTTTTTCTCCTTCATCCAAATCCAGACCCCGTTAACCGGGTCTGTCCGTATTTTCCCTCACGGGAAGTTGTGTTGGTTTTGAAGGGCCCGGCGGATCCGGTATTTCCGGATAATACAAAACCCGCCTCCAAGCCCCTGTAAGGGCCAAGAGACGGGATCAATTCTAATCTCGCGGTACCACTCTTGTTCAGAGAAAAGCTCTCTGCGCTCTGCGGACGTCCAACAACATCCTGCCCATGATAACGGGGGCATCCGTTTCCGCCTTATCAGCGGAACCGCTCCGAAGGTCAGTTCAGAAACCTCACTCCACTGTCTCGCAGCACCCGACAGCTCTCTCAAGGCAGCTTGGAAACCTACTATTCTTCATCCTCGCGTTTGTGGTATTCAGTTTAAATTTCAGGTTCAGAAAGAACCGTGTCATTACTGACCTGCACTCATCATAAAAGAGAGCGGGCGCCTTGTCAACAAATACGGAGCGCAAGTCTCATAAAAAGACTTTTTCGCTCCGTATTATTCACTGTAGTTATATTAATTATGTCAGTTCTTAAGCAGATCCGCTTTTGGGTTCTGCTTTTGCCTTGCATCAGATCATATGGCAGGCAGCAAAATGTCCCTTATCATACTCCTTCAGCACCGGTCTTTCCTCCTCACAGCGCGCCGTCTTGTACGGACAGCGCGGCGCAAACGGACAGCCAGCCGGAACATGCAGCGGACTTGGAAGCTCGCCCACAAGCTTGATACGGCGGTTTTCTCGTGCTATCTTCGGATCTGCAACCGGCCTTGCAGAAAGCAGCGCCTTCGTGTACGGATGCAGTGGATTATGATAGAGCGTATTGCTCTCGGAGAGCTCTACCAGATTTCCGAGATACATTACCCCGATACGCGTACTGATATAGCGGATCATGCTGAGATCGTGAGACACAAAAAGGTAGGTAAGTCCCAGCTCCTGCTGAAGGTCGTCGAGCATATTTACGACCTGCGCCTGAATCGAGCTGTCAAGTGCGGCGATCGGCTCATCGCACATGATGAACTCCGGATCTACCGTAAGCGCACGCGCAATACCGATACGCTGACGCTGTCCGCCGGAAAACTCATACGGAAACTTCTGCATGTCCTCAGCCTTCATGCCGACGCGGTTCAGAAGGTACTCAATGCGATCCCTGCGCTCTTCTGCCGGCATGCCGATCTGCTTAAGCGGCTCCGTGAGGATCTCCTCCACATTCCAGAACGGATTGAGGGACGAATACGGATCCTGGAAAATGATCTGCATCTTGTTGTGATACTTTTCCATATCCTTTGCCGTCGCATTCGTAATATCTTCCCCGTGATAGGAAAGCGATCCGCCGGTCACATCATACATGCGGATCATCGTACGTCCGAGCGTTGACTTTCCGCAGCCCGACTCTCCCACAAGACCGAAGGTCTCACCCTTCATGATGTCCATGGTAATGCCATCTACTGCTTTGACAAACCGTTTCTTTCCGCCGAGGAAGCTTTTCACTGGAAAGTATTTCTTCAGGTCTTTCAGTTCAAACAGCTTTTCTGCACTCATGACCGTACCTCCTTTCCTGCCGCAGCGCCTTCTTCGGCACAGCGATGACACATCGCTCTGTGTGTTTCGCTGAAGCTCGTATAAACGGGAAGCTCACAGCTGCAGCGTTCCCCTGCAAACTCGCAGCGCTCTGCAAAGGGGCAGCCTGCCGGCGGGTTGGTAAGCGAAGGCGGAAGTCCCTCGATCGCCGTCAGGCGTCCGCCGTCCTCCATGGCTTCCGCCGATGGAATCGCGCGCAGAAGCGCCTTTGTATATGGATGCTTCGGCTCATAGAAAATCTCATCAGCCGTACCCTCTTCCATGATCAGACCGCCGTACATGATCGCCACACGCTGGCAGACCGTCGCTACAACGCCCATATCATGCGTGATCAGCACGATGGAAGTCTGAGTCTCCTGCTGCAGCTCCTGCAGAAGATCAAGAATCTGTGCCTGAATGGTAACATCCAGCGCCGTCGTCGGTTCGTCCGCGATCAGAAGTCTCGGTTCACATGCAAGCGCCATTGCGATCAGCACACGCTGACGCATACCGCCGGAAAACTCATGCGGATACTGCTTAAGCCTTGACGGTGCATCCGGGATGCCGACCTTTTCAAGCATCTCTATCGATTTTGCCCGAATCTCTGCGGCATTTTTCAGATCACTGTTTCTTTTGATTACCTCTTCCAGATGCCTGCCGACCGTCATCAGCGGATCGAGCGCCGTCATCGGATCCTGGAAGATCATGGTCATGAGACTGCCGCGGAGCCGTCTGTACTCCTCCTCGGAAATCCCCGTCATTTCCTTGTCCCTGAGACGAAGCACATCCGCTCTGATCTCCGCATTTTCCGGAAGAATACCGAGCACCGCCTTCATCGTCACGGATTTTCCCGAGCCCGATTCTCCTACGAGACCAAGGATCTCACCCTCATATACATCAAGGCTCACACCGCGTACTGCCTGTACCTCCTGTCCGCGGCTGCGGAAGGACACCCTCAGGTTTTTTGCCTCAAGTATCTTATCTTTTTTCTCCTGCATCATTCTTTTTCACCTGCCTGTACCCTCGGCTCCACAAAGACGCGCAGCACGTCGCCGAGTTTATTGAAGGAATAGACCGTAAGGATGATAAGAGCACCCGGAAGCATCGCCATATACGGCGCGGTCTGAAGATACTGCTGTGCCTGCTGCAGAAGCGATCCCCACGAGGACATCGGCTGCTGAATACCAAGTCCCAGAAACGAAAGAGATGATTCTGTCATGATCGCGCTTGCGATCGCGGCGGTCGCTGCCGTAATGATCGTCGGGAACACAGCCGGCAGCACGTGCCGCAGCATGACTGCCAGGGAACGCACACCGATAAAGCGCGCATACTGCACATACTCTCTTTCCTTTGAGGTAAGCACCTCGGAACGCACAAGCCGGGCGATCTCCATCCAGGAGAACAGTCCGATTACGATGATAATGGAGAACAGTCCCTTTTTGAATACAATGCCGACTACGGTCACCATGATGATCCACGGAATCGACTGGAACACGTCAACAATACGCATAAGGATATTGTCCACAAGTCCGCCGAAGTATCCGGAAACCGTTCCGACAGTCACACCGAGCACGATGGACGTCAGCATGGCGAGCACACCTACGAGCAGGGAAACTCTTCCGCCGTAGAGCACGCGCGCAAAGTAATCTCTGCCCATATTGTCCGTGCCGAACCAGTGCTCCGCACTCGGTCCCTGAAGCTTATTCATAACGTCGATCGCATCCGGATCCAGATCCTTTACAAATACGACAAACAGGCTTACGAGGATCACAAGGATCAGATAAATTGCCGCAAACATCGCCTGACGGTTATGTTTGAACTCATAGATCACGTTTTCCAGGCGGCGGTTTCTTGTCTTTTTTACATCTTTTGTCTTCATTTTCCGCCCTCCCTTACTGCATCGATTTGATTCGCGGATCGATCAGACAATAGAGGATGTCTGAAAGCAGATTTCCGAGAATAACAAGGGAACCTGAGAGGATCAGCACAGCCATGACGATCGGGTAATCAAGACCCGAAACCGCCTTAACAAAGTAGCTGCCGATTCCCGGCCAGGAGAAGATCGTCTCCGTGATAACAGCACCTGTAACGAGCATCGGAAGCGCCATGCCGAGCTTTGTGATCAGCGGAATCAGCACGTTTTTCGCCACGTGCTTAAACAGAATCTCCGACTTGTTTGCGCCGAATGCCTTCTGTACGGTTACATAGTCTTCCTTAAGCTGACCGATCGTGGAGCCTCTTACATAACGGGTCAGATCCGGCAGAAAACCGAAGACAAGCGCCAGATACGGCATGACAAAGTGCTGCAGATAATCTGCCATCGATCCTTCTTTTCCGATCGTATGCATGCCCATGATCGGAAACAGCTTCAGCCTGTAGCCGAGGAAGTACATCAGCAGCATGGCAAAGAAGAAGGTCGGAACGGAAAGTCCGAACGAACAGAAGCCGTCCAGAAGCTTATCCTGCCATTTTCCCCTGTGGCTGCCCGCCACAAGACCAAGCACGATCGCAAGCACATAAGCCGTCAGATAAGACGGAAGCACCAGACGGACCGTGTTCGGAATACGGATCATCAGATCATATTTGATACTGGTATGCGACAGCAGAGAATAGCCGAAGTTTCCGTGCAGAATATTGTTGAGCCAGCGCAGGTACTGCACATAGACCGGATCATTCAGACCATAGGCCTCTCTTCGCATCTCGATCTCCGCAATGCTCATATCCGGCGTCGTGATCGCATCCACGGCGTCATACGGCGCCATATTGATCAGCGTAAAGCAGATAATGGTAATGAGCAGAAGCAGCGGGATCGCCTGCAAAATTCTTTTTACGATATATTTGATCATGTTCTTTTACCAGACCCGTGGACACCACGGGTTATACGGAATAAAAAGGACTGCCATGTTCACCGCAATGAGCATGGCAATCCTGATGATTTTATCTCGGATAAACTGTAACGCCCGTTTCCGGTTTACTGAATCGTAAGCTTGGAAAGGTCCGCAAAGGTGTAGATCAGCACAAGTCCCGCTTCCTCTACGCCTCCGATTCTGCTGTTCAGCACGAGAGATCTCATATTGGAACCGAACGGATAGAAAATAGCCTCATCCTGGATAAGCTTCTGGATCTCATCATAGAGTTCCTTTCTCTCCGCCTTATCCTGAGTCTGGTCGGCTTCGATCCAGAGCTTATCGATCTCCGGCGCATTGAAGCGCAGGTTGTTGTCCTTATCCTGAGAGAAGAGCGGTGCATACGCGTTCGGATCGATACCCATGATATATCCGCCGAGCATCATATCATAGTCGCCGCTTTCCTTATCCATATATGCCTTGGTCCATGCCGCAGAATCCACACCTGCAAGCTCTACATTGATGCCGATCGCCTTGAGGGAAGCCTGAATGGTAAGCGCCTCTCTCTCCTGTGCGGAATCAGTCGCGATGTAGCAGAGCGTCAGATCCTTCGCACCATTTGCGGTGAGCTCCTTCGCGAGATCCACGTCTCTTGCGTAGGTCTCAACATCCGGGTTGTAGTACTCGCTGATCGGCGGAAGGAAGGTGTAGGTGAGCTCATAGAACTGCGGATCCGTGTAAGCCGCCATCATGATCTCATCGCGGTCAAGAGAGTACAGAATGCCTCTTCTGTAGTCCTTGTCCTGCATCTTCTCGCTCGTCGTGTTGAGGAACAGGTATGCCACACGGCCTTCGGAGTAGTTATTGATCGTAAACTGATCGTTGTTCTCATACGGAGTAAGATAATCCGGGGTGCTGATCCATGCATCCACTTCGCCGTTCTGCAGTGCGAGCGTTGCGGTATCGTCCTTCTCTACCACTCTGTAAACGATGGTATCGATGCTGCCCTCGCCGAGCACATAGTACGGATTCTTCGTGAACTTCAGATACTGGCCGGTCATGTACTCATCCAGTACATACGGTCCGCAGCCTACCGGGGTCTCCTGCAGGATATTTACATCAAAGGTTCCCTTCGGCTCGAAGTAGTGCTTCGGCAGCATGAAGATCTCTGCTGACAGAAGCTCGAAGGTCGAAGCTGACGGAGCCGGAAGCTTGAAGGTAACGGTAAGATCGTCCACCTTCTCAACAGTGATCGGCTGATCATTTACATAGAGCGCCGCGCTGTTTTCATTCTGTGCTTCATAGGTGAATACGACGTCATCCGCCGTAAGCGGCTCGCCGTCAGACCACTTAAGGCCTTCCTTCAGCTTGCAGGTATACTCGGTTCCATCCTCATTTGCTTCCATGCTCTCCGCAAGGATGTAGTCCACCGTTCCATCCGGGTGAATGAAGTAAAGCGGTGCATAGAGCGCCTTACAGGTCATAAGGCCGAAGCGGTCGTCCGCGGTAAGCGGATTCAGCGTGTTTCCGGTATCTCCCGCGATCGCATAGGTAAATACGCTGTCTCCGGATGCCGCCGGGGTCTCCGCCGCCGCACTGCCGGAAGTCTCTCCGGATGCTGCCGCGCTGGTCTGGGTGTCAGCCGGCTTCTCTTCCACAACGCTGCCGCCGCAGGCAGACAGGAGTGCTGCGGTCATGCTGACTGCAAGCGCGCCTGCAAGAAATTTCTTTTTCATAAATCCCTCCATGATATTATATGTTTTTGATGCCCGCCTTCTTTAATTGAATTAAGGAGACATTATTCCAATTAATAAAGATACCTAGGATTTCGACATCTGTCAATAAAAATAAGAAAAAGGCATATTTTAAAAACAAATTCAAATAAATCGTCTTTCAATTATTAATTACCATGATCGCAGATCAGACAAAGATTCAGACAAGGATCCGTGCCCGGCTTCCCCCGGTTCTTTCCTTTGTCACGACGATCTGCCGGTCGATCTTTTCCTTTAGCTCCGATACATGGGAAATGATTCCCACAAGCCTGTGTCCCTCGCTGAGGCCGGAAAGCGCTCTGAACGCCTGATCGAGCGATTCTCCGTCGAGGGAGCCGAAACCTTCATCCACAAACATCGTATCGAGCCGCACGCCTCCGGCAGAGGACTGGATCTCATCGGAAAGTCCGAGCGCAAGGGAAAGCGAAGCCTTGAATGCCTCTCCGCCGGACAGCGTCTTCACGCTCCTTTCGCTTCCGTTATAATGATCGATCACGTCGAGTTCAAGTCCGCTCTGGCTGCGCAGGTTCTCTGCTTCCCTGCGGCGCTTCAGCTCATACTGTCCCCCTGACATCACCATAAAACGCGTGTTCGCACGGGCGATCACACGGTCGAAATAATGTGTCTGCACCCAGGTTTCAAGCATCACCTTTTCTTTTCCGGGAAGCGTACCGTTTGCCGTATCAGACAGCGCCTTGAGCCAGCCGAGCTTTTCTTCAAGCTTTGAAAGGCGGTCTGTACGTCCGGAAATTCCCTGCTGCGCGGACAGATTTACGGAAAGCTCAGCATGCAGCTCCTTTTCCGCCTCACGGATCCGCATATCCTCTTTCTTAAGAGATTCCTCTTCCCTGCGGAAAGCCTCCGCATCGATCTTCGGCAGATCTCCAATCAGTTTCCTGAGCTGCTCCTGTTTCCCTGCAAGAGTCCCAAGCACATTCTCCTCCTCTTTCTTTTCCCGCTCCGCTCTTTCAAGCGTTTTCTGATACTGTTTCTTTTTCGCCTGCAGGCAGGAAAGCTCATTTTCCGCCCTTTCAATGTCAGGAAACGAAAGCTTCTCCGAAAGCTCCGACGCCGTCCTTCGCTCCGTTTCAGCATTTGCTGAAAGCGCCGCCAGCTCCGGTTTCAGCAAATTGATCTTTTCCCGGTATTCCTCAAAACGCTTTTCTTTTAAGCCGGTCTCTTCCTTAAGCGCTTCTCTGCGCTTTTTCTTTTCCTGAAGCTTCAAAAGCGCGGCGCTCAGCCCCGTCTGTTTTCTCTTACAGTCCGCAAGCTCAAGCTGCAGCCTGCTCTCAGCATCCTCCGCCGAGCCGCCTGATTTCCGTTCAAGCTCTCTCTTTGCCGTTTCCAGGCTTCCGCCGAGCCCGTGAGCCTTCTCGCTCGCCTCATTCTGCTTCTTTTCCGCAAGGTCTTTCTTCCGTCTGCTCAGATCCAGCTGTTCTCTGGTCGGCGCTGCTTCCGGCATTTTCGCAACAGACGGATGCTCACACGATCCGCAGACAGGACACGGACTTCCCGGTACAAGGCCTGCCGCGAGCACCCCCGCCTGCGCGTCGAGATACGCGCGGTTTTCCCGTTCGTACTGCTGCCTTTCGCTCTCCGCCTCCGTGCGCGCCTTAAGATATTCATGCTGTGCCTTTTCAAATGTCTGCTTCAGCTTTTCGTACTCCGCGCAGTCTTTCTTAAGCGCTTCCAGATCTGTTCTGTGCTGCTCCGCTTTTTCCATCTCCGCTTTAAGCGCCTGTTCTTCTGTCCCGGTTTCCAAAAGTGTTTCCGCCTCTTCCTTAAGCGCCTTCAGTCTGACTTCCGTTTGCCGGAATAATGTCTGCGTGTGTAAAAGCTCCTCCGCTTTCTCAGTATGCTGCTTTTCCAGGCTGGCGATCCGCTCCTGCAGCTGAGAGAGCCTGTGGTAATCCGGCAAAAGCAGTTCGATCCGCGTGATCTGTGAAGACAAACGCTCGATCTCCGGCTTTTGTTCCAGAAGCTTTTCGTATGTCTCCGCGGCCTTAAGCGCCCGCGTCTCTGCCTGTTTCTTTTCCTCTGAAGTCCGTGAAAGCTCCTGTTCTCTTTCCACGCGTTCGTCCGCCGCACGAAGCGTTTCCTTCACCGCGTCCATCTTCTGATCGAGCACATTCTTTTCGGCGGAAAGCGCCTTTTCCCGCTCTCCTGCCCTTTCGATCAGCTCAGAGAGAAGTCCCGCCGTCTCCTCCATGGAAAGCTCCCCTGCCTTTGCCTTTTCCGCCTTCAGGAAAAGCGAATCCGTCTCTTTGCAGACGATCTGTGATACGAACTGGCGGATGCCGTCCCGCTCCGCGTCGCATGCCCGGCTAAGACTGAGCGCTTCCGTTCGTAGCAGATCCTGCACACGGCTGTAACGCTCTGTCCGGAAGATCTGCCGAAAGATCTTTTTCCGCTCCTCCGTGGGGGAAAGCAGCAGCTTCAGGAAATCGCCCTGCGCGATCATCGCGATCCGGGCAAACTGGCTGCGGTCCATACCCATGATCTCCCGGATCGCCGCATCCACATCCTTCAGCTTGGTTATGACCCGTCCGTCCGGATACCAGAGCTCTGCCTCCGCCTTCTGTTTCGTAACGCCGCCGCCCCGTTTTGCCGGGCGTTCGTATTCCGGATTCCGCCTGACGCGGTAGATCTTTCCGCCGTAGAGAAACCGCAGTTCAACCTCTGTCGGCGTCTCCGGCGCCGCATACTTTGAACGGAACATGACCGGTTCCCGGTTTTCCCCGCTCGCACCGCCGTAGAGAGCAAAACTGATCGCATCAAAAATGGTCGTCTTCCCTGCGCCCGTATCTCCCGCGATCAGATACAACCCGCTCTCTCCCAGTGCGTCCATATTGAGTTCCGTCCGTCCCGCATAGGGTCCGAAGGCAGATATCATTAAATGCAATGGTCTCATCTTACATCCCCTCCGGCTCCGACACACGCTCAAGCAGCTCCAGAAGATAGGTCCGCTGCGTATCCGTCATCGGCTGCCCGTTCTGTGTCTCATAAAATGCCGCAAACAGCTCCTCCGGCGTCTGCTTCCGCATTCTCTGCGCAGAAAACTCCGGCAGTTCTCCCTGCGCCCTGGTTCTCGTATTGTCATAATCAAGCTTCATCAGATTGGGATAGATCACCCGCAGCTTTCCGATCGCATCTGGTACATCGAACTCATCCGTCAGCGTAATATGCAGATAGTCCTCCGTCTTCGTACCGGCATAATTCTCCTTTGCGGTAAGCTCCATATAGCTTCCCCTAAGCTCCCGCAGTTCATGAAGCGGTATCAGCGGAATCGTACGGATCTCTGCCGCTCCCTTCTCCCCAAGCTCCACAAGGGTAAGGGACTTATGATCCCGGCATTCCGAAAAGGAGTATCTGAGCGGTGTTCCGCAGTAACGGATCACGGTTCCCGCGGGTCCTCCGACAGTCTGCGGCCTGTGCAGATGTCCGAGCGCCACATAATCAAAACCTGCAAACACAGATGCATCCACGTTGTCGAGGCCGCCGATGGAAAGCTCCTCGGATTCGGCACGCTCCGCTCCCGTCACAAACTGGTGCGACAGCAGAACATTCCGGACAGAATCGTCTTTTTTCTCAACCTGCATGGCATCGACCGCGATGCGCAGTGCATCCGTATAATCCCTGATTTCCTGATCCGGAAATGCCGCCCGTACCGCTGCCGGCTTTAAAAACGGCAGCAGGTAAAAACGGACCGGACCAATCGCGTCCCTGCATTCGATCATTTCAGCCGTTCCGTTATAAACAGGAGAAAGGTAAACGCCGCTTTGATCCATCAGCCGCGAACCGAAGGAAAGGCGTTCCGGAGAATCGTGATTTCCGCTTATGACAAAAACTCTGGAGGAAAGCTTCGACAGCCTCCATAAAAACGCATCGAACAGTCCGACCGCCTCCGCGGAAGGTACGGACTTGTCATAAATATCCCCCGCGATCAGAACCGCATCCGGACACTCCGCCTCCAGAATACGCAGAATTTCCCACAGAATATATTTCTGATCCCCGATCATGGAAAAACCGTTTACATATTTTCCGATATGAAGATCCGAAAGATGGACGAATTTCATGCGCGCGCCTCCCCATGCGTTTCATAGTAAAAAATATACTGCTGCAGGACGCCTGCATCCTTTCCGTAAAACGGAAAATAGTCCTGTCCCAGAAATCCGTCCCGGATCGCCCGCTCAATCCACACGTCTACCGGTACCATCGCCAGTCTGCCGTAGCCGAACAGCATAATGCAGCTCGCCACCTTTTTCCCGACACCGTATCCTGCAAGAAGTGCCTCATACAGCGCTTCATCAGAAAGTCCGGAAAGCTCCGCAGGATCTATTTCACCCGTGTATACGCGGCGTGCCGCATCCCGCACATAAGGCGCGCGGTAGCCAAGCCCGCAGGCTGAAAGCGCCTCCGGGGATGCCTGATACAGCGCTTCCGGGGACGGGAACGCGTAAAGTCCTTCCGCAAGCGGGCGGCCAAAGCTCCTGCAGAGCGCTTCCACCGCCGTCATGATCGCAGGAATACTTTTTCTCTGCGAAAGGATGAAGGTGATCATCATTTCCCACGGATCCTGTCTGAGGATCCGAAGTCCCCGCCCGGACTTCACGGCGCGGTCGGCAAATGTAAGCGCCTCCTCTGGGAGCGCAGCCCCGATCCCCGCCTTTTTTATCCGCCTGCGGATTGCCGTATAGCTGCGCGGAAAGTCAAAATAGGGCTTCCAGGTCTGCTCCCATGCCTGCTCCGTGCAGGAGACGGCATAGCAGCCCGGAGCATCGCCTTCTTTTCTGATATACAGCACTTCTTCCCCTGTAATAAAACGATACCATCCGTCTGAAAGCTCCTTTACGCGGAAGCACTGTCCGCTCAGCCTTATTTTTTCAAGATCAAAATCATCCTTTATCAGGATATGATGCTTTGTTTCTGTCATCCCGCTTCCTTCTTTATTTCCTGCCGCTGCTGAAATTTCATCCGCTGGCAGATCTGTTGCAGGCATCTGCCATGCTTCGATCAGCTTGAGCTTCTGCTGCCTTGTAAGCTGTTTCAGCTCATATTCCCTGCGCATCGCCGCCTCCTTGCTTCCAAAGCTTTCCCAGTATACAAGCTCTGCCGGCAGCCTTGCCCGCGTATACTTCGCACCCTTTCCCGCATTATGCGCGGCAACGCGGTGCGAAAGATCGTTCGTCCAGCCGCAGTAGAGCGTATCATCCGCACAGCGCAGAATATAACTGTAATTTCCCTCTGCCATTCGTCTGCGTCCTTTTACTCTGCTTCTTTTACAAATACAAAAGTCTTCTCATCCGAATCCGCCTCGGAGAAAGCAAATCCAAGCCCTGCAAACGCCTTCATCTCCTCCGGATCTTCCGCGCGGCGCTCCGCAAGAAAACGCACCATTTCTCCGCGTGCCATCTTTGCAAGCGTAGCCTTCTGCCTGAGTTTTCCCGCCGCCCGCTCTGCAAACACACAGCTGATATAGCGGTCTTCCTTTGTCAGATATGGCTCCACTGCCTTTGCATACTCCTTCGAAGCCAGATTGATGACCGGCTCCGGCTCCTGCTCCCTGCCGGATGCAGGCCTGTTCTCTCCGGTCAGGAACTTATAGATCCGGTTTCCCCAGAAACCATACAGATCCTTTGCCTTCCCGGTCTTAAGCGCTGCCTGCATTTCAAGGCGGTACGGCACCACACCGTCGAACGGCCTCAAAATCCCGTAAAAACCCGACAGGATAAACAGATGCTCTGAAAGCCAGGAGAGTGCCTCCGCCTCCAGCGTCTTCGGCGCCAGATACTGATACTGAATGCCCTCGTAGGCGATCAGCGCGGGCGTCGTTCCCCTTGAAAGATCCATTTGCCGGAACCTCTCAAAATTAAGCTCTGCCAGCCTGTCATTGCATCTCCAGAGTGCTTTTGCTTCCGCAAAGGAAAGCGCCTGTACGGCGCGCATCAGTATTTCTGTCTCCTCTATAAAAACAGGGCTGCCCTCCATCCGGAAAGTATCCGGATCTTCTATCATCTTCTTCGCCGGTGAAATGATCAGTTTCATATCAGTTTTCTCCTTCATCCCCTTCACCCTTCGGGTTCGGCTCGCTGTGTTTTATTGTACCACAAGGATGGGATTGAGTCCTGTCTTTCGGCTTGACTTTCCGGAAACCGCATGATACTTTTTTTCTATCACTAATGTTTACGGGAGTTTATTTATGTTTCATGAAGATATGATGACTGCAGCCGCAAGTGCCCAGAATAAGTTGAAGCTGCTTTCCACCTCTACGGGAAGGTACCTTCTGGCATCCATACTGGCCGGTCTGTATATCGGTTTGGGCGTACTGGTCATGTCCGTCTCCGGCGGCGTGCTTTCAACGGCAGGCCATCCCGCCGCCCGCTTCATAAATGCCTTCGTCTTTCCGGTCGCGCTCACGCTCGTCGTATTCGCCGGCGCAGAGCTGTTTACCGGAAATGTATTTGTCATGACAGCGGGTTTCCTTGAGAAAAAGGCGAGGCTCTCCGGGGTGCTCCGCCTTTTGCTCATCTCTTATCTCGGCAATCTCCTCGGATCTCTTTTCTGCGCGCTGCTTTTTCAGAGCACCGGGCTTTTGTCCGGAGACACGCTCACCTTTGTGCTTTCCACCTCGGAAACCAAAATGAGCCTCCCGGCCCTGCAGCTCATCTCCCGCGGCATTTTCTGCAACATGCTTGTATGCCTTGCGGTCTGGTGCTTCCTCCGTATGAAAACGGAAGCCGGAAAGCTCATCGTGATTTTCTGGTGTATCTTCACTTTTGTTGTATGCGGCTTTGAGCACAGCATCGCCAATATGACACTGCTCTCGCTCGCGCTGATCGCTCCGCATACAGCAGGTATCAGCGCGGCAGGCTTTCTGTACAACCTGGTTTTCGTGACGGCCGGCAACATCATAGGTGGCGTGCTTATGGCTGCCTGCTACCGGTATATCAGGTTTTAATCCTTCTGCTGCAGAAATTCCGCTGCGAATACCGCCATCGCCCGCGTACAGAACTTGATGTACGGCTCCTCTACCCGGAAATTCGGATTATGGTTTGACACATTTCCGCCGGTGCCGACCCAGATAAAGCAGCCCGGTGCTTTTTGTGTATAAAAGCCGAAATCCTCCGCACTTAACATCAGCTGATTTCCTGTGTGCAGCCAGTTCTCCGGCGCCTTTCCGTCCGGCGTGATTCCTCCGAACAGCGCATCCTCGTATTTCCGATAGGTATCCGCCGTAAACTCCGCAAGCTCTTTGTTGTTGAATACGGACGCATATCCGATGCGGAAGCGCACCTCGGCGGTTCCGCCCATCATTTCCGCGGTTCCCTTTGCCACCTCTTCCAGACGCTTAAAGATCGTATCCCGTGCCCTGGGCGATGCATTTCTCATCATACCGTTCAATTCCACCGTATCGGCGATCACATTCGGCGCATCGCCGCCCCTGATCACGCCGATATTGATCGTCGACGCATCAAGCGGATCGATATTCCGCGTTGAGATCGTGTTGATCGCCTGGATCACGGCAGCCGCGATCTGGATCGCATCCGTTCCGACTTCAGGCGTGGAGGAATGTGCTGCTTCCCCGTGGATCGTGATCCAGAAGCCATCGGAATAGGAAGTCATGGCACCCGTTCCCACCGTGATAATGCCCGGTGTTGTCGGCATGACATGCAGGGCAAAACAGGCATCCGGAAGCTCATCCATAAGCCCCTGTTCGATCATGCGGCGGCCGCCCCCGCCGTTTTCCTCTCCGGGCTGGAATACAAACTTCACCCGTCCGTTCCACTGATCGCGCGTATTCCAGAGGATCTCTCCTACGGCCAGCAGATTTGAAGTGTGAACATCATGTCCGCAGGCATGCATTACCCCCGCATTTTCACTTGCAAACGGAAGACCTGTCGTCTCCTGGATCGGCAGCGCGTCCATATCAGCGCGCAGCATCAGGAATTTTCCCGGTTTCCCGCTGTCAATTTCCGCCACGACACCCGGTTCGACCGGGCTCAGCTCAAACGGGATTCCGATCCGCTTCAGTTCTCTCTGTACAAGTGCAGAGGTTTCAAATTCTTTGAATGAAAGCTCCGGATGGCAGTGCAGCTGATGTCTGAGTTCAAGCGTGTGCGCCTCATACTGATCCGACAGCTCCGTAATTCGTTTTATAATATCCATGGCAATTCTCCCTCCTGCATCAATCAATGATATCCGATTGCCGTGCCGACAAAAATCGACGCGCAAAGCACAAAAAAGATAATCGTATAAACCGGTACGACCAGCTTGTACCACTCCTTCATGCTGACCTTTGCAAGCGCAAGGCAGGCAAGAAGGTTTACGCTCGTCGGAGCAAGCAGGTTTGTAAAGCCGTCTCCGTACTGCAGGCAGAGCAGCGCCATCTGGCGCGTTACGCCAAGCACATCCGCAAGCGGCGCCATGATCGGCATCATTACGCTCGTCTGGCCGGATCCCGAGTTGATAAAGATATTGATAATGGCATTTACGATAAACATACCGATCGCCGCAAGCGTATTGCTCAGATAATCGAGCGGAATCGACAGATAGTACACGATCGAATCGAGAATGAGGGAATTATTCAGAATAACGCTCATCGTGCTGGCAAGGATCATAAACAGGATAACGCTGATCATTCCCTGTGCGCCCTTTACAAAATACTCCATGATCGTATCCAGGTCATACCGCGCCATCACGCCGCAGATGAGTCCGACCGGCAGCATGATCGAGCCAAGGGTCAGCGTATTAAAGCCAAATGCCGGACCGCCGACTGCAAAAAACAGGAATGAACCAAAGAACAGGCAAAGAATCGCAACCTCATTCCATTTCAGTTTATCTGCCTTGAGCTCATATTCCTCCTCGCGTTCTTCCGGGGAAAAAGCATTCTCAAATACCGACGGATCCGCTGCCTTTTTCTTTGCATACCAGATCAGATAGATGGAGACGATTGCAAGATCAATGATCGTCACAACCGTACGAAGCCCCGCACCGGAATATGGCGTAAGTCCGGCGATGTCCTGTCCGAGAATCGTTGTCAGCGTATTGACCGGAGACGTCATAAATCCCGTATAGGATCCGAGCATGATCAGACCGACGGAAAATGTGCGGTCCACCTTCATCTGCTTTGCAAGCGAAAGACCGAGCGGGATAAACAGAATTGCCGTCGAGATCATCGATCCGAGACTTCCGAAAAATCCCATTGCAAAAATAAATGCCGGGATGATCAGGAAATACTTATCCTTCAGTTTGTGTACCAGGTTCGTGAGACATCTGTCGATCACCTTCGTGGAATTTACCACGCCCATCATGCCTCCCATGATCAGGATCGTGATAAACAGCGCTCCGAACGAGGAGAATGTCTGCTGTCCGATCTGGAGAATAACCTCCCATGGCATCAGATAGACCTTGTCGACCGGCGCATAGGAGCCCGGTATCGCAATATTGCCGTCTCTCTGGTAGGATCCGGACGGAATGATAAAGGAAAGAACATATACTGCCGCGATCACGATCATGATCACAAGCCACATGCTGAGCCCCTTATCCGCCTTGCCGCGGGATGCCTGTTTTTCTGCTGTTTTCATACTGCACCTCCTAAACAAATTCTTATCTGCAGACGGTTCGCTGCGCTCTCACTTATTCTCCGGAGCACGCTCCCCGTTTTGCACGCTCTATCAGGTCTTCGAACAGTCTTCTCATACGCGGCTCGCTGTCCCAAAGTTCCTCCGGATGCCACTGCACCAGCATTATTCTGCCATCCGCCGATTCCATTGCCTCCGGAATTCCGTCGGAGGTCCCGGCCGTAATGAAAAGTCCCTCTCCCGGCTGTTTCACGCACTGATGATGCATGGAATTCGTATAGATCTGATCCGTTCCCAGAAGCTCTGAAAGCCTGCTTCCCTCAGTGATCGTCACCTTATGAATGAGATAATCCCTGTTCTGACGCTGGCTATGCAGAAGATGCTCTCCGGTTTTCAGCGAAAGATCCTGATAAAGACTTCCGCCAAGCGCGACATTTACCAGCTGCAGACCTCTGCAGATCCCGAGCAGCGGAAGCGAGAGCTCTGCCGCGATCTGTACTGCGTTGATCCAGAAACGATCCATATGAATATCCACCGTTCCAAGCATTGGAACCGGATCTTCGTGATATAACGCCGGATCCACATCGATTCCGCCCGGAAATAACAGCCCCTGGCAAAGTGAGAGTGCCTTCCGCAGCCCCTCCGTTTCTTCCGTATCAGGCTCCGGAATGAGAAGCGGAATGCCTCCCGCCCGTTCAATACACCTGCAGTATGACCGGTTCACGTAGTCTGTCTGTACCGGAAGCGCCCCCGCGGTATTCAGCATATGTGCGCCGGGAATACCGATAATCGGTCTGTCCATCCTGATCCCTCCCTCTTCACTATGACATATAGTTATTATAATTTTCTTCTATCATAGCACATATGTATATCAAATATATATCGGTTTTTTTTATCCGGACTTAAAATTGTAAATTATTTCTGTTCTCCATATTCTTTTCAACAAAAAACTGTGAGAAAATGATTTCTCATCTTCTCACAGTTGCGTATTTTACATATTACTGTAGCGGATATTGAAAGCTTAACAGCATTCCGGCTTAGCAGCACTTCGACACGATCACATTTCCGTTTCTGTCACGCTGCGGGCTTCTCGGCATCTCCCATGAATCATGGTTTGTATGCAGAAGATGATGCGCCTTGTGGCTGTTCGGCTTCTCAAAATAGTTATTGTAGAGCGCCTGCACGTCCGGATTCTCATGCGAATACCGAAGCTTGCTGCTGCCATCGAGGAAGTAGAGGTTCTTTCCGCGCTCATACGCCATCTCAAAACCATCGTGGATCGGCTGTCCGCCGCCGCCTACGCAGCCGCCCGGGCAGGCCATGACTTCTACGAAATCATACTTCTTCTCACCGCGCTCGATCTGGTTGATCAGCCTTCTTGCATTGCCGAGGCCGTTTACGACCGCGATATGCAGGTTAATACCCTTAAGCTCGAATTCCGCCTCTGCGAGATCCGTATCCTGAGAGGTTGCGCGGACCATCTTGAAGGCATCCGGCGGGCAGTTCTCACCCATGATCGCAAAGTATGCGGTACGAAGAGCCGCCTCCATAACGCCGCCCGTTGCACCGAAGATAATGCCGGCACCGGTTACGTCATGGAACAGTCTGTCAGGCTCTACATCCTTGAGCATCGCAGGAATGAGGTTCGAAGAACGGATCATTCTTGTCAGCTCTCTCGTCGTGATAACACAGTCCGTATCATGTCCCGCATACTCGTCGTGGAAGAGCTCCATATTTGCTTCGCCCTTCTTTGCAAGACACGGCATGATCGCTACGGAATAGATATCCTCCGGCTTCCTTCCGATCTGCTCCGCAAAATAGCTCTTCATGACAGCACCGAACATCTGCATCGGTGACTTTGCGGAAGACAGCTGCGGAACGAGATGCGGGAACTGGCTCTTGATAAAACGGATCCAGCCCGGGCAGCAGGAGGTAAACATCGGACGCTCCTGAAGCTCACCCTTTGTAAAGCGGTCGATGAACTCGTTCGCCTCTTCCATGATCGTAAGGTCAGCCGTAAAGCTTGTATCAAATACATAGTCCACGCCCATACGCTTGAGCGCGTCAAAGATCTTTCCTACAGTCGCCTCTTCCGGCGCAATGCCAAGTGCCTCGCCCCAGCCTGCACGAACTGCCGGAGCCACCTGAACAACGACTACTTTGTTCGGATCGGCGATCGCCGCCCAGAGCTTCTCGGTATCGTCACGCTCACGCAGCGCACCAACCGGGCAATGGGTAATGCACTGTCCGCAGAGCGAGCAGTCCGCCTCGGAAATGGTACGGCTTCCGGATACGTTGACCGTTGAACGCGCACCGGTACCTTCGAAATCCCAGATGTTAAGGCTCTGCACCTTATCGCAGATCTGGATGCAGCGCATGCACTTAATGCACTTCTGTGAGTTCCTGATCAGCGGGAAGCTCTGATCCCACGGCTGGAACTCAAGTCTCTCGCCGAAACGGATATCCTGAATGTTCAGGTCGTTTGCGAGCTTCTGAAGCGAGCAGTTGCCGCTTCTTACGCAGGTTGCGCACTTGCAGTCATGCTGGGACAGGATGAGCTGCACGGTACGTCTGCGGTCGAGTCTTACCTTCGGGCTGTTGGTGTGGATCACCATACCCTCTTCTACTACATTATTGCAGGCGGTGATCAGGCGTTCCTTGCCCTCTACCTCTACCACGCAGGCGCGGCAGGCTGCAATTTCGTTGATTTTCTTTAAAAAGCAAAGATGCGGAATCGGGATGCCGGCGCTCGCCGCCGCTTCCATGATCGTAGTTCCCTCAGCCGCCTGTACGAGCTTATTATCTATTGTTAAATTTACCATAATCTCTCACGGCCTCCTTTGAAGATTCCAAATCCGAAGTGGTCGCAGCGCAGGCATCTGCCGGCTTCCTGACACGCTTCTTTCTGGTTCATGCAGTTCTCAATTCCTTCAAAATCATGCATACGGATGCAGGCCTCGCGCTCGGTAAGCTCGATGCGTCCGCAGGCAGAATGGTCGTCGATATTTGGTGCAGGGATCTCCACATCACAGGTGATCTCGTGATGATATCCCAGATATTCGTCAATGTTTGCAGCCATAACCTTAGCCGCTGCTACGGCCTTGATTACGGTTGCAGGTCCGGACGCACAGTCTCCGCCCGCAAACAGACCCGGAAGTCCCGGGAATCCTCCGTTCGGAAGCGTCATGATCTTGCCGCGCGCAACCGGAATGCCGGATTCCTCGTAATGTCTCGTCTCGATGTTCTGTCCGATCGCAACGATCAGCGTTGTGCACGGAATGTACTCGTCCTCTTCTCCGGTTGCAATCACCGAAGCACGGCCGTCTTTGATCTTCGAGATCATCTGCGGCGTTACCCAGATGCCGCGAAGCTTTCCGTTCTCATCGATATCAAGCTTTGACGGAGCCTTGAGGGTCAGCATTTCAACGCCCTCTGCCATCGCACCCTCGATCTCCGCCGGAAGAGCAGTCATGTCGGCAATTCTGCGGCGGTATACGCAGCTTACCTTCTTTGCACCCTTGCGGACAGCAGTGCGGACAGCGTCCATCGCCACGTTTCCGCCGCCGATAATCGCAACCTCCTGATCCTTGAGATCCAGCTCCTTTTCAAGACCGACATTGCGCAGGAAATAAACCGCAGATACGATTCCATCCGCGTCCTCGCCTTCAAGACCAAGTTTTTTATCGGTAGACGCGCCGATCGTGATCAGCACGGCGTCATACTCTTTTCTGAGACCGTCAAGCGTAATATCCTGGCCGATCTTGAGGCCGTACTTCACCTCAACGCCGGTCTCGAGGATCGCCTCGATATCCTCGTCAAGACGCTCTTTCGGAAGACGGTAGTTCGGGATACCGTAGCGCAGCATGCCGCCGAGCTTCGGAAGCATCTCGTATACGGTCACCTGGTGTCCCATCAGCTGCAGATAGTAAGCTGCTGACAGTCCGCCCGGACCTCCGCCTACGACAGCGATCTTCTTTCCGGTGGACGGACCGCACTTCGGCGCCGGTACCTTGCCGGCAAAATCCGCCGCAACACGCTTGATGCCGCGGATATTGATCGCGTCATCCACCATGTTTCTGCGGCAGCGCTCCTCACACGGATGCTCGCAGATAAATGCACAGGTCGTCGGGAACGGGTTGTCCTTGCGGATCAGCTTCACAGCATCCGCATAGCGTCCCTCTCTGACAAGCGCAATATAACCGGGCACATCCACATGTGCCGGGCACATCGCAACGCAGGGAACAGGCTGTGTCGTCATACAGGTACATCTGCCGTGATGTACATGCTCCTCATAGTCCTCATGGCAGTTCTTGATGCTGCGGTATACGACCCGCGCCGCCTCATATCCGATCGCGCAGTCCGCCGTCTCCATGATCGATTTTGATGTGTCCTCGATCAGGTCAAGCGTCTCCAGCGTCGCCTCTCCATTCAGTACATCCGTCAGCAGATGCTTAAGCTGCAGAAGTCCGACACGGCAGGGTACGCACTTTCCGCAGGTCTGGGAATGTGCCATCTCGATAAACGCGCGCGTGATATCCACCGGGCAGAGACCGGGCGGGCTCGCAGCAATTCTGCGTTCGAGATTGCCGTACAGATCCTCAACTACCAACTGAGCCTTACTCGGGGTAAGTATCTCAAGTCTGCTCATAAATAACTCCCTCCATATAATTATAGTTTTTTCCCTTTGTACTCATATTCTATATACGCAAAAAAGCATGTATTTCTATAAATACAATTGATATACAGCCATTGTACGATATAACAATAACTTACGCAATGTTAATTTATTTTTTGTCAAACATGCCTTTTTTGTGCACAAACAGGAAGAAAATTTCTTCCTAACAGAAAATTAATTATCACTTTTTTCGATCAAAGTATTTTTCGGAGAGATTTTGTAATATCAATCAGAGAGATCCCTGATTTTCATTCAGTGAGATTCTGGGTTTTTATTCAGTGAGATTCTGGGTTTTCATTCAGTGAGATTCACAAAACAGCCCCCTGTGATTAATACCATCTATCACTGGAGGCTGTTTCATTAAGACGTAATTAACTTTTCCTGCAGAAAGATTACTGCAGCTGCTTATTTTTCAATAAAGTTAAGGAACTGCTTCAGTCTCGGATTTTCCGGGTGATCAATGATCTCCTCCGGGGTTCCGTCTGCCGCGATCTTACCGCCTTCCATGAAAAGAACGCGCGTCGCAACATTTCTTGCAAAACGGATCTCATGCGTCACAAGGATCATGGTCGTGTTTTCCTCTGCAAGCGCCTTGATCGTCTGAAGGACCTCACCCACGAGCTCCGGATCCAGCGCGGAGGTCGGCTCATCAAACAGAAGCACATCCGGATTGACTGCCATTGCGCGCGCGATTCCCACGCGCTGCTGCTGTCCGCCTGACAGCTTGGCCGGATAGAAGTCCTTTCTGTCGTACATGCCTACCTTTTTCAGAAGCTCCTCTGCACGCGCCTGTGCTTCCTGCTTCGGTACCTTATGCACGGTAACAAGTGCCTCCATCACATTCTGGAGCGCTGTCTTGTTTTTGAACAGATTATAGTTCTGGAAGACCATTGCCGAATGCTGTCTGAGCTTCCGGATCTGCGCACGGCTGTGATGCTCGGCATCGATCTCCGTGTCACCAATGCGGATCACGCCCTTCGTCGGCTCACAGAGATAATTCAGGCAGCGCAGGAGCGTTGATTTTCCTGTACCTGACGGTCCGATAATTGCCACGACTTCATTTTTTTTGATATGCAGGTCGATGTCATTTAAGACCTTTGTATCCTCGCCAAATTCCTTTGAAAGATGTTTTACTTCGATCATTGCGTCTTCCTCACCAGTATTGAAGCTGCCGCCCGCAGACGGCAGCCCGGGATTTTTCTTTAGCGGTCAGCGCTCAGCCACTCGCTGCCTGCAAGCTGCGTCATATCCTCGCCATACATCCACTTGGATACGATCTCGGAAAGCGTTCCGTCTTCCTTCATCTCAGCGATCACCTCATTGCACGCATCTCTGAGTTCCTTGCCCTCATCTGTCGGAGCAAACCACCAGCCTACATTGTTTCCAAAGAGTTTCTCATCCAGCATTCTGAATTCAAGTCCCTGTGCCTGCTCTGCCTTTTTGATCTGGGAAACAGTGTGCGCATACGCATCCACGCGTCCGAGTGCGCAATCCTGGAAGCCTGCCGCAGTATCTTCATAGGTTACGACCTCCCAGTCATACTCCGGCGCCATCTCCTCGATCGTGGTCTGTGCCGCCTGACCTGCGGTTACGCCCATTTTAAGACCTCTCAGATCCTCAAACGTCTCATAGCTGCTGTCCGGCTGTACAATGATCACCTGTGCGTCTCCGTAGATCGGATCGGAAGCAAGATAGCTTTCAAGACGCTTTTCCGTAATTGCAAAGCAGTTCGCCGCAACATCTACACGTCCGGATTCAAGCTCGCCGAATACGGATGCGAGATCTCCGGCCTGCTTCATTTCAACCGTCCATCCGGTACGCTCTGCAACCTCTGCCCAGAGATCCGCTTCAATACCGGTCCAGTTGCCTGCATCATCGACCAGGGAATACGGCTCGCCGTTTCCTACGGTACCAACGATAACCGTACGTGTCTCGCCGGCAGCCTCAGTCTCTGCAGCCTCACTTTCTCCGCCTTCTGCCGTGCTCTCCTCTGCCGCTGCTGCGGTGGTTGCCGCCGTGGTCGTCTCGGAAGCAGAGCTTCCGCATGCACTGAGTACCATTGCGCATACAGCCGCAGCGCTCAGTACTTTCATCATATTCTTCTTCACCATGTCATTTTCCTCCTGCATTTATTTCTTTTAATAAGCTGCATTGCAGCGTTTTTCAAGCTGTTTCTGTCCTGCGGTCATCAGCATCGTGATGATCCAGTAAATGAGCATAACCGCCGCATAGCATTCAAAAAACTTGAATGAGCTTGACGCTTCGATTTTTGCCGCACCCATAACATCTCTCAGTCCGATCAGGTATGCAAGCGACGACATCTTGAACAGATTGATCAGATCGTTAAACAGCGGCGGAAGCGCCACCCTTACCGCCTGCGGCAGTACGATTCTGGTTGTAAGCTGGAAGCCGCTCATTCCCAGAGAAAGCGCAGCCTCGTGCTGACCGATGTCCACAGACATGATCGCCGCACGGATCGACTCAGACATGAACGCTCCCATGTTAAGGCTCATTACGACCGCAACTGCTACGATCGGCGGCATGTTTAAAATCAGCTCACTGATTCTGGCAAGACCATAATAAAAGAAAAAGAGCTGGGTGAGCGCCGGCGTACCGCGCATGAAAGAAATCCATACCTTCAGCACCTGGCTCAGCACCGGAACCTTGTAATATGCAACCAGAGCAAATACAACACCGATAATAAGGGAAAAGACCGTCGAGATCACAGTCAGTGAAAGCGTAATATTCAGCTTTTCCGCAATCATCGGCAGAATTTCCAAGAAATAGGCAACATCAAATTTCATTCCGGTTCCCTTCCTTCCGTCTTTCGCAGCGTTTCCACATCAAGCTCCGCATCCCGGAAATTTTTGTGTCCGTTCTGCATCAGATGTGATAAAATAGCATCATTCATTGTGTAAAAAATAACGAAAACCTTATAGCATATTCTGATAATAAATGTAAGCTTTATTACAGATTTTTATAAAGGTGCGTATCATTATTAATTGTTATCTCCAAAACTGTTTACTATGGAAGGGAAACGAGACTATGGACAGCATCATTTTCGATATCGACGGAACGCTCTGGGACAGCAGGGAAGTTGTGGCAAAAGCCTGGAACCGTGCGCTTCTTACGCATAGCACCTGCAATATTGAGATAAGCCCCTCCCGGCTCACATCCCTTTTCGGAAAACCGATGCCGGAGATTTTCGCTGCGCTCCTGCCCGGATTTTCTGAAAAGGAATATGCCGATGCCGCCGCGATCTGCTATGAAGCCCAGACAGAAGCCATGAAAACGGAAGGCGGCGTGCTTTATCCCGGCGTCGCGGAAACGATTCCTCTCCTTGCCAAAAAGTATCCTCTCTACATCGTTTCCAACTGCCAGTGCGGCTATATCGAGGATTTTCTGCGTCTTAGCGGACTTTCTTCTTATTTCAGGGGCTGGCTCTGCTATGGAGACACAAAAAAGAGCAAGGGTCAGACGATCCTCGCTCTCATGAAACGCTATCAGCTGCATTCCCCTGTCTATCTTGGGGATATTATGGGGGATGCGCTCGCCTGTTATGAGGCCCGCATTCCCTTCATCTACGCCTCCTACGGATTCGGTGATGTAGACGAAAGCTGTTATGCAAAGAAAATCACAAAATTCCCGGAGATGCTGGAGGCCTGAAGCCCCCGGCATCTTCTGCGTTATCCCCTGTTTAAAATCTGCCTTTTTCCAGATAGCCGACTGCAAACTGCGCGAATACCGCGGCAACCTTTGGCAGCACTGATTCCTCCAGAATCAGATTGTCGCTGTGCAGCCCGAATTTTCCTCTGGTTTCATCTGTCGCAATTCCCGCGAACACATAGGCACCCGGTACACGCGTAATATACTCGGCAAAATCTTCCCCTCCAAGATGCGGATTGTTATCGATCTTCACGTTTTCCCTGCCCAGAATCTTAACCGCTTCCGCTTCGCAGAATGTAACTGCCTCCGGCGTATTGATGACTGCTTCTGTATAATCCGCAGACACCTCTGCTGTTGCTCCGTTTGCAGCCGCAATTGTCTCCGAGACCTCCCGGATCATCTTTTTCATTTTCTCCATCTCTTCTCTTCTGTCCGACCGGATTGTTCCCGTCATCGTACAGCAGTCCGGAATGATATTGCTCTTATCCTGAGGACCCGAGTGAATGGTGCAGACCGAAAGCACGCGCGCTGCCGTCTCATCCAGCCTCCGTGATACGATCTGCTGCAGCGCTCCGTAAATCTGGTTTGCAACTGCGATCGGATCCACACACTGATGCGGCCAGGAGCCGTGCCCGCTCTTTCCCGTCACCTTTATGGAAAACCATCCCGGAAAACCAAAGGCGCTCCGCGCCGCGATATGCAGCTCTCCGGCGTCGATCTCCGGCCATGCATGCGCCGCAAAGACCGCATCGACCTTCGGATTTTCAAGAATCCGGCTTTCTTCGGCCATGCGTTTTCCGCCACCTCCGCCTTCCTCAGCCGGCTGGAACACAAATTTGACCGTTCCCGCAAATCTGTCTCTCAATTCTGAAAGGATCATAGCGCTGCCCAGAAGCCAGGAAGCATGTCCGTCATGTCCGCAGGCATGCATCACGCCCGGGGTACAGGAGGAAAATGGTAATCCCGTCTTCTCTTCGATCGGAAGCGCATCGATGTCCGCTCTCAGAAGCACCACTTTATCTTCCGCTACGTCCGTATTTCTCTCTTTTGTCCCGTGCAAAATACCCGCAACTCCCGTGCCGCCCGCAAGGCCGCGAATCACTTCTATCCCATCCAGCTTTCCAAGCTCTTCCGCAATCCGTTCAGCGGTACGTCTTTCTTCATTGGATAGCTCCGGATGCGCATGCAGATCCCGGCGGAATTCTACCATCGCGTCACTGTATTTTTCCGCTCCCTTTTTAATCAATTCCGTGATTTGTTTGTCTTCTGCCATAGTTTCTTCCTCTCTGCCATGATTCCAATATCAGCATCAACGATCCGCTGTGAGCCATGTATCTCCCGCCAACTTGGTCATATCCTCTCCATACATCCAATTGGAGACAATTTCTGACAAAGTTCCATCCTCATGCATTTCTGCAATGACCGGATTGAGTTCATCTCTCAACCGTATTCCCTCATCTGTCGGTGCAAACCACCAACCGACATTATTACCAAATAGTTTCTCATCAAACATTCTGAGTTCAATGCCCTGCGCTTTTTCCATTTTCACAATTGCTGAAACAGTACTTGCAAATGCATCAATTCGGCCCAGATCACAGTCCTGGAATCCTGCTGAAGAATCCTCGTAAGTCACGACCTCCCAATCATACTCCGGTGCCATCTCTTCCACGCTTGTCTGCGATGCCTGTCCGGCAGCTACTCCAATCGTTTTCCCCCTCAAATCCTCATAAGTGTAATAACTGCTGTCTGGCTGAACTACCAGAAGCTGCGCATCTCCATAAATCGGATCCGATGCAACATAGCTTTCAAGTCTTTTAGCTGTGATTGCCATACAATTTGCGGCGACATCAATCCTTCCAGAATCTAATTCGCCCAACAAAGAAGCAAGGTCTCCCGCCCGCTTGACCTCGATATTATATCCAGTTCGTTCATTGACCTCTTTCCAAAGTTCCGCCTCTATTCCTGTCCAATTACCATCATCATCGATCAGTGTATAGGGTTCTCCGCTTCCAACTGTTCCAACAACGATTGTCTTGGATGCCTCCGTAGCTACATCCTCAGCTGTCACACTAGTTTCAACCCGCTCAGACTGACTCTGAGAAATTCCTGAAGAACAAGCGCTCAATATTGCCGTTGTCAAACAAATTCCTGATAAAATCAATCTTTTCATAGTTAATCTCCTTTTGTTTTTTATCTAAATATATATTTTTTCCCTCCTCCTTCAAGCAATATAAAAAAATACAATAACTCTGTTTCTGTCTATTAACATAAAAAAGAGCACAAAAAAGGAACCTCCGTTTTACCGGAAGTCCCTCTGTATTGATGTTTATTCCACCAGCTTATCAAGCTCCTTGACATATTCCGTCTCGTTGGAGGTCCTGTGCTTCGCCTTGTTTGCATACAGGCTGACCGCAGCTGCTGATTTCTGAATCGGCTGCATCGTGCCGGCGCCTGCCACGCATCCGCCCGGACACGCCATTCCCTCAAGCAGATAGCCGTTGTATTTTCCTGCCTTTGCTGCCATAAGCATCTTCCGGCATTCCCTCAGTCCTTCCGCGTTCATAACGTTTACCTCGCGGTCCGGATATTTTTCCTTAAGCACGTCTACGACTGCCTTCGCAACACCGCCGGAAACCGCAAAGTTTCTGCCGTCCGTGGACGCGTCATTTACGCCCTCTTCTTCCGGAAGCGACTCAAGATCAATGTGCTTCGCTGCAAAGATGCCCGTCATCTCCTCAAAGGTCAGTACAAAATCCACGTCCGAACGTACCGTTGTACGCATCGCTTCGAGCTTTTTCGCCGCGCACGGTCCGATAAACACGACCTTGCCGTTTGCGTGCTGGGACTTGATCAGGCGTGCGCAGAGCGTCATGGGCGTAAGCGCCATGGAGATGCAGTTTGCATGATCCGGGAAGAGCTTCTTTGCCATCATGGACCATGCCGGACAGCAGGAAGTTGCCATAAACGGAAGTTTCTCCGGAACCTCCTTCACAAAGTCCTCCGCTTCCTGCGTCGCGCAGAGGTCCGCGCCGATCGCAACCTCAAAGACATCGGCAAACCCGAGCGACTTCATCGCCGCACGCAGCTTTCCGGGCGTAACCTTCGGACCGAACTGTCCTACAAAGGCCGGCGCCACGGCCGCATATACACGCTCACCCGACTGAATGGCACGGATCACCTGGAAGATCTGCGACTTGTCGGCAATCGCACCAAACGGGCAGTTTACAAGGCACATTCCGCAGGAAACGCATTTTTCATAATCAATATCCGCCTTACCATTTGCATCCGAATGAATGGCGTCCATTCCGCAGGCTGCCGCACAGGGTCTCTCCTGTATAATGATCGCATTGTACGAACATACCTGTGCACAGCGTCCGCACTTGATACACTTATCCTGGTCGATATGGGAGCGTCCTGCCATGCGGTCAAGCGAGACCGCAGCCTTCGGGCAGACCTCCACGCACGGATGTGCAAGACAGCCCTGGCAGCCCTCCGTGATATAAACCCGCTTTTCATGGCAGGCATTGCAGGCAAATTTAATTACGTTGATGAGCGGGGGCGTATAATACGTCTCCGGCTTGTCCGCCGCTTCGATATTGTCGGAAAGCGGCGCATGCTCTGCCGCCGTTCTGCACGGAAGCCCCATCGCAAGGCGCAGGCGCTCTCCTACGATCGCACGCTCAAGAAAGACGTCATTTCTGAAGTTTCCAACCTCTCCAGGAATGATCTTATACGGCAGTTCCTCAATGCGCTTGTCGATCGGCCACTCCGTGTGATAGGCCATACGCGCAACTTCAGTAAAGATACGGTGACGTATCTCCTGAATTCTGGTCTCAACACCTCTCATATTTCCCTCCCTAACCGGTTTTATGCAAATCTGCAACATTTGCAAAAAGACTTCGTTAAGTTATCTACAAATACTACTATAAAAAAAGCCTGCGGCGCTGTCAACCGGCCGCAGGGCTATTTTTCGTATTTTCTGATTTAGTACATGCGGTATTTTACATGCCCCGCATCCATTCTGAATTACGCGCGCAATTTACCCGCCCGTCTGTGTACGATTCTGATATAGTGCCAGAGTCTTACCAGCGTCGCTCCGAAGATGATGCCGATATTGATCGCGCCGATCTCAAGCGCAAGGCGCATGCCATAGGTAAACGCGGTCCCCATCTCCCCGAGGAACAGACTGTAAAATGTGTTATAAAGGTCACCTCCGGGAATCAAAGGCGGGACGATCATCGGCACGATCATGAGCGTCGTCGGCGTGTGCGTGATCCGGGCAAGCGCCTCACAGAGCACCGCGATCAGGCTTGTCGCGATCAGATATGACCAGAATACATTTCCCGTATTCCGGAACGCAAGCAGATAGAGCGCATAGGCCAGCACAGCGCCGAACGCGTTGATAATCAGACGATAGCCGCGCACATTAAACAGAATGCAGTAGCCAAGCCCCGCGATAAATACCATGATATATTCGTAAATCAGCCTCATAAGTCACCTACCGTTCAAATATGGCAAAGGCCGCAACAAAGCCGAGCGCGATCACGACCGCCTGGATCAGCGCATTGATCAGCCCGAGAAGTCCCGTCACGACATCGCCGTTGATCATGTCCCGGATCGCCGTCGTCAGCGCCACACCTGAGATCAGAATCATAATACAGCCCATCGCGATCTTATCATAGTTATGTCCGATTCCGAAGCGTAAGAGCGCATAGATCAGAAGACCGGTGATAAACGCATTCAGAAAATAGGTTACATAGTTCTGAATATCCGCCCGCCTTCCAAGCTCCATCACAAGAAGCATGACCGGCGCCGCAACCGCCGCGGCAATAAAATCCGCGCGGTCTCCGCCGAAGAAAACAGCCATGCTGCCTGCTATGCAGATATACCCAAGGCACAGGAACATGTTGGAATAGACCGGCGTCCCTGAAAGTGCCTCGACGGATTTCCGAAGCTCCGCCTCAGGCAGCGGATGCGCGCACAACTCCCTTGAAAGCGCGTTGCATCTGCGCACGCGTTCCATATCCGTGCCGGTTCCTCCCCTGATGCGCCTTGTCTGCGTAAAAATATTTCCGCCCTCATCCGTTACCGTCATAATGATGCAGCTGGAGATCGTAAATACATCCGTCTTCCGGAAGCCATAGGCGCTGCACAGGCGGTTAATGGTATCCTCCACCCTGGCCACTTCTCCGCCCGACCTCAGGATCATCTCTCCGATATCGAGAATCAGCGAGGCGATCCGGCGGCTTCCCGCGACGGAAAACTGTGCGAGAATCGCTTCAACCTTATTTCCCTTAAGTTCCCTGTTCTTTTTTTCCTCTTCTTCTTTTTGTATGCTCATTTCGCCACCACTGCTTTATTCAAGCATTTTAATAAACTCTTCTTCGGTTATAACAGGAACTCCTAGCTCTTTTGCTTTTTTATTCTTTGATGACCCGCTCATACTGTCATTATTGATCAGATAGGAAGTCTTCGCCGAGACAGAGCCGGCTGCCTTTCCGCCAAGCGCCTCGATCAGCGCCTGTACGGCACGCCGGTTTTTAAACTGCCCGACATCACCGGTGATCACAAAGGTCTTCCCGGCAAAAAGCTCCGGCGAAACCCGGTACTCCCTGCCGCCGGCTTCCACAGTCTTAAGTCCGTCTGCCGTTTCCTCTTCCGCTTCCGTCTGCTTCAGCTTAAGGACCGAAAGCAGATCGTCTACCGCCCGGTTGTTTTTTTCCTCCCGGAAGTAACCGGCAAAGGATGCCGCAAGGACACCGCCGATACCGTCCACGGCACAGAGTTCGTCCTCAGAAGCATGTCTCAGCGCCGTAATATCATTGCCGAAGGTCCTGCACAGCAGTTTTGCGCCTGCAAGGCCGATTCCGGAAATTCCAAGTCCGTAGATCACGCGGTAAAGCTCCGTCTCCCGCGCGCGCTCACAGGCAGCGATCATATTCTGATAAGACTTTTCTCCAAATCCTTCGAGCTCCACGATTCTGTCATGATGCTCTGCGAGCCTGAACAGATCCGCATATTCGTGAATGAATCCCTCTGCGATAAACTTTTCAAGCGTCATCTCGGACAGCCCGTCGATATTCAGCGCGTCCCGGCTCACCATAAGCTGGAAGGACTTGATCTTTTTCGCGGGGCAGTCCGGATTCGTGCAGTAAAGATAGGCCGCGTCATTGTCCTTGCGGACTTCCGTCTTCATTTTGCAGACGGGGCAGTGCTCCGGGATCTCAAGCGTACCGCTTTTCGTCAGATTCTCCGCAATCTGCGGAATGATCATATTTGCCTTATAGACAAGCAGATGATCTCCCAGCCCGAGCCCGAGTTCCTCCACGATGCTCAGATTGTGTACGCTCGCGCGTGTAACCGTCGTGCCCTCGAGCTCTACCGGATCAAAAATCGCGACCGGGTTGATCAGGCCCGTGCGGGAAGCGGACCACTCCATTTCACGAAGCACGGTCTCCGCAGTCTCATCCGCCCATTTAAATGCGATCGCATTGCGCGGAAATTTTGCCGTCCTGCCAAGGGAAATACCGTAGGCGAGATCATCAAAGGTAAGCACCAGTCCGTCCGACGGAAAATCATTTTCCGTGATCGCCGCTTTAAATGCCTGTACGGCTTCCGGCAGCGTCTCCCCGTTTACTCTCCGGTATTCCACCACGTCAAAGCCCTGTTCCTTAAGCCATAAAAACTGCTTTTCAAAGGAATTATCAAATGAAAGCTCATTTCCCGCGGCATCCTCCGCCGATACTAGCGAAAACGCGATCAGTTTCACGTGCCGCTCCCGCGTGACGGAGGGATCAAGCTGGCGTACGGAACCCGAGCAGAGATTGCGCGGATTTTTATAACGCGCATCCGCATCCGGGATTCTCTCATTGATTTTTTCAAAATCACTGTAGCGGATGAGGGCCTCGCCGCGCAGAATAAGCTTTCCGGAAAACGGAATCGCGTGCGGTACGTTATCAAAGTTTTCCGCATTCTGCGTGATGACCTCTCCGATCTCCCCGTTTCCGCGCGTTACGGCCTTTATGAGCCTGCCGCCCTCATAGCTGAGCACGACAGTGAGCCCGTCAAGCTTCCAGCTGAGAATGCCTTCGTGCGTTCCGAGCCATTCCAAAAGCGTCTCCACAGACTTCGTCTTATCAAGCGAGAGCATGGGCGAGGCATGCCGTTCTTTCGGAAGCTCGGACAGCACCTCATAGCCCACCTTCCTTGTCGGAGAGGATGCCAGCACGATCCCCGTGCGCTCTTCAAGCATCAGAAGCTCGTCATAGAGCCTGTCATATTCGATATTCGGCATGATTTCCACGCCGTCCTGATAATAGGCCTTTGCAGCCCTGGAAAGCTCCTCTACAAGCTTTGTGATCCGTTCTCTGTCCTCTGAAAGCCCCATGGCAAACCTCACTTTTTCTCTTTGTATCTTCACATAGTAACACGAGGAAGGCCGGCGGTCAACAAAACTCCCGTATTG
>JAUNHA010000025.1 GCA_030524135.1 Eubacteriales bacterium
TAAGTTGATACTTGACAAAGGTCATTACATATCAGATTATAATAGATCTTAGAAATTCAGATATCAACAGCTTATCAGAACATGATATGAATGTCAAAGACTTTTTTCCTGTCAACCGAAAATGAGCGCGAATTGCGTTCGAAACGATCAAGGGCTGTAAAAAAATGAAAAAACACTTTTTACAGCCCCTGTCCGTTGGTCTGAACTGCCCGGCATACCACCGGTTTCACACGTTCCAGACCTTATATTCGATTTTCTTTCTGCTTAAAAGTTAAACAGCACAAGCTTGTCCGCGATGTAGAGCGGCGGATCGATCGCCGGAGCCGCGGCATTCGGCCAGATCATACAGAAGCGGCCTTCCTCGATGTCCATCAGGCTGATCATCTGTCTTGTGAGGTATGGGCTGAGCTCCGTATTCTCCTCGGAAACCTGCCAGCGGTTGCCGTCCTGGTCCGTGATCACGAGGCTGCTGCCGTCCTCATTCTTTTCCACCTTCTGTATTGCAACATACTGCGGAGCCGCATAATCTGCCGGGATGTTTACGACCATCGCCTGCAGGGAGGTCTGCGGCGGAAGGGACATCGTCATAGCCTGTGCCGCCCATGCGTATACCGTTTCCCCGACCTTGATATCAGAGAGCTGTACCGGAAGTCCGCTTACAGCATCGATGACCGGCACGCCCTGCGCGGTGTGGAATACGATCTCCTGCTGGACATCCTGCACGTTTCCGTCCTCATCCGTGTAGGTCTCGTTGCTCAGGATCACGATATCTCCGCTCTCCGTGTCTACCGACTGGACCGTGCCCCATTTTCTGACAGGCTGCGTATCCGTAAAACGGGAATCATCCTCTGTGCCTTCTGCACTTTCTGCTATAGTTTCTCCATCCTCCGTAAGCGAAGCGCCCGGTCCCGGGTTGGTCGGCGTGGTATTGTTGATGATCGTCTGCGTGCCGGTTTCCGCATTTGCGCTCATTCCTGTATTGACCGCGCATGCCGATACCATCAGCGCTGCAAGTCCGATTATCATGCTTCCTGCATACTTCTTATTTCTCATAGTGATAAATCCTTTCCCTTCTGTTTGCGTTTTGTCATTTCTTTTTTATCTCTGCCGGCTCCGCCGGATGCCCGTCCCCTATCACGAACCGCGGCACCCCGGTTTTTGCTTCCGACATCCTATATACGCACGGCGCCTTTCCGGCCTTTCAGAAAAAAAGGATTTTTTTATTTTTCCTTATCCGATTCTCTTATCTGAGCTTCTGTCCGGCGCGCACCATGCGGAACAGGCGGACCGCCGCTGACGCATACAGCTCCTCCGCGCGCGATAACGCCTCTGAAAGCTCCATCGGCGCGTTGACCGTCGTTATCATCGAATCAATGCCGCAGTCGTACATCTTTTCCGCACCTTCTCCAAGGCTTCCAACGACTGCAACCGCAGGAATTCCGTGCTTGTCTGCACGCAGCCCGACGCCGTGCATTACTTTTCCGAAAGCAGACTGCCAGTCCGTACGTCCCTCTCCCGTCACGACCATGGACACACCCGAAAGACGCGTGTCAAAATCGATCAGGTCAAGCACCGTCTCGATTCCGGATTTAAGCGTGGCGGAAAGGAAGACGAGCAGCGCGCCTCCGAGGCCGCCTGCCGCTCCTGCTCCGGCTGCCGTATCGAGATCCACGCCAAACTGCGCCTTGATAACATCCCGGTAATTCTGCATGCCCGCCTCAAGCTGATCAAGGATCTCCGGCGTGCCGCCCTTTTGCTTTCCAAAGGTATAGGTCGCACCGTCCTTTCCGCAAAGCGGATTGCTGACATCACACATAACCGTAAAGTGCGCCTCTTTTACGCCCGGATCAATGCCGGAAACGTCAATGGCTTTTACACGGATCAGGTCCGCGCCGCAGCCGGAAAGCTCCGCTCCGTTTTCATCCAGGAATTTTACGCCGAGCGCGCGCATGCAGCCCATGCCGCCGTCATTTGTCGCAGAGCCCCCGATCGCGATGGAAATATCCCGGAAGCCGCGGGAAAGCGCGTCACGGATCATTTCTCCCGTGCCGTAGGTCGTCGTCTTTCTTGGATCCCGTTTTTCATGGGGCACCATCGGAAGACCCGATGCCGCCGCCATCTCCATGACCGCGCGGTTCTCGTCCAGCTTTCCGTAAAATGCACGTGCAGTCTCTCCAAGCGGCCCTGTGACCGAAAGCTCGATCCGCTCTCCGCTTACAGCGGACAAGACCGCATCCGTCGTGCCTTCTCCGCCATCCGCTACCGCGACATGATCACAGACGCAGTCCGGGAATACAGACTTTGCCGCCGTCTCAAGCAGTCTCGCTGTTTCCTCTGATGACAGGGTACCCTTAAACGAATCTGAAGCAAATAAAAATTTCATACAAAACCAGCCTTTCCGCTTTTCCGCATTTTTTCTTATTGTATCAGATTCTGGTCCGTTCCGGATCGGCCCGGCAGCCCAATTCTTTTTATATTGTTTGTTTCATCAGAACAAAATCAGTGCCTCATACGCAAAAAATACAGATACAAAGCCTCGGCGAGCCTCCGCTCCGATGCTCCTGCCTGCGGATTGACCGCAAGTCTCTCTCTTATTTTATTGTAACGATAGGTAAACGTATTTTTGTGCAGATACAGCTTTTTCGCCGCATCCACCAGATTATAATTGCAGGTAATAAGCGCGCCCATGATCTCCAGATACTCCTCACGGAACTTCTCATCAAACAAACAGGCGCCTCCGTCAAAGACCTGTGCAAGCTCCCGGCGCGGCAGCTGATCCGCGAGGTATTCTCCGACATGCTCATAAAACCAGGCTGACCCGCCATCAGGAAGCTTCAGATGCGCCTCCATCCAGCGACAGTGTCCATATCCCGCCGGATACTGCGCAAATTCCCGCTGCATACTCCCGACATAGCAGGAGAGCGGCAGGCCCTCTCGCCGGAACAGCCTCAGCGGACCGCTCAGGTATTCACCGATCTCATACCGGTAATCGGAGTAAAACCCGTCCCCCGCAGGTGCGATCGTCTTAAATACCAGCACATATTCTTCAGACAGCGCAAAGCTGATATCCTCACTTCCGTGCCCTGCGCTTCCCTTTATAAGGTCAATCAGTGTCTTCTGCGATGCGGCGGAATCTGTCTTCAAAAGAAGCGGTATCCGCAGCAGCTCCTCATGATAGCCAAGCGCCTCCGAAAGCGTCTTAAGCTCACCTGCATCCGCAGGCACACGTCCGGTCAGGAGCTCGGCAAAGCGCTCTTTTTTGTTCTGCCTGCGCAGCATTTCCACCCGTCGGCTTTCATAGCGAAGCATCGTCTCGACTGCCATTCTGATGACAAGCGCCACCGGGCGCACCTCCTCCGGATTTCCCGTGATCCCGATCACGCCGGCAGGCTTTCCGTCAAGCTCCACGATCATATTGACGCCGTTTTGTACGCCCTCGTAGCCGCTTTTTTCTCCGATCTCCATCATTTCTCCGGCCTCACCGCGCGCGAGCAGATAGGCGACCTCGTGAAAGGTTCCGATGCGCCAGGCATCCCTGCTTGCGATGATAATGCCGTTTTCATCCATAATGTTGACATTGTAATCCGTATATCTGACTACCTGTTCAATAAACTTCTGCGCCAGGCCGACGTCGATCATGGCATCTCCTCCGTATGTTCCAGATGTGAAACAAAAAGGCTTCCTGCACATTCGTACAAAGAAGCCCTGTTTTCTTATTCTTTCCGGCAGGCATGCCAGAATCCGCAGATGCATTTACTGTCTGATGTAAACCTCGGGCGGAGCCTCGGTCTCCGGAACCGCCTGCGCGTCTGCATTTTCAATATAATAGTTCAGGTCATCGTCTGTACATACCTGAAAATACTGCTTTTCCGTCTTTTTTCCGTCTGCGCCCTTATAGGTAAGCGTCATGCAGAGACTGCGCTGGGTATCGGAATACAGCTTTCCGCGTTCCTCAAGGTTCTCGCGGTTTCTCTCCGTCAGAAACGCATAAGTGCTTCCGTCTCCGACATTCAGATCGCCGTAATCAAAGGTGCGGACCTTTTCGATCTTGCTGCCCTTTCCCGCATCGTTCAGAGATACCATATCGATCTCGATCTTAAGTGCGGATACATCCGCGTCCGGATTGGCCGCAACGATCTCAAACTCCGTATCCGGTGTCATCGCGTGTCCGTTCGCATACTTCTCGCCATATCCGGTATAGCACATTCTCTCCGTGCTGTCTCCGGTCAGTACGATTTCAAATGGAAATCTGCGCTGCTCTTCAGCAAGCCCGTTTGCTCTGGTCTTTACATCTCCGTTTGCAAATGCAGTTCCGGAGAACAAAACCGCGGCCGCTGCTGCAAGCACCGCCGTGCGTTTTATAAATGATAACACTTTCAAATTGATCCTCTTCGTTATCTGATTAGCGAAGTATCCATACTTTGCCCGATAATGGGAAAGCCTCATTCACTTTCCCTGTAAATGTAAAAGGTTCCGGACATGCCGGTTACAATCCCTTCACAATTTGTACATATTTTAACATGTAAATATGACAGCTAGCATGCCCAGAACCTTACAAAAATCTTACATTTCCCTGTGTATTCAACACTTATTCGGTTATGGTGTAAAAATATTCAATTCAGATTAACGAAAAATCGCCTTCACAAAATTTTTCTTTCCACGCTTGATTACAAGACCGTCTCCGGAAAGGTCCTCGGCGGTATACTCCTTATGGCTGTCCGTCACCTTTTCATCGGCAACCGTCACGCCGCCCTGCTCCACATTTCTGCGGGCGTCTCCTCTCGAAGCGCAGAGCTTTGCGCCCACAAGAAGACTGAGAAGATCGATCTTTCCTTCCTTCAGCGACTCAGCCGTCACCTCGTAGGTCGGCATATTTTCGGAAGATGCACCGGAGAACACTGCCTTTGCCGCTGCCTCTGCCTTATCAGCCTCTTCCTTTCCGTGTACAAGCTCCGTGAGCTCGTGCGCAAGAATTTCCTTTGCACGGTTTAACTCCGCACCTTCCCAGGCTTCCATCTTTCTGATCTCTTCAAGCGGAAGGAAGGTAAGCATCTTGATGCACTTCAGTACATCCGCGTCATTTACATTTCTCCAGTACTGGTAGAAGTCATACGGAGAGGTTTTTTCCGGATCAAGCCATACTGCGCCTGAAGCGGTCTTTCCCATTTTTTTGCCCTCGGAATTGAGCAGCAGTGTGATCGTCATGGCATGCGCATCCTTGCCGAGCTTCTTGCGGATGAGCTCCGTTCCGGCAAGCATGTTGGACCACTGGTCATCACCGCCGAACTGCATATTGCAGCCGTAATCCTCGTACAGGCGGTAAAAATCATAAGCCTGCATGATCATATAGTTAAACTCAAGGAAGGTAAGTCCCTTCTCCATGCGCTGCTCATAGCATCTTGCGCGCAGCATATTGTTAACGGAGAAATGCGCGCCGACATCCCTGATAAACTCAACGTAATTCAGATCCAGAAGCCAGTCCCCGTTGTTGACCATAACTGCGTCGCTTTCGCCTTCGCCGAAGTGGATAAAACGGGACATCTGTCTGCGGAAGCAGTCGCAGTTATGCGCGATCGTTTCCCTTGTCATCATTTTTCTCAGATCCTGACGGCCGGACGGATCTCCGATCATACCGGTTCCGCCGCCCACAAGCGCGATCGGCTTGTTACCTGCAAGCTGCAGGCGCTTCATCAGGCAGAGCGCCATAAAATGACCTACATGAAGGCTGTCCGCCGTCGGGTCAAAGCCGATATAGAAGGTGGCCTTTCCGTTGTTGACCATCTCCCTGATCTCATTTTCATCTGTCACCTGCGCCAGAAGCCCGCGCTCTATCAGTTCCTCATAAACACCCATCAAACCAGTCCTCTTATTTTTATTTTCGTGTATTCCATATCTTATCTCAAAAAGGGAAAAACCGCAAGCCGCAATCAGTCTTCCTCCGCGTTCGCGTCTTCTTCCCCGATCCGAAGTCCCAGTGCCTTTCTCATCATCCAGGTATTGAACCAGAGCGCAAGGGGCAGGCAAAAAAGGATCGGAAGGATCGCAAGCCCCGGAAAGAACCGGAAGCTCAGAAAGATCACGGAGATCAGCGCCGCATCCCCGAGCAGCATCAGCACCGTGCGCGGAAGGTTCCGGATACTCAGAACAGCTGCATTACAGAACAGCTCCGGGATCCTGTTATAAAATCTTGCTTCCAGCGGAAAGATATACAGAAACACCGCCGCATAGAGAAAGCTCCCCAGAAAGAAAAGCGCCGTGAGCAGGCAGAACACAACACTGCTGCCCGCAACACCCGTCATGCCCGCGCCCCCGTCTGCCGGAAAGAGCGCAAACAGCATTCTTCCGTCTGCCATAAGTACAGCGCCGAGCAGAAGAAATAAGAGCGTCAGCACGATTCCGTGCATAAGGTTCTGCCGGAACGCATGCAGGAAATCCCGCACCGTCCCGGCATCTCTTTTTTCCATGATCCGAAAGCAGGTATAGTAGGCTGCCGACAGGCCGGCCCCGGCCGTTATGACCGGAACTGCGCTTAGAAAAAGCAGCAGATCCAGGAGCATAAAATCTCCCAGAAGCCCCATAAACCGCCATAATGAATTGTCATACTGAAAAAATTTCCCCGCCATTTTTTCCTTTCACCGCAGCGCTTCCGCATTCCGCGCCGAAGCGCCTCCGTGCGGCAGATCAGTTAAAATCCTTTTCCACATAGCGCAGATACTCATCGACCATCAGCGCGATCTTCAGCGTCATTGCATCCTCAAAATTGCGGATGTTAAGGCCGAGGGTTTTCTGCATCTTATCGAGGCGGTATACCAGCGTATTTCTGTGAATGTAGAGATTTCTGGAAGCCTCTGAAATATTGAGCGAATCCGTAAAGAACTGCTTGATCGTCTGCAGTGTCTCCTCGTCGAGATCCTCCGGCTTTGTATCCGGAAAAATCTCATTGAGGAACATGCGGCAGAGCGTGACCGGAAGCTGATAGATCAGACGTCCGATTCCAAGCTTCGCATAGGCGGTGATATAATCCTCCCCGCGGAAAATGCGCCCTACCTCCATGGCAAGCCCCGCTTCCTTATAGGAGCGGGAAAGATCCTTAAGCTCCGTCACCGGATTTCCGTAGGAAATATTGCTCCTCTGCATTCCTTCCGTATTAACGATGTCCAGAAGTCCCCTTGCCGTCTGCAGGAACTCTTCCTCTCCGTCTCCGTCCTCGAGATTTCTGACATATACGATATGGCGCTCGTCGGTCTTGAACAAAAATCCTCCCGCGCCCTCTCCATACAGCGGACGCAGAATATCGATCACCGTATTATCGCTGTCGTCCTTGATTTCGATCAGGAAAACGATCCGTTTCTGTTCATTTTCAATATGGAATTTCCTTGCGCGGTCCAGAATGTCAACATAGAGCAGATTGTCAAGGATCACGTTTTTCAGGAAGTTGTCCTTGTCAAACCGGTCCTTGTCAGAGTTGATCATGGTCTGCAGCTGGAACGCCGCAAGCCGCAGATACGTAAGCGTCTCGTCTCCCGTTCCTTTTGCGGACAGCATGTATACAAGACTGCCCTTATCCCTTACCTTTATAAAATATGTCTCTCCAAAGCTCTGGGAATCCGCATCTGAAAGCGCAAAGTCCTGTGCGCGCGCTTCATCCTTCCCGGATATCACATCAGTCGAAATAATCTTCGTCCCGTCCGGATTAAAGAGCGCAAGCTCAACTTTGGCAATCATCTTGATGCCTTCCAGCGTTACCTTGAGTGTGTTGTTGGAAATCATTGTCCTGCCTCCTCCGTAAATAAAAATAGTATGTCTGTATTATATACGCAAGCCTGAAAAACCATTCCCTTTTTTATAAGCCTGGTTTTTCAATGTAATTTTAGCCTAAAACAGAAAAAGAGGCAAGCGGTTCTTGATTCCGCCTGCCTCTTTCATGTTCTTTTTCTGTATTTTAATTAAAGATCGCCGCTTCCGTATCCACATCGAATGCATGAAGCTTTGTCGTATCCATATACAGCTTTACGCTGTCTCCCGGCTGTACATGTACGGACGGATTAACTCTTGCTGTCCAGGTCGCATTGTCCATATCAAAATAGAGATAGGTCTCCGCACCGAGCATCTCATATACACGGATCGTCGCCTCAATGCATGCGCCCTGATCCGCACGCGCAACATCGCTCTCATCATGCAGATCCTCCGGACGGATGCCGAGCGTGATCTTCTTTCCGATATATCCCTTTTCCTTAAGCGCCTTTGCCCTCTCCTCGGAGAGAAGGATCTTCTGTCCGCAGAACGCAAGGCTTACCGCTCCGCCTTCCTCTGAAACGACCGCATCCACCATGTTCATCTGCGGCGCTCCGATAAAGCCTGCCACAAACTTATTGCACGGGCTGTCATACAGGTTCTTCGGCGTATCCACCTGCTGAACAACGCCATCCTTCATAACGACGATCCTCGTACCAAGCGTCATCGCCTCGGTCTGGTCATGTGTTACATAGATCATGGTCGTACCGAGCTTCTGATGAAGCTTCGAGATCTCAATACGCATCTGGCCTCTGAGCTTTGCATCGAGGTTGGAAAGCGGTTCGTCCATCAGGAAGACCTTCGGATTGCGGACGATCGCACGGCCCATCGCAACACGCTGTCTCTGACCGCCTGAAAGCGCCTTCGGCTTTCTGTCAAGAAGCGGCTCCAGATCCAGAATGCGTGCAGCCTCATGCACCTTCTCATCGATCTCCGCTTTCGGAACCTTGCGGATCTTAAGACCAAACGCCATGTTTTCATATACGGTCATGTGCGGATACAGAGCATAGTTCTGGAATACCATCGCGATATCGCGATCCTTCGGCTCTACGTCGTTCACACGCTTGTCATCAATATAAAGGTCTCCCGAGCTGATGTCCTCAAGTCCCGCGATCATACGAAGCGTCGTTGACTTTCCGCATCCTGACGGTCCTACGAAAATAACAAATTCCTTATCCGCAATATCCAGATTGAAATCCTTTACCGCTTCAAATCCGTTCGGATACTTTTTGAACACATGCTCTAATCTGACTGTTGACATAATCTACCCTTTCTCTGTGATCCGCGCTCTCTGCGCTTTCCCGCCCTCCCGGGCTTTGTGCCGGCTGTACTGCCGTTTCTGCTGCATGCGGCAAAGGAATCTGCCGCTCTGTGCTTACCAGTATAAGGTTCCCCCTTTTAAAAAGAAACGTCACAAAGCACAAAGTTTCCGCCCTCTTTCCGTCACTTTGTCTTTTTCATACCCGCCGGTCCCGTCCCGCCGTCATTATCACATAAAAAAGCCCCGTTCCGGATCGGAGAAGGGGCTTTTTATGTGCATTTTCCTATGCATCTGCGGGCGAAACGTCAAAATGACGGTTTCCCCTGATAATTTTTGTCGTTTTCAACGATTGCAGTTTTTCAACCTTCACAAATACTGACGATTACGAGATCATAACACCGTTTGCATCAAACAGATGTCCGTCCGGAGAGTAGCCGTTCTGCACACGGGCGCCTGTCGCATCCAGATAATAGGTATGGCCGTCAATCAGCTGATAGCCTGTCAGCATCACGCCGCTCGGATTCAGATAATACCATTTTTCATTGACATTGCGCCAGCCCGTTGCCATCTGTCCGTCCGGCAGGCAGAGATACCAGCTGTTGTTCCACCAGACCCATCCGATCTGCATGTAGCCTTCTGCATCAAAGAAATACCACTTATCCCCGATGTGCTCCCAGGTGTTGGCCGGATAGGAGCCGTTCGCATACTTATACCACCATCCTCTGGTGCCCTGTACCCATCCTGAACCCGGATTTTCAGACGGTGTCAGCGCACCGCTGTTCGGAGCCGTCGTACCGTTATTATTTGTCAGAGGCTTTGCGCTTCCAGGGGTGATCGGGACACCGTTCTGATCATATCCCGGTCCCGGACTATAGGTATATCCCCAGTCATCCGGCACGCCCGGTCCCGAAGTGTCATCCTCATCGATCAGCACTCGCTCCGATTCCTGGCTCCACGGAGAATAGGTATCATCATAAAAATGTGCGCGCACCTTTATCCGGTAATAGCCTGTCTTCGATACGGAAAACTCATATCCCGTATCATCCGTCGTGCGTGTCTGCGCCGTACTCCAGTTTCCGTTCTTAAGGCGCTCAAGCACCACGGTATATTTCTTCGCGCTGTCGCTTTCGCCGTTCTCCCAGCCTGCGCTTCCATCCTCCTGCAGAGATACATTGACAGGCGCTTCCTTTCCGCTGTCAAGCTTATCCGCAAGCGCCGGGAAACTCATAGCAGCCGCAAGCAGCATGCCAAGCAGCAGTCCTTTTCCATACTTTTTCATAATTGCCTTCTGTAACCTCCCGATATCTGTTTCTTCATAATAGTTCTGATCTCTGTCTATCGCTCATACTGCATTGCCGCGTACAGATCCGGCATGCCTCCGCTCTTTACCATTCCGGAAAGCGACTCCAGCTTCTTCACCGTCGAAAGCACGGCTTCCTTTACCTTCAGCAGCCCAAAGTCCGTCCGGTAGGAATAGATCATCGCACAGACACCTGTCACCATCGGGGCCGCCATGGAGGTTCCGGTCAGGAATTCATAGCCGCCTCCCGGAGACGTGCTCAACACATAGCTTCCCGGTGCAGCCAGATCCACACTTTCTGCGCCATAATTCGAGCTTCCGTCCAATGTGCCGTCAAACATGAGATTGGCCACGGAGATCACATTTTCCGAGGCGTAGCTCGCCGGATAGACCGGATTGGTATCCGTATCATACCCAATGCCGCGCGCATCTCCGTTGCCCGCTGCCACGACAAAAAGCATCGGGGAATTCGCGATCTGCTGCTCAAGCGCCGGCATATAGCGCGTGCTTCCGATGCTCAGATTGCAGATATCAGCGCCGTTTGCCTCCGCATAGCGGATCGCCTCAGAAACACTCTGTTCACTGCCCGTGCCTTCACCGCCGAGCGCCTTCAGCACCATGATCTTTACATGCTCATTATCCGTAAGCCCTGTGATTCCGCCGTTTCCGTAGGCTGCGGCAATCGTTCCCGCCGCATGCGTGCCGTGCAGGGCTTCTCTGCCCACCGTATCCGCGAGCGGCTGATGTCCGTAAAAATCATAGCCGTGCACATCGTCGGTATAGCCGTTCCCGTCATTGTCAATGCCATCGCCCGGGATCTCATCTTCATTGGTCCACAGTGCGTTTGCAAGCTCCGGGTGCGTCATGTCGATCTCCGTATCGATGATCGCCACGACCACATCCCTTCTTTCTCCCGTATCGTTCCTGTACAGTTCAAACGCGGAGCGTACGTTCATATCAATGCCTTCAACCGAACGGATCACCCGGCTCTCGAAGTCCCCCGGCTCAAGGCTGCGGGGCGGAATTCCCAGACCCTTCGAACGGTACCAGTCAAGGTATCCCTGATAAATCTCATAAAAGCTCTCTCTCCGGAGATCCGCCGTATTCAGGCTCAGCCCGCCGTTGTTCTGAAATCCCCACTGATATACGGAATAGGGATCAGACGGCGCAATATTATTAAGACCCGGGCCAATGCCCGGCAGCGCATATCCGGCCAATACATTGCTCGCAGACAGGACCGCGCTCATGAAAATCGCAAACAGTTTTTTCTTCATATTCTATTATTTATCATGCAAGTCAGAAATTGTATAGTCACTTTTGAAATCTGAAAGAAAATCGTAAATCTGTTTTCGTTCTGTTTATTCGTTCTCATCCGTCCCGTCTGACGACGCCTTTTCATCCCGCTTCTGCTGCTCTTTCTTTTCCTTGTCGAGCTGCCACATGCGGTATCCGCCGCTCACCGCAAAGAACAGACCCACAAGCGCAAAGAGCACCGCAAACGCGAGCTGCACGCCTGTCAGCGCCGTCTCACTTTTGAACAGCGTATAAGCGAGATAGATGAGATAGCACCCGCCGAGCATCCATATCGTATAAGAGAAGGTCCTTCTTCTGTTTTCCTGCATATTCTGCCTCCTGTCCGTCTCCGTTTCCCGGAGACTGTAAGCCCGCCGCATATTTTCTCCCTTCCGGAAAGAAATGAAATACACATCATAACACCAATTTGCGGGCATATATCCACATTCTAACGTTTCGACCGGAATCTGTAAAGTATTTTTCCCTTACATGCCGGAGCAAAACGTGATAAAATAGATACAGAACGATTTTATGTCAACTGTTATTTCAATATGGAATGGAGGTGTTTCATGTATCAGATCGGGGATCTCATCATCTACAACAATTCCGGTGTCTGCAGGGTGCTGGATATTACGACGCCGGAGGAATGCGCATCGCTTTCCGGTATGTCTGCCGGCAGGAAGTATTACATCCTTGAGCCACTCTATAAAAAAGGTACCGTCTATGCCCCGGCTGATCCGCCAAAGGCATTTATGCGTCCGGTCATCAGCAAGGAAGAAGCTGAGAAGCTGATTTCCCTCATCCCGGCGTTCCGGAAGGAAGCATATTATGCGCGCAACCTTCAGACCCTCAGGGACCACTACCGGATATCCGTCAATTCTCACAGCTGTGAGCAGCTGATCGGGCTTACAAGCTCCATTTATGAGAAGCGGGAATCTGCAGCCGCGCTGGGCAGAAAGCTCGGTCAGGTCGATCAGAAATACATGCAGCAGGCGGAAGAGCAGCTCTTCGGAGAGCTTGCCGCAGCGCTCGGCATTCCGGTTGCGGATGTACCCGATTACATTGCAGAGCATATCGAAGAAGAGGCAGCCGTCTCTTAAGATAAAAGCATGCCCTGTATCCAGAAATTCCGCCCTGTTCTCCAGGAACAGGGTCTTTCTTTGTTTCTGAGAGCAGGGCATGCGACAAGGCACGAAAAAACCCGGAAGCTTTCGCTCCCGGGTCTTTTATTTACCGTATAAAATTACTCAATGATATCAGTAACTCTTCCGGAACCTACGGTTCTGCCGCCCTCACGGATAGCGAAACGAAGTCCCTTCTCCATAGCTACCGGATGGATCAGATCAACTTCCATCTCTACGTTGTCGCCAGGCATGCACATCTCTGTACCAGCCGGAAGCTCGCAGACACCGGTAACGTCGGTCGTTCTGAAATAGAACTGCGGTCTGTAGTTGTTGAAGAACGGAGTGTGACGACCACCCTCGTCCTTGGTCAGTACGTATACCTGAGCCTTGAACTTCTTGTGGCAGGTAACGCTGCCCGGCTTGCAGAGAACCTGACCTCTTTCGATGTCGGTTCTGTTGATACCACGAAGCAGAGCACCGATGTTATCACCAGCCTGAGCCTCGTCAAGAAGCTTACGGAACATCTCGATACCGGTAACAACGGTCTTTCTGGTCTCTTCCTTGATACCAACGATCTCAACTTCGTCGTTGAGGTGAAGAACGCCACGCTCTACACGGCCGGTAGCAACGGTACCACGACCGGTAATGGTGAATACGTCCTCGACCGGCATAAGGAACGGCTTGTCAGTCTCACGAACCGGATCCGGGATGTAGCTGTCAACAGCATCCATGAGCTCCATAACCTTGTCGCCCCACGGTCCCATCGGATCCTCAAGAGCCTTAAGAGCAGAGCCCTGGATAACCGGAATGTCATCGCCCGGGAACTCATACTCGTTAAGGAGCTCTCTGATCTCCATCTCTACGAGCTCAAGAAGCTCCGGATCGTCAACCATGTCGCACTTGTTCATGAATACAACGATGTACGGAACGCCTACCTGACGGGAAAGCAGGATGTGCTCTCTGGTCTGCGCCATAACACCGTCAGTAGCTGCTACTACAAGGATAGCACCGTCCATCTGCGCAGCGCCGGTGATCATGTTCTTTACATAGTCAGCGTGGCCCGGGCAGTCAACGTGTGCATAGTGTCTCTTCTCGGTCTGATACTCAACGTGTGCGGTAGAGATGGTGATACCACGCTCTCTCTCCTCCGGAGCCTTATCGATGTTCTCGAAATCAGTTGCGTTGTTGCCTGCAACACGTGCAGCAAGAACCTTGGTGATTGCTGCAGTCAGAGTGGTTTTACCGTGGTCAACGTGGCCAATGGTACCGATGTTGCAATGCGGTTTTGTTCTGTTAAAATGCTCTTTTGCCATTATAGCTTCCTCCTTAAATCAAATCCCTTAATAAGATTGAATAGATTCAGTTTTACATCAGGTCAACTTTTTTCATTATATGATAAAAGTCCCCTTTTTTCAAGTGCTTTCGAAAGGCTTAGAAGCTTTCGAAACGCTTAATGCTTATTTGCCCTTCTTATCGTTCAGGACCTTTTCCTGGACATTCTTCGGAACCTGCTCGTAATGATCGAAGAACATGGAGTAGTTTCCGCGTCCCTGGGTCTTGGAACGAAGGTCTGTGGAATATCCGAACATCTCAGCAAGCGGTACATAAGCCTTTACAAGCTTTCCGCCTCCGACGTCGTCCATACCCTCGATACGTCCGCGGCGGGAGTTTACATCTCCGATAACGTCGCCCATGTATTCCTCAGGCATGGTAACCTCTACCTTCATGATCGGCTCAAGAAGTACCGGAGTACCCTTCTGCATTGCATTCTTCAGCGCCATGGATCCTGCGATGTGGAATGCCATCTCGGAAGAGTCGACCTCATGGTAGGAACCGTCGTAAACGTTTGCATGGATACCGAGTACCGGGAAGCCGCCGAGAATACCGGACTTCATAGCCTCCTGGATACCTTCGTCGATCGCCGGGATGTACTCCTTCGGAATAGAACCGCCGACAACCGTGGACTCGAACTTGTAGATCTCCTCGCCGTTTGCATCCATCGGCTCGAACTTAACCTTACAGTGTCCGTACTGTCCCTTACCGCCTGACTGCTTGATGTACTTTGACTCAATGTCAACCGGCTTTGTGATGGTCTCCTTATATGCAACCTGCGGTGCGCCTACGTTCGCCTCTACGTTGAACTCACGCAGCAGTCTGTCTACGATGATCTCCAGGTGCAGCTCGCCCATACCGGAAATGATGGTCTGGCCGGTCTCCTGGTCGGTCTTTGCGCGGAAGGTCGGATCTTCTTCTGCAAGCTTTGCAAGCGCCTCGCCCATCTTACCCTGGGAAGCCTTGGTCTTAGGCTCGATCGCAACGTCGATAACCGGCTCTGGGAACTCCATGGACTCAAGGATTACCGGGTGCTGGTCATCACAGATCGTATCACCGGTCGTGGTGAACTTAAAGCCAACTGCTGCAGCGATATCTCCGGAGTAGCACTTGTCGAGCTCGTGACGCTTATTTGCGTGCATCTGCAGGATACGTCCTACTCTTTCCTTCTTATTCTTTGTCGCGTTCAGCACATAGGAACCGGAATTAACGGTACCGGAGTAAACGCGGAAGTAAGCAAGCTTACCTACAAACGGGTCCGTCATGATCTTGAACGCAAGCGCCGAGAACGGCTCTTCGTCTGAAGAATGACGAACAACGGTATTGCCCTCTTCATCCACACCTTCGATCGGTGGAATGTCAAGCGGTGACGGCATAAAGTCGATGATCGCATCAAGCAGCTTCTGTACGCCCTTGTTTCTGTATGCGGAACCGCAGCATACCGGAACAGCCGTGCATTCGCAGCAGCCCTTGCGGAGTGCCTTCTTGAGATCCTCGATCTCCGGCTCCTGTCCGTCCAGATACATCATCATCAGATCATCATCCAGCTCGCAGATCTTCTCTACAAGCTCGGTATGATAAAGCTCTGCATCATCCTTCATATCCTCCGGAAGCTCATCGCTGACCGTGATATTGTCGCCCTTGTCATCATTATAGATGTAGGCCTTCATCTCGAACAGGTCGATAATTCCCTGGAAGCTGTCCTCCTTACCGATCGGAAGCTGGGTGATGATCGCATTCTTTCCGAGACGGTCACGGATCTGGTCTACAGCGCCGTAGAAGTTTGCACCGAGGATGTCCATCTTGTTGATGAATGCCATACGCGGTACATTGTAGGTGTCTGCCTGACGCCATACGTTCTCGGACTGAGGCTCAACGCCGCCCTTTGCACAGAATACGCCGACTGCACCGTCAAGCACGCGCAGAGAACGCTCAACCTCTACCGTGAAGTCAACGTGGCCCGGGGTATCAATGATGTTGATACGGTGCTCAAGCTGGGTTGAATCCGGCTTGGCGAACTTATGTCTGGTCCAGTGGCAGGTCGTAGCCGCGGAGGTAATGGTGATGCCTCGCTCCTGCTCCTGCTCCATCCAGTCCATAGTCGCGGTACCCTCATGGGTATCGCCGATTTTATAGTTTACACCCGTATAATACAGGATACGCTCCGTCAACGTGGTCTTACCAGCATCGATGTGCGCCATAATACCGATATTACGAGTTCTCTCTAATGGATACTCTCTTCCCATTTTATCCTCCTTGAGGCCCGTTAGAAGCGATAATGAGCAAATGCCTTGTTAGCCTCTGCCATCTTATGCATTTCTTCTTTCTTCTTTACAGATGCGCCGGTATTGTTTGCAGCATCCATAATCTCGTTGGCAAGTCTCTCCTTCTGGGTCTTCTCGCCTCTCTTACGGGAGTAGGTCGTGATCCAGCGAAGGCCGAGGGCCTGTCTTCTCTCCGGCTTAACCTCGATCGGCACCTGATAGGTAGCGCCGCCGACACGCTTTGCCTTAACCTCGAGGATCGGCATGATGTTGTTCATAGCCTCCTCGAATACTTCAAGTGCATCCTTGCCGGTCTTCTCGGCAACTTCTTCAAATGCACCGTAAACAATTCTCTGGGCAACGCCGCGCTTACCATCAAGCATGATCTGATTGATAAGCTTGGTAACTACCTTGTTACCATAGATCGGGTCAGCCAGTACGTCTCTCTTTTGAGTATGTCCCTTACGTGGCACAGTACTTCCCTCCTTAATTATTGACTACATTAGATCATCGGTACTCTCAGATCTGAGACTGGTCTGTATCATGTATAAACCAATCAATTTCACAAATCTGAATACGAAAAGTGTCTAATTACTTCTTTGCGTCTTTCGGTCTCTTTGCACCGTACTTGGAACGAGCCTGCTTACGGTTCGCTACGCCTGCGGTATCAAGGGTTCCTCTGATGATGTGGTAACGGGTACCCGGAAGGTCCTTTACACGGCCGCCGCGGATCAGTACCACGCTGTGCTCCTGAAGGTTATGACCCTCTCCCGGAATGTAGCTGGTAACTTCGATACCATTGGAAAGACGTACTCTGGCGATCTTACGAAGCGCTGAGTTCGGCTTCTTCGGAGTTGCAGTCTTAACAGCTGTGCACACGCCTCTCTTCTGCGGTGAAGACTCGTTCGTCGGCTTCTTCTTCAGTGAGTTAAAACCCTTCTGAAGTGCAGGAGCGGTTGACTTATAAGCTGCAGACTTTCTTCCCTTTCTGACCAACTGATTGAATGTTGGCATTCCTTTCACCTCCTTGTGATGATTGATTGGTTCTTTAAACTTGCGAATGGCGCATGTCCGAAGACACGCGCCATTGTATTGTATGCGTTTTATTGAGGTTTGTCAAGCAATTTATTCGTTCTCGGAGCTATCTTCCGCTTCCTCCGCGGTTTCTTCCTCCGCGCTGTCTGCTTCGGCATAGGTCTCTTCGAATTCAGCTGTCTCCCCGGAGAGCCCAGTCTCATCTGCCGCCATTTCCGCTGCAGCCCCGGCGGTTTCTTCAGCTGCTTCTTCTCCATCTGCGCCGGAAGCCTCCATCGCAGCCTCTTTCAGATGCATGGCCTCAACCGCGGCATCCGTGGAGAGCTCGATCTCATTGTACTGCTTCATACCGGTTCCTGCCGGAATCAGCTTACCGATGATGACATTTTCCTTAAGTCCGTTCAGCTTATCGACCTTACCGTTGATTGCTGCCTCCGTCAGCACCTTTGTCGTCTCCTGGAAGGACGCTGCGGAAAGGAAGGAATCGGTTGCAAGGGAAGCCTTCGTGATACCAAGCATGACGGTCTTTCCGTCTGCCGGCATCTTGCCCTCTGCCTCGAGCTTTTCGTTGACCTCATTGAAGTCAAGCACATCGACTGAGGTACCCGGAAGGAATTCACTGTCTCCCTGCTCCTCGATCTTGACCTTTTTCAGCATCTGGCGCACGATCATCTCGACGTGCTTGTCGTTGATCTCAACACCCTGCAGGCGGTATACACGCTGTACTTCGCGCAGCATGTAATCCTGTACGGCTCTTACGCCCTTGATGCGAAGGAGGTCATGCGGATTTACGGAACCTTCCGTGATCTCGTCGCCGGCTTCGATCACATCGCCGTCCTGAACCTTGATACGGGATCCGTACGGGATCAGGTAGGTCTTTGATGTGCCGTCTTCCTCATTGGTCACGATGATCTCACGTTTTTTCTTGGTATCTCTGAAGGTCACGCGACCCGGGATCTCCGAAATGATCGCAAGTCCCTTCGGCTTACGTGCCTCGAACAGCTCCTCGACACGCGGAAGACCCTGCGTGATATCCTGGTTTGTCGCAACACCTCCGGTATGGAAGTTACGCATGGTAAGCTGGGTACCCGGCTCACCGATCGACTGTGCAGCGATAATTCCGACTGCTTCTCCGACCTGTACCGGCTGTGCGGTAGCCATGTTCGCGCCGTAGCACTTCGCGCAGACACCGATCTTCGACTTACAGGAGAGCACCGTACGGATCTTGACGCTGTCTCTGCCCATCTTCTCAAGTGCTGCCACAACCTGCGCTGCCTTTGCAGCGTTGCAGATATGGTTCGCCTTTACGACGATTTCCTTCGTCTCCGGATCAATGATCGTCTCCGCGATATAGCGGCCGGTCAGTCTTTCCTTCAGATCCTCGATGGTCTCATGACCGTCGCGGAACGCACGGATCTCCATATACGGGATCTCGTCCCTGCCCTCGCAGCAGTCCGTCTCACGGATGATCATATCCTGGGAAACGTCTACGAGACGGCGGGTCAGGTAACCCGAGTCAGCCGTACGAAGCGCGGTATCGGAAAGTCCCTTACGGGCACCGTGTGCGGAAATGAAGTACTCGAGGATATCCAGTCCTTCACGGAAGTTCGACTTGATCGGAAGTTCGATCGTGTGTCCGGTCGTATCCGCCATCAGACCTCGCATACCTGCGAGCTGCTTGATCTGCTTATCAGATCCTCGCGCTCCGGAATCCGCCATCATCTTCAGGTTGTTGTAAGCACCGAGACCGGCAAGCAGCTCGTGCGTCAGCTCGTCATCCGTTGCCTTCCAGGTGTCGATTACTTCCTTATAACGCTCTTCCTCGGTGATCAGTCCGCGCGCCTTGTCTCTGGCAATGCGGTCTACCGTCTTCTGCGCCTCTGCAAGCAGTGCTGCCTTGCTCTCCGGCACCACCATGTCCGAAATAGATACGGTCATGGACGCTCTTGTCGAATACTTATATCCGATCGCCTTGATGTGGTCAAGCGTAACGGCCGTCTGGGTAGCGCCGTGAATGTGCATAACCTTTTCAAGGATCTTCTTTAATTCGCCCTTCTTGACAAGGAAATCGATCTCCGGAAGGAGTGCATTTTCCTCCCTGGAACGGTCTACAAATCCCAGGTCCTGCGGAATGATCTCATTGAAGATCAGTCTTCCGACCGTCGTCTCGATCACTCCGGTATGTTCGCTTCCGTCCGCAAGCGTTCTGGTAACTCTGGTCTTTACCTTTGAATGAAGCGTTACCTCTCCGTTTTCATAAGCGAGGATCGCTTCGTTTACGCTCTTGAATACAGAGCCCTCTCCCTTTGCACCCGGTCTCTCCTGTGTCAGATAATAGATACCGAGAACCATATCCTGAGACGGAACCGCAACCACGCCGCCGTCTGACGGCTTTAAGAGGTTGTTCGGGGAGAGCAGCATAAAGCGGCACTCTGCCTGCGCCTCAACGGACAGTGGAAGATGGACTGCCATCTGGTCTCCGTCGAAGTCCGCGTTGAACGCCGTACATACGAGCGGATGCAGCTTGATCGCCTTACCCTCGACAAGGATCGGCTCAAATGCCTGGATGCCGAGGCGGTGCAGCGTGGGGGCGCGGTTCAGCATAACAGGATGCTCTTTGATTACGTCCTCAAGGACATCCCATACGCCTGCCTCAAGGCGCTCCACCATCTTCTTTGCCGCTTTGATATTGTGCGCCGTGCCGTTCTGCACAAGCTCCTTCATTACAAACGGCTTGAACAGCTCGATCGCCATTTCCTTCGGCAGACCGCACTGGTAAATCTTAAGCTCGGGTCCCACGACGATAACCGAACGTCCGGAATAGTCAACACGCTTTCCGAGAAGGTTCTGACGGAAACGTCCCTGCTTTCCTTTCAGCATGTCTGAAAGGGACTTGAGCGCACGGTTGCCCGGACCCGTTACCGGACGTCCGCGGCGTCCGTTGTCGATCAGCGCGTCCACAGCCTCCTGCAGCATACGCTTCTCGTTTCTGATAATGATCTCCGGCGCGCCAAGCTCCAGAAGGCGCTCCAGACGGTTATTTCTGTTGATAATTCTTCTGTAAAGATCGTTCAGATCGGAGGTTGCAAATCTTCCTCCGTCAAGCTGTACCATCGGACGGATATCCGGCGGAATAACCGGAATAACCGTAAGAATCATCCATTCCGGCTTATTGCCCGATGCACGGAAGGCCTCGATCACTTCAAGGCGCTTCACGATGCGCGCGCGCTTCTGTCCGGTAGATTCCTTAAGCTCCGCTGTCAGCTCCTCCGATTCCTTTTCGAGGTCGATCGCCTGAAGCAGCTCCTGTACCGCTTCCGCACCCATTCCCACACGGAATGCGTCCGGACCGTATTTTTCGAGCTCGTCTCTGTATTCTTTCTCAGAAAGCACCTGCTTGTACGAAAGCGCGGTATCCCCCGCGTCCAGTACGATATAGGATGCGAAATACAGAACCTTTTCCAGCACCCTCGGGGAAATATCCAGAATAAGCCCCATACGGGACGGAATGCCCTTGAAGTACCAGATATGGGAAACCGGCGCTGCCAGATTGATGTGTCCGAGACGCTCACGTCTTACTGAGGACTTTGTGACCTCAACGCCGCAGCGGTCGCAGACCACGCCCTTGAATCTGATCTTCTTATATTTTCCGCAGTGGCACTCCCAGTCCTTTGTCGGTCCGAAAATGCGCTCGCAGAACAGACCGTCCTTTTCCGGCTTCAGTGTTCTGTAGTTGATGGTCTCAGGCTTCTTTACCTCACCGTGGGACCATTCCAGTATTTTTTCAGGAGATGCAAGACCTATCTTGATGGCATCGAAGGTCATCGGTTCATAAGTATTCTGCTGCATTTGTGGCATAGTTCCTTAATCCTCCCTTATTCGTCCGTATCCTGATAGGAATCCTCATAGCCGCCGTCAAACTCTCCGGCGTCCTGCATGCTGTCGTCCGGATACACATCGTCTGCGTCCGCCTCCGGCGCTGCATCCTGTTCGTCAATATCCGAAAGCTCGCCTTCCTCGTTGAACTCCTGCTTCGTATAGCCGTAGCTTCCGAAGCGGTCGCCCTCGTTATCACGGTAGCGTCTGTCACCCTCAAGCAGGCGGTGCAGATTCATATCCGTATCATCAAGGTTTTCCTTGAGCTCTACTTCTGTGCCGTCATCTTTCAGTACGCGCACATCAAGCGCAAGAGACTGAAGCTCCTTTAAGAGCACCTTGAAGGACTCCGGAATACCCGGCTTCGGAATGTTCTCTCCCTTGATGATCGCTTCGTAGGTCTTCACACGTCCGACCACGTCATCCGACTTCATCGTAAGGATCTCCTGCAGTGTGTAGGAAGCGCCGTAAGCCTCGAGCGCCCACACCTCCATCTCTCCGAAACGCTGTCCGCCGAACTGGGCTTTACCGCCGAGCGGCTGCTGTGTAACGAGTGAGTATGGACCGGTAGAACGCGCATGGATCTTATCATCTACCAGATGGTGCAGCTTCAGATAGTGCATGTGTCCGATCGCAACCGGTGAATCAAAGTATTCTCCGGTACGGCCGTCTCTTAAGCGCACCTTTCCGTCGCGGTTGATCGGAACGCCCTTCCAGAGCGCTCTGTGCTCGAGATGCGTACCGAGATATTCCATCACATCCGGCTTCAGCACATCTTTGTACTTCTCCTCGAACTCTTCCCAGCTGTTGTTGACATAATCGTTCGCCATCTCCAGGCAGTTCTGGATGTCGTGCTCGTTCGCACCCTCAAAGATCGGGGTGGAAACGTTGAAGCCAAGCGCTCTCGAAGCAAGGCTTAAGTGGAGCTCAAGCACCTGTCCGATATTCATTCGGGACGGAACGCCCAGCGGGTTCAGCACGATGTCAAGCGGACGGCCGTTCGGCAGATACGGCATATCCTCAACCGGAAGCACGCGGGAAACGACACCCTTGTTTCCGTGACGACCTGCCATCTTGTCGCCGACACCGATCTTACGCTTCTGTGCAATATAGATTCTGACCGATTCACTTACGCCCGGCGAAAGCTCCTCGGAATTTTCTCTTGTAAATACCTTTGCATCCACAACGATGCCGTATGCACCGTGCGGAACCTTCAGAGAAGTATCGCGCACTTCTCTTGCCTTTTCGCCGAAGATCGCGCGAAGCAGTCTTTCCTCCGGCGTAAGCTCGGTCTCGCCCTTCGGCGTTACCTTTCCGACGAGGATATCGCCGGCTCTTACTTCTGCTCCGATCCGGATGATTCCGCGGTCGTCAAGATCCTTAAGCGCCTCTTCGCCGACACCCGGAACGTCTCTTGTGATCTCCTCCGGTCCAAGCTTCGTATCGCGCGCCTCGCACTCGTACTCCTCAATGTGAACCGAAGTGTATACATCTTCCTGAACCAGACGCTCTGACAGAAGCACCGCGTCCTCGTAGTTATAGCCTTCCCAGGTCATGAAGCCGATGAGCGGGTTCTTTCCGAGCGCGATCTCACCATTTGAGGTGGACGGACCGTCCGCAATGACCTCGCCCTTCTTTACGGTATCTCCCGCAAATACGATCGGTCTCTGATTGTAGCAGTTCGACTGGTTCGAACGCAGGAACTTGGTAAGGCGGTAAATATCGTCTCCCTTGTCGGTTCTGATCACGATTCTGTTGGAGGAAACCGAAGTAACAACACCGTCATTCTTTGCAAGCATGCAGACGCCGGAGTCTACGGCAACCTTGTCGTCAATACCCGTTCCGACTACAGCGGCCTCCGTCTTCAGAAGCGGCACCGCCTGACGCTGCATGTTTGATCCCATCAGCGCACGCGTCGGGTCATCGTTCTCAAGGAACGGAATCATGGATGTTGCGACGGAAAGCAGCATCTTCGGGGATACGTCCATCAGGTCGATATCCTTTCTGTCAAAGCTCGTCGTCATATCGCGGAAACGTCCGGATACATGTGCATTGACAAAATGTCCTTCCTCGTCAAGCGGCTCATTCGCCTGTGCCACCTTGAAGTTATCCTCTTCATCAGCGGTAATGTATACGATATCGTCCGTTACGACCGGGTTCTTCGGGTCGGCATCCTTATTGACCACGCGGTACGGCGCTTCAATAAATCCGTACTCGTTAATGCGCGCATAGGAAGCAAGCGAGTTGATCAGTCCGATGTTCGGTCCCTCAGGCGTCTCGATCGGGCACATGCGTCCATAATGCGTATAATGTACGTCGCGGACCTCGAATCCGGCACGGTCTCTGGAAAGTCCGCCAGGTCCAAGTGCCGAAAGACGTCTCTTATGCGTAAGCTCTGACAGCGGATTGTTCTGATCCATAAACTGAGAGAGCTGTGATGATCCGAAGAATTCCTTAACCGCTGCGGTCACAGGCTTTATGTTGATCAGCGACTGCGGCGTGATCTCCTCGATGTCCTGTGTGCTCATACGCTCGCGCACAACACGCTCCATACGGGAAAGTCCGATGCGGTACTGGTTCTGCAAAAGCTCTCCGACCGCACGGATACGACGGTTGCCGAGGTGGTCGATGTCATCGCTGTTTCCGATATTTTCCTCGAGATGCATGTTGTAGTTGATGGAGGTCAGGATATCCTCTTTCGTAATGTGCTTCGGCACAAGCTCGTGCACATTCTTTCTGACAGCAGTCTTGAGCGCTTCCTCATCCTCTGTGCCAACCTCTTCGAGAAGCGCCTTCAGAGCCGGATAATATACCATCTCATGAACGCCTGCTTCTTCCGGATCAAACGGAACATGTGCCGCGAGATCCACCATCATATTGGAAAGGACCTTGACGGTTCTGCCCTCGCTGTTTTCCGCATCCGTCTTTGAGCTTCTTACAAATACATACGGCACGCCTGCGTTCTGGATCGCATCGCAGGTCTGCTTTGTAAGCGTCTCACCTGCCTGTGCAAGGATCTCTCCCGTCGTTTTGTCCACGACATCCTCTGCGAGAACCTTTCCGTCAATGCGGTTTCTGAGCGCCAGCTTCTTATTGAACTTATATCTTCCGACCTTCGCAAGATCATATCTTCTCGGATCGAAGAACATGCTGTTGAGAAGGCTCTGCGCGGAATCAACGGACAGCGGCTCGCCCGGTCTGATCTTTTTGTAGAGCTCAAGAAGACCGTCCTGATAGTTGTCAGAGGTATCTTTTGCAAAGGTATCAAGCAGCTTCGGCTCTTCTCCGAAGAGATCCACGATCTCCTTGTTCGTTCCAATTCCAAGCGCACGGATCAGCACGGTAACAGGCACCTTACGGGTTCTGTCAACGCGTACCCAGAATACATTGTTGGAATCGGTCTCATACTCAAGCCATGCGCCGCGGTTCGGAATCACGGTACAGGAATAAAGCTCCTTTCCGAGCTTGTCATGTGCGATCTCATAATAAATACCCGGGCTTCTTACAAGCTGGGATACGATAACTCGCTCGGCTCCGTTGATCACGAAGGAACCGGTATCCGTCATCAGCGGAAGATCTCCCATGAAGATCTCATGCTCGTTGATCTCGTCCTTGTCCTTGTTGATCAGGCGAACCTTTACCTTAAGCGGAGCAGCATATGTGGCGTCGCGTTCCTTGCACTCCTCAATGCTGTATTTCACTTCGTCTCTGCAGAGATTAAAATCGACAAATTCCAGGCTGAGATGACCTGCGAAGTCTGCGATCGGCGAGATATCGTCGAACACTTCTTTCAGTCCGTCAGTCAGGAACCAATTATAAGAGTTCTTCTGAATCTCGATAAGATTCGGCATTTCCAGAACCTGTTTCGCTTCTGAAAAGCTCATCCTTAAGCCTTTTCCGGCTTTTACGGAATGCATTCTGCTCTTCTCCATTGATATTCTCCACCTCTGATATTCTTAAATGTATGTTGATTGTAACCGGCTTATGGGCGCAAAAGCCCACGATGCCACAATAATGTACCCTATAGACTAGCACATGGCAAGGTAAGTGTCAAGCAGATATTTGTTGATTTTTCCAATTGAAAATGCTATACTATGAACAATTATGCGCTGGAGGTCAATAATTCCTATGAATATGTATCCCAACATTCCTCTCGCAGTCAACTGGGGAGCGGTCCTTAACGTGATCGCAGTGATCCTCATCGTACTGCTGGTTCTGCTCGTAATCCTTTATTTTCTGGGCAGAAAGCTTGAAGCAAAGCAGCTTGATTCGCAGAAGCTGATCGAGGCTTCCTCTCAGACCGTTTCAATGCTCATCATCGATAAGAAAAAGATGAAGCTCTCCGAGACGAACCTTCCGAAGATCGTAACGGAACAGACGCCGAAGTATCTGCGCTGGACAAAGATGCCTGTCGTAAAGGCAAAGGTAGGTCCGAAGGTACTTACGCTCATCGCCGACGGTCGGGTGTTCAGACAGCTCCCGGTCAAGACCGAAGTCAAGGTAAAGGTCAGCGGCATCTACATCACCGAGATCGTAAAGGGCGCGGTTCTTACCGAAAAGGATCTGAAGAAGCGTCAGAAGGAAAAAGAAAAGGCTGCAAAGAAGGCCGCAAAGGCTGCCGGAAAGTAATGTGTCCGCAGTGCGGAGGACTTCCCGGATCAGACAAAGCAGTTCTCCCTCTCAGGGCATCGCTCTGAGGGGGATTTTTTTAAGTCAGAATAAGCAGAATAAGATCAGATAAAAAAGGACGGAACGCCCGTCCGGAAAGGCGGAAGATAATGGCTAAAAATTACAGAGCCGAACTCACAGGCGTGTTCGGCTGTCCGGTTGAGGAAAACCCGACAGGCGTTATGGAGGAGGCGGCATTTGCCGCAAAGGGCCTTGATTACCGGTATCTTACCATCCGGGTGGAGCCGGGCGCACTGCAGGCTGCCATGGAAGGGATGCGCGCGATGAATATGCGCGGCATCAACCTGACGATCCCTCATAAAGTAGAAGTGCTCAAATATCTCGACGGGCTCTCTCCCGCAGCAGAGATCATCGGCGCGGTCAATACTGTCATCAACAACGGCGGAAGGCTCTGGGGTGAAAACACGGACGGGAAAGGGTTCCTTACCTCGCTGCAGAACGAAGGCGTATCCGTAACCGGCAAACGTGTGGTTATTCTCGGGGCCGGCGGGGCTGCCCGCGCCATCTCTGTGGAGTGCGCGCTGGCAGGCGCCGAAAAAGTGACGATCGTGAATGTCACGCGCGAACGGGGCGAGGCACTTGTGAAGCTCCTGCAGGAAAAGACCTCTGCCAAAGCAGAATTTGTTTTATGGGACAGACCGTTTTCCGTTCCCGCGGATACGGATATCCTCGTAAACGCAACTTCTGTCGGTCTCTACCCGAATGTTAATGAAAAACCGGATATTAATTATGATACGATCGCAAAACATATGGTCGTTACCGATGTCGTCTTCAATGATCCCCACACCCTGTTTTTACAGGAGGCCGAACAGCGCGGCGCAAAGACCGTCAACGGGCTCGGCATGCTCGTCTGCCAGGGGGCGCTTAATTTCACGCTCTGGACCGGAGAGGAAGCTCCGCTTGAAGTCATGGAAGAAACACTGAAGCAGGAATTCGGGCTTTAAATCCAGGACCTTAATCCGGCCTGAACCCATCTCCGGACCAAAACCCGAATGCACGAAAGAGGGCTGTGAAACGCTAAAACGTTCTCACAGCCCATTGTATTTTTATCTCTGATTATTCTTAATTTTTACACTGTCAGTCCCAGCGCTTCATCGCATTTTCGATGAGACGCTCTACCAGCTCCTTCTTGGAGATGCCTCTTGCCTCCCAGAGCATCGGATACATACTGATCGCAGTAAAGCCCGGCATGGTATTGATCTCATTGAAGATCACTTCTCCTTCATCCGTCACAAAGAAGTCCACGCGGGAAAGCCCGTAGCCATCCACTGCATTGAAGATCTCGCAGGCGTATTTTCTGACCGTCTCAGCTGCTCCCTCCGGAAGGACCGGATCCGTCACGGTCTGGGAATCCGGATTGTTGTACTTGGCATCATAGTCATAAAACTCTGCTGCAGCGAGGATCTCTCCTACGCCTGATGCCTGCGGCTTTTCTTTTCCGCCGCCGAACACCGCACATTCCACTTCATGCCCGCGAATGAATTCCTCCACAAGGATCTTGCTATCTACCTCTGCTGCCTTTTTCAGTCCTTCAGCAAGCTCTTTCGCATCATTTGCCTTGGAAACGCCGCAGGAAGAGCCTGCGTTTGACGGCTTGATAAACACGGGATAGTCAAGCTCCGCTTCCACCCGTGCCGTCACCTCGTCCATTTTCCGGAGTTCATAGTCATGTAACCCGACAAAACGCGCCTGGCGGATTCCCAGTCTGTCTACGATGATCTTGGTAAAAAACTTATCCATGGAGACTGCTGATGCAAGCACACCACAGCCGACATAAGGAATACGGGCCAGCTCCAGAAGGCCCTGAATCGTACCGTCCTCTCCGTTTTTCCCGTGAAGCACCGGCCATACCACATCCAGTTTAACCTCGCGCGATGCTCCGTCACTGCCCTTGATCGTCACACATCTTTTTTCAGTATCCGGACCGATCTCCGCATGTACTGAGGAAGCCGTCCAGCTTCCGTTCAGCATCGTCTCCGTATCCTCTGTAAGAAGCCAGCTTCCTTCCCTGGTGATGCCGATCGCAATCACATCCCATTTCTCATGGTCGATCTGGGCGATCACATTGTAGGCTGATTTGCAGGATACCTCGTGCTCCGTCGAGCGGCCACCGAAAATGACCGCGATCGTTTTCTTTTCTGAATTCATTTTCCTTCCCTCCGTTCATTACCTCACGGTAGTGATCCGCAGCATTTTTGCTGCTTATGAGATTATACAGGAAGCGCGGCCGATGCGCAAGCCCCGCAGGCAGCGCAGGCAGACGGCGCGATCGCACAGCCGCCGAGCGCGGTCTCACGAAGCTCTGCCGGAAGACGTTTTCCGACCGTATACATCGTATCCAGCATTTCATCAAACGGAATGAGCTGTCTGATGCCCGAAAGGGAAAGCTCTGCAGCGACCAGCGCGTTTGCCACGCCCGAAGCGTTGCGGTTCTGGCAGGGATATTCCACCAGCCCGCGCACCGGATCGCAGACGAGTCCGAGCATATTCATCAGCACGATCGAGCCTGCGTCAAGGCACTGGCGCGGTGTGCCGCCTCTCAGCTCTACCGCCGCCGAAGCAGCCATTGCCGCCGCCACGCCGATCTCCGCCTGGCAGCCGCCGACCGCACCCGCAACGGTTGCGTTCCGCATCGCAAGATATCCGAGCGCACCCGCATTAAACAGCGCGTCGCAAAGCTGCTCATCCGAAATCTCATATTCATCGGCAAGCGCCAGCAAAAGTCCCGGAACCACGCCCGAGGAACCTGCCGTCGGCGCCGCCACGATAAGGCCCATGGATGCGTTTACTTCCAGCACCCCCATCGCATAGGCTGCCGCCCGGTTCAGCACCGGTCCGCAGATGTCCCGGCCTTCTTCATAATGTCTGTCTATCTTCTGGGATTCTCCCCCGATCAGGCCGCCCATGGAACGGCCCGGCTCCTTAAGCGGCGTTTTTGCAGAATGCTTCATGATCTCAAGCACACGCTGCATCCGCTTCATGATCTCCTCTGTCGTTGTCTCTCCAAGCTCACATTCTCTGCGCTTCATCGCCTCGGAAATACTGATATGCTCCGCTTCACAGACCGCGAGCAATTCGGCTCCGTTTTTAAAATCCATATTTTCTCTCCTCCATTCGCCGCTTACTGCACGATCATAACGTCACGCACATACTTGTTTTCCCTGAGCTTTTCCGCCACATCGTCCGGAAGCTTCCCGTCCGATTCCACGATCGTATAGGCGGTATTTCCCTTTGACTCGCGGAACAGGCGCATAAAAGCGATATTGACATTCCGGTCGCTCAGGATCTTCGTGATATGCGCTACAACGCCCGGTCTGTCCTGCTGCACCACGATCACCGCGCTGTATTCGCCCGTAAAGTCCACTTCCACGCCGTTGATGCGCGAGATGCGGACCTTGCCGCCGCCAAGCGATTCTCCGCGCACATCCATCACCCGTCCGTCTGTTCCTACCATGTGGACATCCGCCGTGTTCGGATGCGTGTCCGTGTCCGTATCATTCGGAATGAAACGGAACGCAATTCCCCGTTCCTTCGCGATTTCAAATGAATCCCTGATTCTTTCGTCATCCGTCTGAAATCCCATAATGCCGCCAAGCAGCGCGCGGTCTGTTCCATGCCCCTGATAGGTCTTTGCAAAAGATCCGTACAGCGTAAATTCCACTTCTTTAAGCTCCGTTCCGAGCATCTTGCGCGCAAGGTTTGCGATCACGCATGCTCCGGCCGTATGCGAGCTTGAAGGGCCGATCATGTTCGGTCCCAGTACATCAAATACACTAATAAATGACATCTTAGTTCTTAAGCTCCTCTCTCACTTCACAAAAGCATTTTACTGCAAAATCAATATCTTCCTTTGTGTGGTTTGCGCAGACCTGTGTACGGATACGCGCTCTTCCTTTCGGCACCACCGGATAGGAAAATGCCACGACATAGACGCCCTTTTCCACCATTTTCGCAGCGAACTCTGCCGCCTTTTTCTCATCGTAGAGCATGATCGGCACGATCGGATGCGTTCCCGGAATGATGTCAAACCCGTTTTTCGTAAGCTGTTCTCTGTAATAGCCCGTGATCTCCTCCAGATGATCCCGAAGCTCCGTGCTCTCAGAAAGCATATCAAACAGCTCTATACTTGCTCCTGCGATCGCCGGCGCAAGCGAGTTTGAAAAAAGATACGGTCTGCTTCTCTGCCGCAGGAGATCGATGATCTCCTTTCTGCCGGAAGTATATCCGCCCGATGCTCCGCCAAGCGCCTTGCCGAGCGTTCCCGTGATGATATCCACACGCCCCTGTACACCGCAGTGCTCCGCGGTCCCTCGTCCGGTCTTTCCAACAAATCCGGCTGCATGGCTGTCATCCACCATCACAAGCGCCTGATATTGATCCGCCAGCGCACAGACACCTTCCAGATTGCAGATGATGCCGTCCATGGAAAATACGCCGTCCGTCGCAATCAGCTTTATGCGCGCGCCCGCAGCCTCTGCCTCCTGCAATTTTGCTTCCAGATCCGCCATGTCATTGTTGCGGTAGCGATAGCGCTGTGCCTTGCAGAGCCGCACGCCGTCAATGATGGAAGCGTGATTGAGCTCGTCGCTGATCACCGCATCCTCCGCCGAAAGCAGCGTCTCAAACAGCCCGCCGTTCGCATCAAAGCAGGAAGAGTAAAGGATCGTATCCTCCGTTCCGAGAAACCCGGAAATCTTCTTTTCAAGCTCCCTGTGAATATCCTGCGTTCCGCAGATAAACCGCACGGACGCCATGCCATAGCCGCGCGTTTCATAAGTTTTTTCTGCCGCGTGGATCAGCCGTTCGCTGTCCCCAAGGCCCAGATAGTTGTTTGCGCACATGCACAAAAGCTCTCTTCCATCCTGCAGCTTCACCCTTGCGCCCTGCGGAGAACAAAGCGGCGCTTCTCCTTTAAAAAGACCGGCTTCCCTGATCGCCTCCACCTCACTCCGGTAAAACTTAAGACTTTCCTGTTTGTTCATATAGTCCCCCTATCCCCTTCTTTCCGTTTATTCTTCATTGATGCGCGACCAGTCGAGAATCACCTTGCCGGAAGTCCCCGAGAGCATCGCTGCAAAGCCTTTTTCAAAATCCCGGATATCATAATGATCCGTAATAATGCCGGATACGTCAAGACCCGCCTCGACCATAAGCGTCATCTTATACCAGGTATCCCAGACCTTCCTGCCATAAATACCCCGCAGATTTAGACCGTTAAAAATAACGGTCTCCATATCCACCTCCGTCTTTGTCCCGAGAAGGCCAAGAAGCGCGATCTTCCCGCCGTGCTTCATATTATGGATCATCGTATCCAGCGCCGCTTGGGCACCTGACATCTCAAGACCGATATCAAACCCTTCCGCCATGCCGAGCTCATGCATCACTTCCTCCAGCTTTTCGCTGCGCAGATCCACGCAGCGCGTCGCTCCGAGCTTCTTTGCAAGTGCGAGACGATGCGGATTGAAATCCGTCACAACCACGTGTCTTGCGCCGGCAAAGCGCACGATCGCCGCCGCCATGCAGCCGATCGGTCCGGCGCCCGAGATCAGCACATCCTCTCCGAGCGTATCATAGGAGAGCGCCGTATGCGTCGCATTGCCGAGCGGATCAAAAATCGCATACAGCTCCTCCGGAATATCCTTGCGGCAGGGCCATACATTTTCCTGCGGGATGACCAGATACTCCGCAAACGCTCCGCTGCGGTTCACGCCGACGCCCTTCGCCGCCATGCAGTTTTCCTTGTGTCCCTCCAGGCAGTTGCGGCAGCGTCCGCAGGTAATATGCCCCTCTCCGGTCACGAGATCACCCGGCTTAAATCCGGTAACACCCGAGCCAACCTCCACGACTTCTCCGACATATTCATGTCCTGCCGTAAGACCGATCGGAATGGTGTGCTGCGCCCAGTCATTCCACTGCCAGATATGCACATCCGTTCCGCAGATCGCATTTTTATGTATCTTGATCTTTACATCATTCGGTCCGACCTCAGGGATCGGAACGCGCCGCATCCACAGCCCCTCTTCCGGCTTTTCCTTGATCAGCGCCCACATTTTTCCATCGTGATTCTTTGTCTCCATACGACCTCCTCCCGGGCTTTGCCCGATATCGATGCACCTTTCCCCATTGTGCATCAACTCCTGTTGTTTATTGTAAGTTTTGCATAATTTTTCAAGCAAATATCTACTCTGATTGTATAGTAAGCAGTCCTATTAGTCAAATGAAGTTTCGTTTCAAATGCAGTTTTTTTCATGCAGTAGACAGATGTATGCAGTACAAATACAGCAATCTTTTTCTTTCTAAAACAAAGATTTTATGGTATGATAAATATTAATAAATATTAATATTTTGTATGGGGAAAATATGAAAAACGAAGAGATTGTATGTTACTGCTCCGATGTAACAAAGGGGGATATCCTGCGTGCACTCGAAAACGGTGCAAGAACACTTTCTGATGTCAGAAAGGCAACAGGTGCCTGCACAAAGCCTGACTGTATGAACAAAAGTCCGAGAAAAAGCTGCTGTTCTCCTGTTATCATGCAGGTCATCAAAGAATACTATGGGATCCGCTGATTCCTTTCCCATCATGTCTTAAGGATTTCTTTCGAATTTATTTAAAATGACTTCAAACACTTTGCAGGAGCTTATGTTATACTTTAGCTATAATAAATGAGATAAACACTTTCATCCTTTAAATCCTACAAAAGTTCCGAAACTGGAGTCCCGTAAGGGGCTCCTTTTTTTTGTTCCGGCTCGCTTTTTACCCATTTTCACCCATAATTCACCAGCTCGTTAGAGTAAAGAAGTAGTCAGTTGAATAAAAAGCTAGAGAGAGCACCCCTCC
>JAUNHA010000076.1 GCA_030524135.1 Eubacteriales bacterium
ATAAGCCTGTTGCGGCTTATACGATGTTTTCTCTTTTTTAACTGTCAAACTCCCGTGTGATTGTCTGATAGCTTGCCAGGCATGTTTTTTTGTCCTCCGTTTATTGATTTATATTATAACATTTAGATGATTGGATTGAAAATTGTTTCTTAGTCGCATATAATCTAAAAAAAGGAGAAGAGGGTATTTTGATATGGATTATGAAAAGTATTTAGACAAGGATTTACTGTCAAAATTTGAATTTTATAATTATGGTCATGCGCTGGAGATACTTCACGACGCATTTCCGGAAGAATGGAATGAATTGCAGGAGTGTCTGAAAAAATTAACACTCACTTTAGGCGATATTAAGAAAGCGGGAGGAAATGAGTCTCCAATACCTAAGAAATTTGATGATATTTTATATCCGTTTGGATGGCGTGAAATAAGGATAAGCGGAGATTTGACTGTAAAAAAATATCCGAGACAGGCTGTACAGCGCAGAGGTCGTTTTGCTGATGAACCTTATGAAATTGAAATAATAGAGGGTTATATTGACGGACATAATATTGATTTTCTAAAAAATCGGGTAGCGTTTGATCTTGAATGGAACAGCAAAGACCAGACATTTGATCGTGATTTGCTGGCGATGAGAACTTATTTTGATTGTGGTTTAATTGATGTAGGTGTTATTGTAACAAGATCAGAAACACTTAATGAAATCTTTAAACAGGAAAAAGATGATAATGGGCAGCCATTGATTAAAAAGTATGGGGCAAGTACGACATGGATGGGAAAATTAACGTATAGATTGGATTCAAGACGTAATGGAGGCTGTCCTATTTTAGCAATTGGGATTAGAAAGGAATGTATTGAAGATTATGCCAGACTTAACGACTACTTCACAAAGCTTACTGAAATTCACTAAAGGGAACAAGTATAATACGATTTATGCTGATCCGCCATGGCAATTTCAGAATAGAACAGGAAAAGTGGCGCCTGAACATAAACGTTTGACCCGCTATGCGACGATGACGCTTGAAGATATTAAAACACTTCCTATTTCGGAAATTACTGCAGATAAAGCACATTTATATTTGTGGGTACCAAATGCACTTCTTCCTGACGGACTTGCAGTAATGGACGCATGGGGATTTGAATATAAGGGAAATATTGTGTGGGAAAAAGTAAGAAAAGACGGTGAGCCTGATGGCCGGGGAGTCGGGTTTTATTTTAGAAATGTTACAGAATTACTGTTGTTTGGCATTAAGAAAAAGAGTGCGCCAAACAGAACACTGCAGCCGGCCCGTTCTCAGGTAAACATCATTAGAACGATGAAACGGGAACATAGCAGAAAACCTGATGAGATTATCCCAATTATCGAAAATTGCAGTTTGGGACCAAGAATCGAACTATTTGCAAGGGGTGTCAGAGAAGGTTGGGATATGTGGGGAAACCAGGCTACAGAAGATTATGAACCAACATGGGATACATACGCTAACCACACTGTACCAAATTACAAGGTAAGTGAATAAAGGGGGAACGGATGAGAAAAGCAGGCGTACTTCTGCCGGTATTTTCCCTGCCGGGAAAATACGGGATCGGAACATTTGGAAAAGAGGCCTATCAGTTTGCCGATAAATTAAAAAAAGCCGGCCAGAGCTACTGGCAGATACTGCCGCTTGGGCCGACGAGCTACGGAGATTCGCCGTATCAGTCTTTTTCTACCTTTGCGGGCAATCCATATTTTATCGATCTTGAGGCGTTTCCGGAAGAGATTCTGAAAAAGAAGGACTGCACGGCCTGCGATTTCGGAACGGATCCTGAGCGGATCGATTACGGGAAGCTGTATCAGGAGCGGCTTGCGCTCTTGTACAAGGCTTATCAGGTGGAAAACTATCTGGGACTTGAGGGAAGGTATCCGGATTTTTCCTCCTTCTGCAATGAAAATGCTGCCTGGCTTGAAGACTATGCTTTGTTTATGGCGCTCAAAGAGCTGCATGACGGCGCGCCGTGGTATGAGTGGGAAGAGGATATCAGGGCACATAAGGCGGAGGCGCTTCGCCCGTACCGGGAAAAGCTCGGAGACAGGATCCGGTTTTACTGCTGGCTGCAGTATCATTTCAGGCGTCAGTGGACGGCATTAAAAAAATATGTGAATGAACTCGGAATCGAGCTGATCGGAGACCTTCCGATCTATGTCGCGCTTGATTCCGCCGATGTATGGGCGGAGCCAGCGCTCTTTCAGATGGATGAAAAGCTCTGCCCGCGCGCGGTGGCGGGGGTTCCCCCGGACGCATTTTCCGCCGAAGGGCAGCTCTGGGGCAATCCGGTCTATGACTGGGCATATCACAGACGGCAGAATTATGCCTGGTGGATCCGGCGCATATCTCATGCGTTCAGCCTTGTGGATGTGCTCCGCATCGATCACTTCAGGGGATTTGAGGCATATTACTGCGTCCCCTACGGAAATAAGACGGCGGAGCACGGCAGCTGGGAGAAGGGACCCGGCATGGAGCTTTTCAGAAGGCTTAAGGAGGCCCTGGGAGAGCTTCCCGTGATCGCGGAGGATCTCGGTTTCCTGACGGAAGGGGTAAGAGAGCTTTTACGCGAAAGCGGATACCCGGGCATGAAGGTGCTGGAATTTGCCTTTGATTCCTGCGAGGAATCGGACTACATGCCGCACCGATGGGAGAAAAACAGCGTGGCATATACCGGGACACATGATAACCAGACCCTGAAAGCCTGGTTTGATGAGCTGCCCGCAGCTTCCCTGAAATTCGCGGCGGACTATCTCTGCCTTACCGGCAGAAAAAAAGAGGAATGGAACGAATACACCATCCGTATGGCGTACGCAAGCGCGGCTGACACTGTCATCGTACCATTTCAGGACTGGAAGGGCCTCGGGGCTTCGGCGCGCATAAACCGCCCCTCTTCCCTTGGAGGAAACTGGGAATGGCGCATGGCGCGGAATGCATTTTCAGCGGATCTGATCAAAAAAATGGCTCATATCACAAAGCTTTACGGCAGAGAATAAGAACACGACAAAAGGAGAAAGCCTGGTGAAAAAGTTTGTATCATGGAATGTCAACGGCCTGCGTGCCGTAATGAATAAAGGGTTTATGGAATTTTTCCGGGATGTGGATGCGGATGCATTCTGCCTGCAGGAGACGAAATTACAGGAGGGCCAGATCAAGATGGACCTTCCGGGATATTATCAGTACTGGGATTATGCGGAGAAAAAAGGCTACTCCGGCACGGCGGTTTTTGTAAAGGAAAAACCGCTTTCCGTGCGTTACGGACTTGGAGTGGAGGAACATGATAAAGAGGGAAGAGCCGTATGCCTCGAGTATCCGGACTACTATCTGCTGACCGTTTACGTGCCGAATTCCCAGAATGAACTGCAGCGCCTTTCCTACCGCATGGAGTGGGAAGACGCCTGGCGCGCTTATGTCAGCGGGCTTGCAAAGGATAAGCCGGTCATCTACTGCGGGGATCTGAACGTGGCGCACGAGCCGATCGATCTGAAAAACGATAAGACAAATCATCATAATGCCGGGTTTACGGATGAGGAGCGCGCGAAGTTTTCAGAGCTGCTGGCGGCAGGATTTACGGACACCTTCCGAAACCTCTATCCGGATCGTGAGGCCTACAGCTGGTGGTCTTACCGGATGAACGCGCGGGCAAAGAACGTGGGCTGGAGAATCGACTATTTTGTGGTGTCCGACAGCATAAAAGACAAGGTGAAGGATGCGGTGATCTATGCGGATGTGATGGGGTCCGATCATGCGCCGGTCGGCCTTCTGATCGATCTGTAACGGAGCGCCGGAAAAACGATATTGGATGTCCAAAGACGA
>JAUNHA010000077.1 GCA_030524135.1 Eubacteriales bacterium
GGTTAATTGAAAAGTTAAATGCAACATAAGGCGTTGCAGTTAGAATTACATGAGTGAGAAACCATGGAGTTGCAGTTGTGATTTCATGGTTTCTTTTTGTCATTGTTTTCTGTATAGTGTCTTTCGTCCTGCCATCCGATAGGAGGAAAGCATGAGTAAAAAGCACTTGACTTATGATGACAGACTGGCGATCCAGGCAGGGCTTCAGAGAGGGCTCAAGGTTGCCAGGATCGCGAAACAGATCGGAAAGGATCGGTCAACCGTGGGAAGAGAGATCAGGGCCCATCGGCGGCTGGTCGCTTCTTCCGGAGGGAACAGCTGTGTACACAGAGAAAGCTGCAGCAGAATCCCATCCTGTCGCACGCAGTGTCACAGAGGAAAGCGTCAGTGCCAGAGTGCCTGCGGCGGCTGCAATGAAGGCTGTTCTGATTATCAGGAGCAGTTCTGTCCGGATTACGAGAAATCCCCCTTTGTGTGCAATGGCTGCGAGAAAAGGATGCGCTGCCGCCTTCGGAGGATGCTCTATGATGCGAAGAACGCGCAGGAGCGATATGAGAGTACCCTGTCACAGACCAGGCGCGGGATATCGCTTACAGAGTCAGAACTGAATCAGATCAACGAGATCCTCTCTCCGCTGATTAAGCAAGGGCATTCCATTCCAGTTATCTGTGAGCGTTACCGCGATCAGCTGCCTGTGAGTGATCGGACGATTTATTCCTATGTCGACGCAGGCCTGCTGGACGCAAGAAATATCGATCTGCGCAGAAAACTGCGCCGACCGGAGCGTAAAAAGAGCGGCCCGGTTCTACGCGTAGACCGCAGGTGCCACCAGGGACGCACTTATGAAGAGTACCTGGAGTACATGAGCCGGAATCCGGATGCCATGGTCAGCCAGATGGACAGTGTGGTGCTGCATAAGGGAGGGCAGACGCTGCTGACGATCCTGTTTACGAATTGTGATCTGCAGCTGATGTATCTTCGGGAGCGGAACACGGCAGCCTCTGTGACGGAAATCTTTGCGGATCTGCGCCGCCGTTTGGGCGGGAAAGGCTTCTGTACCCTGTTCCAGGTGATCCTGACGGACCGGGGAAGTGAATTTACCGATCCTGTCCGGATCGAGGGAAGCGAGGCAGAAGGAAAAGGTCAATGCCGTGTATTTTACTGCGAGCCAATGAACAGCAATCAGAAGAGCAGCTGTGAACGCAACCATGAACTGATCCGCTACATCATACCAAAGAACAAAGCAAAGGAAGCCTACACGGAAGAAGAGATAAAACGGATGATGAATCACATCAACTCTTATCCAAGAAAAAAATGGAACGGGCAGGCTCCCATTGATCTTTTTATGAAGATCTACGGCGAGGAGACCGCAACTCTCCTTGGCCTTGAGAAAATCCAACCCGATTCCATCTGTCTCACACCGGCGTTACTAAAGTAAACGCCGAATAAAAAAGAGAAGGCAGGACGTAAGGAGACAGATCGGAACCCCTGGAAAACGGGGTGCATTTACAACTTCGAAAAGAGGAAAAAAATGCAGTCCGTCCTTTAAGCTGCCCATCTTTTCCATCATTGTACAAAGATGTTATGTAAAGGGCAAGAAAAAAGAGAAAAAACAGCTTAAAATGTTGCATTTACCAAGTCAGGCGTGCATTTACAATTTCAAAAAAATGTCAATGTGCATTTACAACTTCAATGTTGCAGTAAGGATTTCAATTAACCTTAAATCGTTAATTCTTATTTTCATCATACCATTTTTATATAGCTTAGTACATATAATGCCCTCCATTTTTACACCCAACTTGCATATTGAAGATAAATATATCAAAGGAGAAGATCGCCATGGCAAAGGACTATATCGAACAGCTCATCGATGAGGCACGCATCGAGGCTCAGAGGGTCAATCTCGAACGGGCAAGACAACGAAAGGGCAAGAACTCGGACGACGATGAGCCGCAGGACACGCAAGATTATCCGCATTATAACGATGATCCAGAGAGATAATACAATAGGAAGCTCCCGCCGCAACTGCGGTAAGGGAGTTTTTTCTTTGGTGATTTGGCGGTGAAGAAGTCGCGGCAAGTATTACCCGCGACTTCTGTGTTTTGTGCGGAACGCAGGAAACGCCCGCAGGGTGGAGCTTTTAGACGTGGATCATCGCACAATCCGATCGTGTTTGTGCCGCTCACTTCTGTGCGGAAGTTTGCCGCCGAAGTTCGTAAGGGAAACGTAAGGATTTCATGGCGGCAAATTGCCGCCATTCTTTCATATTAAATTTGGAAGCAATAAAAAAACAGTTTAGAGAGGTAAAGCAAATGAAAAAGCTATATAGTTATGAGCGGTACACATTACGTCTAAGTAAAGACCTGGGCGGCTACATCAAAGCGACGGCAGAGCGACGCGGCATCTCGCCGACGGACACGATCAAAGCGATCTTAGGAGAGTATCGGGAAAGGAGCGAGGTATATGGCGAAAAGCACAGGTAAAGAAAAAGAGAACCGATCCCGCTCGTGGTTCGTGGTCTGTCCGAACATCCGCAAAAACGGCGTGATGGATATAACACCCGAAGAGATTTTGAAGATGAGCGAGGCGGAGATCTGCAAGGCAGTCGTCGAGGCGTGGTGCTCCAGTGAGAAACGCTCCGCCGCTTGCAACTATTGCATCAGTGCGGAAGGCATGGAACACCTGCACGTCGTCCTCTGCAATCAGAACGCCGTCGATTTCAACACGGTCCAGAAGTTCATCGGGAAGAAAGCGCATTGTGATGCATCAAAGGGAACGAAGAGCCAAATTGAGGACTATATAAACAAGGTCGGGAAGTTCGAGGAGAAGGGCGAGAAGATTGTTGCCAAAGAACAGAAAGGCGAGATCATCGGCAAACAGGGACAGCGCAACGATCTCGCTTTCATCATGGAGAAAATCGAGGAGGGCATGACATGGAAGGAGATCCGCAGGCTCAGCCCGAACTATTTCGATAATCGTATGACGACCATCATAAAGAATATGTATTTTGACAAGCGGGAACGAGAGACACCATTCAAGCGCAATGTCGCTGTCCATTGGTTTTTTGGCGAAAGCGGGAACGGCAAAACGGGTATAACTCTCGATCTTATTGAGGAGTACGGTGAGGAGGATGTATATCTCGTATCAGATTATCAGAACGGCTTTGACAATTACGCGGGTCAGCGCATCCTCGTCCTCGACGAGTTTCGCGGGCAGTTGCCGTTTGCGGTTTTGCTCGGGATCTTGGAAGGCTACAAGAAGGAGATCCACGCCCGCTATGCGAATGTGATCGGACTGTGGACGGACGTTTACATCACGACGGTAAAAACGCCCGAACAGGTCTACAAGAAGATGGTGGAGTACGAGGACACGACGGATGATCCGATCTCACAGCTTCTCAACCGCTTGACTGACATTTCGTACTGCTATCGGGTGAAGCGGGCGGACGGTAGCAAAACGGACAGGGACGGCGATCCTTGTGAGTTTTTAAAATTTACTCTAACCGGCAAAGAATACCGTGAAATAGAAGGAAACAGAGCACAAAAAATGCGTATGTTAGCAACGGCCCATTACTGTGCGCTTGAAGCCAAACCGGGCGATATCAGCCTCGGTCTGATCATCTCCAATTCTTAATAAATAGTCCTCTTGCACTTTCCCACATTCAATGTTAAAATAAAATTGCGGGAAAAGTTGTGGGAAAAATTTCCAATGCGTCCGTTATTCCCTTTATTTATAAGGATTTTTCGATAATTCCAAAAAGGTCTGCAACACCTTGATCACCGGTTCAAATCCGGTCGTCGCCTCTCTCAGAGA
>JAUNHA010000026.1 GCA_030524135.1 Eubacteriales bacterium
CATCCATGAGCGAGGAGACCGCTCCCTTTTTCACAAGATCCGCAAACACCGGCTGGGATGCAGGATAAACCGCAAGTGAGAATTCACCGTTTCCGCAGTCCTTTCCGGAGAGCACATTTGCCGCCTCCATAATATTGGTATAGGTACCGCCCGCACAGCCCGCGATGACCGCCTGCTGCACATAAAGCGCCCCGTCTTTTATCTTGTCCGTAAGCGAGAATTCCGCTCTGCCGCCGGAAATACGCGCGGCTTCCTCCTCCACGCCATGCAGAATATCAGTCAGATTTGCCTTTACCTCATCGATTTCAAATGTATTGCTCGGGTGGAACGGAAGCGCGATCATCGGCTTTACGGAAGAAAGATCCACATAGACGCATCCGTCATAATAAGCAATATCTGCAGGATCAAGCTCTCTGTAATCCTCTCCGCGCCCGTGCTGCGTAAGATAAGCCTTCGTATCCTCATCCGTACGCCATACAGAGGTAAGGCAGGTCGTCTCCGTCGTCATGACATCCACGCCGTTGCGATAATCCGTCCGCATGGAGGAGACGCCGGGGCCCACAAATTCCATTACCTTATTTTTCACATATCCGTTTTTGAATACTGCCCCGATGATCGCAAGCGCGATATCCTGCGGTCCTACGCCGGGTCTCGGCGCTCCGTCAAGGTAGATCGCGACGACGCCGGGATAAGCCACATCATAGGTGTCGCGCAGCAGCTGCTTTACAAGCTCTCCGCCGCCCTCGCCGATCGCCATGGTACCGAGCGCACCGTAACGCGTATGGCTGTCAGAGCCAAGGATCATCTTTCCGCAGCCCGCCATGCGCTCACGCATGTACTGGTGAATGACCGCGATGTGAGGCGGAACATAGATGCCGCCGTATTTCTGTGCAGCAGAAAGTCCGAAGACATGGTCGTCTTCGTTGATCGTGCCGCCTACGGCACAGAGTGTATTGTGGCAATTTGTGAGAACATACGGCAGAGGAAAGCGTTCCATGCCGGAAGCTTTTGCCGTCTGAATGATACCTACAAAGGTAATATCGTGAGAGGCCATGCTGTCAAAGCGAAGCCGCAGATGCTCCATATCCTCCGAGGTATTGTGCGCTTTTAAGATCGACCAGGCGATCGTGCCTTTCTTTGCCTCCGCCCGGTCCGGAGCCTTTCCGGTGAGTGCCGCAAGCTTTCCGCTCTCCGCTTCCGCTTCCGGAACTATCATCTTCCCGTCTACCAGATAAATACCGCCGTCATACAATGAAACCATCTTCCAGCCTCCTTCAGAAATTCTATATAAGCGAAGGGCCGCAATCTTTATTCCGGTTCTTCCCCATCGTTTCATTCAGACAGGGAAAGAATCTGCAGTCCTTCGCTTACAGAGTTTGCTACTATCATAAATCAAAAGATGATTTCTGTAAAGAGTTTTTACTTTAGCACGTTACTCTGTGCTCAATAAATGCCCGGTACCGTCCGTCTGCCTGCATGAGTTCCTCATGCGTGCCGGCTTCAGAGATTCTGCCTTTTTCCACTGTGAGGATCTCATCTGCGTGACGGATGGTATTGAGCCGGTGCGCGATCACAAGCAAAGTCTTCCCGCGGCACAGCTCGCTGATCGCTTCCTGAATATATCTCTCATTGTCCGCGTCGACTGAAGCCGTCATCTCATCGAGTACGATCAGCGGTGTATCCTTTAAAATACAGCGCGCAATGGAAATTCGCTGCCGTTCTCCTCCCGAAAGCGAAGCGCCGCCCTCATCGATCACCGTATCAAACCCGTCCGGAAGCGCCATGATAAATTCATAGCAGCGTGCCCGTTTTGCGGCGTCGATCACCTCTTCCCGCGTCGCATCCGGCCGTCCCATGGAAATATTGTTGTATATCGTATCATGGAACAGATAGACCCGCTGAAATACGGCGCTGACATGATCCATCAGCTCTGAGAGCGGAACATCCCGGATATCCACGCCGCGGATGCGCACGCTTCCGCTCTTTACATCCCAGAATCTCGTCAGCAGGTTTGCGATCGTGGATTTTCCGCCGCCGGACGGGCCGACAAGCGCCGCCATCTTCCCACGCGGAATCCGGAACGATACATGCTGAAGCACCTCTTTCGTCTCATAAGCGAAGCTCACATCGCTAAACTCCACCTCAGGCACACCGGAGGCTTCCTCTGCAGACGGAATATGCCGGCTGCCTGTATCCGGAAGCTCAGGTTCCGCAAACAGCGCCTCGATCCGGTCCATGCAGCTGTTCATGACGGTAAGGCGCGAGCTCTGGCCGTACAGCGCCCTGACAGGTCCGAACAGCTCGAACACAAACAGCAGAAGTCCAAGAAGCATCTCACGGGAAAGGCTGCCCTTCCCGCAAAGCCACAGCGCAAACACAAAGACTGCCGCCGAGCCAAGCCCGCAGACGAGATAGAGCCCGCGCATCCAGGGCGCCTGATTCTCTTCAAAGGCAATGCTTGTGCGGCAGGTCTCCCGAAAGCTTTCGGAAAGCGCCCGCGATCTTTCCCCGAGCAGATTATAGGCCTTGATAATACCGATGCCCTCAATGTGCTCCAAAACGGCATTCGTAAGCTTTTCATTCTCCGCCTGACGGATATCGGCATGTCTGAGACCGTCTCTTACGCCGCCCTGACCCGTCAGTACGGCAGCGAGCACGACCAGAAGCGCCAGCGCGCCCAGCAGCGGATTCAGATACAGAAGAAATACAAGCATCAGAAGCTGCGCAAATACAAAGCTCATCATATCCGCGATATCATGCATGCAGTTCTCTTCAATAAACAGCATGTCCGAACTCAGCACGGCGCTGATCTTTCCGATATTTCCCTCTGTAAAATATCCCATGGGCATGTGGCGGAGCTTCGTGCCGAGCTCCATGCGTTTTTCCGCAAAGATCATATATCCCGCCGCGGACTGCAGCCGGTCTGCAATATTCTGGCAAAGGCACTGCAGCAGCACGCAGCCGACGAGCACACCGCCGATCCGAAGGCAGAATGCCTCCGTCACAGTCCCGTTCAAAAAGCCGTTCAGCATATAAAACGAAAGAATGACCGGTGCCTTTGCAAGCATGGCATGCAGAAATGCAAATACAAATGCTGCCTGTATACGCCCTTTATAAACACCTGATATGCTGAGCACACGTTTCATTAAGCTGATCATACCGAAGCCTCCTTTCCTGCTGCCGTACTCACATGCCAGCTAAGGCTGCTTTCCGACGCCTCCCAGAGCGTCCGGTAAAGCGCACAGCTCTGAAGCAGCTCCTCATGCCTTCCCTCAGCCGCAAGGCTTCCTTTCGAGAGCACGCAGATCCGGTCCGCATCCATGATCGACCGCAGACGATGCGCAATGACGATCACCGTCTTGTTTTTGATCAGCTCCGCGATCGCCCGGTTCATCTTTTCTTCATTTTCGGGATCCAGAGAGGCGCCCGCCTCATCCAGTACGATCACCGGCACATCCTTTAAAATTGCCCGTGCAAGGGAAATCCTCTGACGTTCTCCGCCGGAAAGCTGTCTGCCCCCATCTCCTGCCACGGTGTCGATTCCGTTCTCAAGACGTTCAAACAGCTCCATACACTGTGCCTTCCGTGCCGCGGCAAGCACCTCTTCATCCGAAGCTCCCGGCTTTCCGAGACGGATGTTTTCCTTAAGTGAAATATTGAACAGGAACTGTTCCTGCGCCACAAACGCGATCTGCTCATTCAGCGCCTCGAGGCTCATCTCCCTGATGTCCTGTCCGCCGATCCGGATCGTTCCCTCCGTCACATCATAGAAATGCACAAGGAGCTTTGCAAGTGTCGATTTGCCGCTTCCGCTCTCTCCCACGAACGCAGTCAGTCCACCTTCCCGCGCCTCCAGTGAAATACCGTGCAGCACCTCGTCTCCTCCATAGGAGAAATGTACATTTTCAAAGCTTACACTGTATCCGTTTCCGGAAAATGCTTCCGTGCCCTGACAGAGCGGCGGCGCATTCAGCGCCTCTTCCAGCGCATTGATCTTATAATTGATCTGCGGCATAGTGGACATGAAGCCGACTGCCCGCACCAGCGCGGTGCCGATTCCAAACGACATGCACAGCACAAGGATCAGATCGGCAAGCGTACTCTGTCCCCGAAGTACAAGGACCGACCCGAACGGAAGAAGGAACAGGGCGATACACGGCAGCACGCTCGTATAGGCTGCCATCCATGGCCAGCAGGCCCGGAACCAGGAAAGCGTGAAGTCGCGGTAGTTTTTTACATCTGTCTCAAAGCGATGATAGGATTCTCCGTCCCGGTTAAAGACCTTGACGACCTCCATCCCATTGATATACTCAATGATCGTGTTGTTCATGTTCTTTGACGAGGCATAGTAATCTCCCATTTTGCTCATGCCGGAACGGAACATCATTACGATCGCCACAGCCCCAATCGGAAGCGCCAGCAGCGCAAGAAGCCCCAGCTTCCAGTCCACAAAAAACATGGCGATGAAAATAAACAGCGGGACCGAAACATTTGCGATTCCCTCCGGAAGCGCGTGCGCGAGCAGAAGCTCGATCGTCTCGATATCATCCGTGAAGATCTTTTTCAGCGCTCCGACCCCCTTATCCTGAATGGTGCCGAGCGGCTGCGCCTCCAGACGCTTCTGCAGGGAGACCCGCAGATGATACAGTGTGTGATAGGCCGCGTCATGTGAAACGGAAAGACCCTTCACATAAAGACAGGCATGAAGCACCAGGCAGACTGCTGCTCCCGCGACCGGTACCGCCGCCTCGCGAAACGAAAGCGCCCTGCCTGCGGCAAGCGGCTCAATGATACGATAAACGAACAGATATGCCAGAACATTGGAAAACACAGCGATCAGCAGAATCACCGCCGCCGCATAGGTTTTTTTCCGGTATTCTCCGGCATACTGCAGAACTTTTTGAAACATGGGAAACCTCCTGCATCAAAAACCAGATATTAGTTTTAACTAACCACTTGTGAAAGAAAAAGAACTGCAAGCGGGTTTTTCAGCATCACGGGCGCAGCAGCAGCGCGCCGTACCAGTTGAACAGCCCGCAGCAGATCTCGCAGTGCTCCTTGATCTCTTCATAATTCATATCGTGAATAAACGGTTCATAGACCGTGGACCAGAATGCCGTCAGGATGATATGCAGTTCCTTCCTGGAGAGCTCCCGCTGAAAAAGCCCCCGTCTGAACCCTTCCTGATACCAGACCTCCGTCGCTTCCGTCATGTTTTCGACCCAGTCATGCTGAAAATTTGCGTACCTGGTCCCGGCAGAGGCTGTCAGAAGCAGCACAAAGCTCTCCCGCCTTTCGTGCAGGAAATCAAACCACCACATCATCTCATCCATCCCCATCTCCCAGGCATGTATCAGCGTTTCATCCGTTGCTTCTGCAGGATTAAAAAGCTTTCGCTCCCTCATGACCGCAAGCATATCCCGCACCGCGGGCTCCACCAGCGCGCAGAAAAGCTCTTCCTTTCCCGCATAACGCTTATACAGCGCACCTGTCGTGATCCCTGCATGCGCACAGATCGTCTTAAGAGACGCGCCCGCAAAGCCGCGCTCCTGAAATTCTTTTTTTGCACTTTCCAGAATGCGCGGATCGATCGAATGATCCGGTTTTGCCATCTTTTTACCCTTCAGCCTTTCTTTCACATTGATAATGCAATTATCGATAATTGTAAGTCGAACCTAACACGGTTTCAATTATCTGTCAAGCGGTAAAAAAGGGAGGAAAAAGGAGCCGGAAATCTTCTTGCATCTTTTTTCTTTTCGTAATAGAATTAATAAACATACATTCTTACGTATATTAAAACACATCTGGTCTTCTAACGATCCATGATTCATCAGGAGGAAAACAAATATGCCGACAGGTATCATCATCAATTGTATTTCCGTCGTGCTCGGCGGACTTTTGGGCGCGCTTTGCGGTCACAGGTTAACAGCAGATTTCAAAACTAAACTAAATATGGTTTTCGGCGCATGCGCCATGTCTATGGGAATCAGCAGCATCGTACTGATGTCAAATATGCCGGCAGTGATCTTTGCCGCCGTCATCGGAACCGCAGCCGGACTTTTCATTCATTTCGGAGAGGCAATCGAGAAGGCTGCTTCCGCCGCAGAACACAGGGTATCCTCACTACTTCCATCCGGGCGGCATGAAGAAAAAGCGGTGTCCGCAGAGACCTTTAATCAGGAGCTCATCACCGCTCTCGTACTGTTCTGTGCGAGCGGAACCGGCATATACGGCTCCATCGTCTCCGGCATGAGCGGTGATCACAGCATTCTGATCGCAAAATCCGTGCTGGATCTGTTCACCGCGCTGATCTTTGGCTGCTCGCTGGGACTGATCGTCTCCTTTATCGCGCTGCCGCAGCTTATCATCTTTCTGCTGCTCTTTTTTGCAGGCCGTTTTATCTATCCGCTGACCACGCCAGAGATGATCAATGACTTCAAGGCAGTCGGCGGTATCCTGCTGCTTGCAACCGGTTTCCGCATGATTCAGGTCAAAATATTCCCGACAGCGGATATGATCCCTGCCATGGTACTCGTGATGCCGGTCAGCTGGTTCTGGTCAACTGTACTGATGCCGCTTTTATAATCTGTTTTTTAAGAATTTCAATTCCATAAGAATACAAAAAACAAGAAGTTTCCGGAAGTCATACCAGAAACTTCTTGTTTTTTTGTATACATTTTCAATTATAACAGGGGTTATAGGACAAAATATTCAGTTTTCATACAATCAGGCCTGATCCGCAAGCTCGCCCGCCGCCTTGATCTTCACGCGGTTCGTATTGCCGGGATAGTACTGAAGCGGCACATCCTCGATGTCGATGATCTCGACTGTATCGCGGTCCGCGCCTGCCGCAACAGCCGCCTCCACGGCGTCCGCCTTTGCCTTTGCAAGTGCCTCGTCGCGCGGTATCTTTTCGTAGTCGATCAGCTGCTCCAGCGTTCCGGAAACCTTTGAGATCGCGGAACCGATCGCGTTTGCCACGCCGAAATGCTCCGGCTTTATCACACTTTTCGTTCCGGCAAGATCGTGCGGGATGATGATGGAACCGCCGCCGACCAGAATCACGTCAGCCGCCTCGCTCGAAACCTTCATCGCATCCAACGCATCCTCGACCATTCTGCGCATCTCAGCCATTGCTGCCTTTGCCAGCGCTTCGTCGATCCCGGCTGCTTTTTCGCAGTCTCCGACCTCTGCCATGCCGAGGCGCACCGCGATATCCGTCGCCGTCATCACGTCTCCGCCGAATACGAGTGCCTTCTCCGTGATCTCATACCCAACGGAATCAGGACCAACTGTCACTCTGCCATCCGGGTGCTTCCGCACGATCGATCCGCCGCCAAGACCAATGGAGATCACATCCGGCATACGGAAATTCGTCCGCACGCCGCCGATCGTCACGGCCACACCGGATTCGCGCGGGAATCCGTTCTGGATCACGCCGAGGTCTGTCGTTGTTCCGCCGACGTCCACGACGATCGCATTGTCAAGCCTGCTCAGATACGAAGCGCCGCGGATCGAGTTCGTCGGACCGCAGGCGATCGTAAGGATCGGATACCGTCTCGCATGCTGCATCGTCATGAGCGTTCCGTCATTCTGTGACAGATAGACCTTTGCGTTTCTCACGCCCTCTTCCTTCAGGCTCCTGTCAAAGCCCTCCGTAAAGCGCTCCGCCACCTCATAAAGCGCCGCGTTAAGGATGGTCGCATTTTCACGCTCAATAAGGCCCATGGAGCCGATCTCAGAGGATATGGAGATATGAACCTCGTCTCCCATCACGCTGCGGCAGAGCGCAGCTGCACGTTTCTCATGCTCATCTCTCACAGTTGAAAATACGCAGGAGATCGCGATCGACCGCACGCCCTTTTCCTTCATTTTTTCAAAAAACCGGATCGCCGCGGTCTCATCAAAGGAAGAGAGCTCCTTTCCGTCATACTCATAGCCGCCGCCTATGATCTCGTAGCCTGCCGCGATCTCCCGGATATCCTCGCTCCAGTCCGTCATCGGCGGAATACCCGCGGTCGCAGGCGCACCTATGCGCAGAATACCGATCTTTGCGAGGTGCTTCCTTTCAACGATCGCGTTCGTACACTGTGTCGTGCCGAGCATTGCCTGCGCGATCTCGTCCTTATTAACGCCGGAGCGCTCCAATATCTCATGGACTCCTCCCATAATTCCTTCATAAACATTTCCGGAGGTTGCATGCTTAACCTCTGCAACGACCTTTCTGCTGCCATCGATCAGTACGGCATCCGTATTTGTTCCGCCGACATCTACTCCAAGCTTATACATTTATCTGCACCTCCTGACCGGCATTCTTCGCTCCTGCCGCGCGTATCTCGATCGGAATATACTCCGTATCAATGCCAAAATACTTCGGTCCCACAAGCTCAAGTCCCGCTTCACTTCTCCACGAGTGGTAGCAGGGAAGTCCGACCACAAGAACCCGCTTCCCGTACTTCAGCGCGTCTGTCGGCACCGGTGTAAATGTCTCCGCATCCACAAGACAGATCAGATCCGGCACCGTGCCAAGGATCTCGCCATCCACCTCCGCACAGAGATTTTCGTTCTGGAAGGTCACGACCGCTTCCTTTCCCCTGCATTCCTGAATACCGCTTAAAACGACCTTTCCAAAGTTAAATGCGCCTCTCGTCTCGCGGAGAACATCTGAGATTTTTCCTTTGAAAATGAAAATACCGTCCGTAAATTTCAGGAAATTCTCCTCCGGCGTTCCTTCCGTGCACTCCTTGATCCGGCGGATCGCCGCACCAAGCTCCTCACTCTTTGTCACGATCCCGTGCACGCCATACTGCTTCATCTGCGCACCGTTCATCGGGTAGAGCGAAACCGACACGGAGCCGCCGCAGGACATGGTTACGGCACGCGCAAGCTCCTCAGTCCATTTATTTGTGATCGTACGGAAAATGACGTTGTTGCCCTTCTCATCCGTGAGCGCCATCGGCGTTGCGGAAATGCCTCCCATCGTAAACGTTACCATCTGAAGCTCCGGGAAGGCTCTGCCCATCCCGTCAACGTCCACAAGCGGAAGCCCCAGTCTTGCCGCTGCCGCGATCGGAAGCATCGAGTTTACACCTCCTGCCTCCATCGGCATAAACGCGTCGATCTTTCTGCCAAAAAACTGTGACATCGTATCATAAAGCGTCTGATACTCCGTTCCTCCGATGCCCTTTTCACAAAGAATCGTCGGCGCTCCCATCATGGCGATCGGCGCGATCAGCGCATCGTCTGCCACCTCCTCAGGGCTGAGAAGTTTTACCGGACCGCATTCTCTTACTGCGCCAAGCGCCACAAGCTTTCCAATATAAGGATCACCACCGCCGCCTGCACCAAGCAGTGCCGCGCCAAGCGCGATATCTTCAATCTCTTTTAAACCGATTTCCCTCATGTTTTCCTCCAGTTATCTGTTTCTTATAAAGCTCAGCAAAAATCAATGCTGGCCCGCAGGCTGACCCGCCGCATGGAACACAAGTGCAGCCGCTCTGTCCAATACTACATACAATACCGCTGATACCACGATACCGTTGACCGGTCCGATGAAAAACGGAATATTAAGCCACGGAGCCGCCGCCGTAAGCGCCGGGAAAGCAGCAAAGGTTCCGCCTGTCACGCATGCAAGCAGCGCGCCTGCCGCATAGGCGATCAGTCCGGTCGCGGAAAAGCCCTCACGAACCGTAAAGTTTTCCTTTTTGCCCTGTCCGACGATCCAGTAAGCGGCGATCATCACACCCGCAAGCGGCGGAATGACAGCCGACATCAGGGACAGGAAGGACTGGAACAGATTCAAAAGCCCGAACGCCGCAAGCAGGGTTCCGATGCCGCCCGAAACCGCCGTGGTGATCTTGAATTTTGATTCATCAAATCCAAGGAGATTGCTGAGCGCAAGACCGCCGGAATACGCATTCGTCACATTGGTCGTCCAGGTTGCAAGCACCAGTGCCACAAGTCCGATGAACGGAACGCCAAGTCCCGCAAGAATTGCCGAAATATCATACTGTCCGGTGACAATGCTCATGACAGCTCCCATCATCAGCATGAAAAGGCCTGCCGGAATCACGCCTGCCAGAGAGGATTTTACGACATCTGCCCTGGATCTTGCAAAACGGCAGTAATCAGCTGAGATAACACCGCCAAGCGCAAAGGATGCGACCGTCATGGAAATACCGAACCGCAGGTCGCTGACTGAATGCCAAACCAGCCGACGCATGCGATCGCGATGATCAGGCTGATCACATAACGCGCGCCCTTGTTTCCAAGTGCGCCTGATGCCATGACCGCTACGGGAAGCCCCGTATCGCAGGCCTGCATGCCGATGCAGATCATATAGGCGCAGATCATGCCGTATCCGATCAAAATCGACAGAAAAATCTGTGTAAGCGACAGTCCTCCCTGTGAAAGAACGCCTCCGACCATCAGACAGGGAACGCAGATCATACCGCCCGCCCATACAAACGCGATCGACTGCCAGCTCTGTCTCTGTTCTGCCGTAATTTCAAATCCTGTATTTGTCTCTTTCATCTTTTATCCTCCTTTTCCTTATTCCGCGCTTTTCACGCGTGTAAGTCTCTCTCCTGTCAGGAATCTCCCTGCACGCAAAAGATTGTTTTACATTATATAAAAGAAAAGATCTGTGAAACAAGCGAAGTCCAGACAAATATAAAAGCCGATTTTTGTCCAAAAGGACAAAAATCGACCTCTTTTTCATCTTCTATAATGTCAGATTATTTTAGCACCCTTTTTTAGTTATACATCAGTCTGTGCAGCGCGAGCGCCTGATACAGCTCCATGGTCTGGGGCTGCTTGCCAAGCCTGTATCCCAGAAGCTCTGAACAGCGTGCAAGTCTGTATTTGATCGTATTCTTGTGAACAAACAGAAGTTCGGCCGTTTTTATGACCCGCTCACCGGCATCCAGAAAATATACCTCGGCCGTCCGGACAAACTCATTATCCTCCCCGTCCTTAAGAAGCGGCTCAAGGCTTTCCATGATCCGGCTGTATTCCGCTTTTCCCGGCTGAATCTTTTCCCTTAAGTCCCTGACAAAGCGGATATCCGAAAGATCCAGTGTGTCCACAAGCGGAAACAGCTTCCGGGCATCCTGCAGATACTGCTGTATTTCCAGCCATGCCGTGCGTACATCCTCGGTATGTTCGAGACGGCTGGCGCAGACCAGAAACGCCGCCTTCTCTTGCTGGGCAAAGAGCCTGTGCACCCCTTCGGTCATCCCGGCTTTATCCTCCATGCGTTCCGGTGTACACATAAATATGACGATCGTGTCTTCATAATGATCCGTAATGACCGACGCGCTGTATCCCTTCAGAAAACGTCTCAGTTCCTCCAGAAGCCGGCTGTCCGCATGCTGCTTAAGCGCATCGGTTTCAGCCTCCTCCTTCTCAGGAAACAGCAGCCACATTTCGTGCAGCGATGCCACGTCAATATGAAAAATATCGGCCAGCCTGCGCATTTTAACAGGCTCATCCTGCAGGATCGCACGGACAAGCTCCCGTTCCGCCACCTCGGAATGTCCGCGTCCCCACAGGTTTGCAGAAAGCTGTACTACCTCTGCCGCCTGTTCAAGCTGTGCCTCATCGATCATCCGGCTGTCAGACAGAAAATACAGCCGCATGGGCTGGTATTCCGTCGCAATATCAAAGTGCCGGATCCATGCCTCATTCTCCGTACCTTCTTTTTTCCTCTGCCCTTTGCGCAAGGCTGAGGGATCCGCGGCTTCCGGCAGAACATCCTCTTCCCGGAACCGCTGAAGGATCTCCTCCGTGATGGAGCGCGGCCAGCCGACCGCATTCAGCACCTTCTGCGAATGGTCCGTAAGGACAAGAGAGACGTACAGACGGTCAGAAAGCATCCTCAGCACCGCATCCATGCTGCGCTGATGTGCCGGAAGCATGGAAAGACGCTCCAGGATCTCCGTGACCAGATATGTATTTTTCCGGCGTTCCGTAATGATCGCCTCCATGACCTCGCAGATTACCTCGCTGTAGCGCTGGTTCGGTTCATTTTCAGGCATCACGATCAGCGAGAAATCCAGCTCTTTCGCAAGCGCGATCAGGCTTTCATCCACCCTGGGCATAATGATGCCGACATAATACAGGATAAGGCCTACCTCGCCCACGCCCGCAAGCTGGCGGATATTTGCCTTCTGCGCCTCCACATCATCCTTGATCGAAGCAAACGCAGTGATAACGATCTCATCCCCCAGAAACTCATTGTTCCGGTAGAGCATATCCTGCGTGATCGTCGGCTCTGCATATTCCAGCACTGAGACAGACGAAATAATGCGGGAAAGTCCCGCATCACCCGTCACTGCCTTCGCCCGTTTCAAAGACGGCAGTTTTAAAATATCAGCAACTGTAACGCTCATGCCTCACTCCTTCAGATCACTTTGCGATCCTTGCCGTATAGTGATTCATCACTTCACTGACGGAATACACCGTTACAAATGCCTTCGGATCGATCTTATAGAGCTGATCCAGGAGTTTTGCATACTCCGCGCGGTTTACGATCGTAATGATCTCCGTCCGTTCCTGTCTGTCATAAGCTCCGAATGCGTGATACAGCGTCGCGCCGCAGTGCAGATCATCGAGCAGGAAGCGGATCACGTCCTCCTCTTTTTTCGAAATGATACAGATCCGTTTTTTCGGATTGATGCCCATGATGAAATAGTCAAGAATCACGCCGTTTAAAAATGTGCCGAGCACGCTCAGGAATACTATCTTCGCGTCATAGACAAAGGCGGCACTGAGCGCTGTTACAAGTCCCGCTGCCGTCACTGCCGTTCCCAGCTCAATATGGAAAAACTTGTTCAGGAACTTTGCAACAATATCAAGACCGCCAGAAGAGGCGTTGTTATGAAATAAAATCGCCATGCCAATGCTCACGACAAACACATAGCCAAGCATATCGAGAAACGGGTCGCCCGTAAGCGACTGGTTATCCGGAAACAGCCGTTCAAATACGCCGAGGAAAATCGGGAGAAGCGTCGCGGTATAGACCGTCTTTCCGCCGAACTCCTTTCCGATCATCACGAATCCGAAGATCAGGAGCGCGATATTAAAGATAAGCGTCAGGACAGAGACGCTGACCGGAATAAAATTCGTCAGCACCATAACAAATGCTGAAAGAGATCCGACCGCCACATGGCTCGGCAGCATAAAAAAGAAAATGGCCGCAGCCGCGATCAAAGTTCCGAGCGTGATAATGAAATACTCCCGGATCCATGCTGTTTTATTATTCATACCTTCATACCCCTGATACCAGATAAATTGTTTCATCCATTATATCGGCCCCGGCTCTTTAATTCAAGGCAAATACGGATGCTTCGGCAGGATTCTTCCCTGCCTGTACAAATGTCTCGCATGCCCGGTCATCTTCATTTCCGGAATTCATTTCAGACAGTTTCAGACAGAAAAAAGCCTCCAAGAATGCTGAGGGGTTCTCGGCGCATTCTTCGAGGCTCTTATATGGAAACAGCCTGGCCACCACTCCGAAGCTGTTTTCAACATGATAATACAGACTGTCCTTATCATCTTTGCAGAAGACCGTCTGATCTCTTCGCGAATTATTCTTCTGCTAATCTTTTTTAAGGAAATATTTTTCCAGTCCGTTGATGCCTATTATACTGTTTTTGTCCTGTTTGTCAAGACCGAAATCCGCGTCTTTTCTCGTTTTGTGCAAAATATAGTACGGGGCTTTAATCTTATCACTGATCACTTTGTTTCCTCTGACAAAAACGAACTTTTTTTCGTCATCAGTTCTCCGAATCTCGGCAGGTATTCGGAAATATTCTTGATATTTTCAAAGCGCTCGACCCAGAATGCATTGCCGTCATGGAGCGCGGCATCGTCATTTGCGACCACAAGCTTTGAGGAGGATCCCGCGCCGCAGCCGATGACCGTATGCTTTTCCTCCATCATGAGAATGTTGTACAGGTTTTCCTTTCCGGGCTCAGCATAGCCGACATTCTCCTGATTTCCCGCCATATTTTTCTGGCGGTAGAGATAATACGGTTCAAGTCCCAGATTGCGCGCCGTTTCCTGAGAAAGCGCGCCCATCTCTGCCGCCTCCTCTTTTCCCGCACGCGCAAGATGCGCCCAGGCATTTCCTTCCGTATTCAGTCTCGCCGCACGCTTTACCGCAAGCGCATGTACCGTGAGACTGTCCGGTCGCATCCGTTCGATCTCTGAAAGCGTATGGCGCACATCCTCCACGCTCTCCTCCGGCAGCCCCAGGATGAGATCCATGTTGATGTTGTCAAAGCCTGCCTCTCTCGCTTCAAAAAAGGCACGTTTTACATCCTCCACGCTGTGTCTTCGTCCGATCAGGTCAAGCGTCTTCTGATTCATGGTCTGCGGATTGATACTGATGCGCCCGATGCCGTGTGCCTTCAGTACCCGGAGCTTTTCCGGCGTGATACTGTCAGGTCGTCCTGCCTCCACCGTATATTCCGCAAGCGCCGAAAGGTCCATCGTCTCCTCTACGATCCCGAGCAATTCGGAAAGCGCCTCTGCAGAGATCGAGGTCGGTGTGCCGCCTCCGATATAGATCGTCTGCAAAGCCTTTCCATACAGCGCGCTCTCAGGATCCTGCTGCGCTGTCCGGAGCTGCCGCAGCTCCTCCCGGAGACAGCCAAGATACTCCCCGATCCGGTTTTCCCATTTTGCGATCGGATAGGAGGTAAAGCTGCAGTACATGCAGGTGGTCGGACAGAACGGGATGCCGATATAAAGGCTCATGCCGCTGCGGTAATCGATGCGATGAAGCACCTCTCTCTCCCTGTGCGCGATCGAAAGCATCAGCTTCCTTTTCTCCTCAGAGATATAATAAATATCCTGAAGCCGCTTCTCTGTCTCCTCATCGGAAAGTCCCCCGGAAAGCATGCCCTCCGCAAGCTTCACCGGGCGGATGCCCGTAAGCGTTCCCCAGGGGAGCGTTTCCCCCGTAAGCGCATGCAGCAGCGAATAGAGCGCCTGCTTTACCCTGGTCTTGTTTTCTCTTCTGCTGTCCGTAAGCGAAACCGGCGCATGGTACTGTCCGCAGCTGCCGGAACACGTATCGTTTGTTGCCGGACACGCTGCGGTCTCTTTTGGAATCAGTTCCATGTGCACCGCATCCGCACAGACAAAAAGCCCTGCTTCGGGCTTTTTCTCATAACAGAACTTTTCTCCCGGGAAAAATGCCATCAGGATCTCCCGGATGTCCTGCTCATATTTTGCAAGTGTCTCATCAAGCAGCAGCGCGATCATTAAAGTCTCCCCGCTTCCTTGTTCTTCTGATAGATCACATTACAGATGTTGAATTTCCGCTCATGCTCCACGGTCGTCGCCCGCTCATGTCCCGGAAATACTCTGGTCTCCGGCGGAAGCTTCAGAAGCTTCTCCACGATGCTCAGCACGATATCCTTAAAATTTCCCGTCGCAAAGGAATATTTGCCATAGGACTCGTAAAAGAGCGTATCGCCGGAAAACAGGCATGCGCTGTCCTCCACATAATAGCTGCAACCGCCCTTCGTATGTCCGGGCGTTGCGATCACTTTGAAATCATGACCGATCAGGCTGATCACCTCGCCGTCTTTGAGCGGCTTCACACCGCTTAAGGTAAATGCCGTCTCAAAGCGTCCGGACAGATTATAATCCGGATTTTCCATTACCTCGAGCTCTGCATCCAGACAATAGGCATCGATGCCGTAATGCTTTCGTACGGCATCCACCGCCATGATGTGGTCGAAATGCCCGTGTGTAAGCAGGATCGCTTCCGGCTTTACCTTAAGCTCATTTTCACAGATCGAAATGATCTTGTCCGGCTGTGCAGCGGCGTCAATGATGACGGCACTGCGGTACCCTTCCGCATTCGGCTCCTGCGTATCTTCATATAATATATAGCAATTGGTGCTCATCATTCCGAGCACATAGCAATTGATCTTCAGCATATATCTGTTTCCTCTTTAACCTGCGGTTCTTCCGATGTCCATTACGCCGTCCACATTCCGGATCTTGTCTGTCAGCTTTTTCAGCTCGTCCTTTCCGTGAATGTCAAATGTCAGCACGAGCGTCGCCGTTCCGTTTTTCGCGGTCTTCATGTTGATGCTCGTAATATCGATATTTGCCTCCGTAAAAATGCGGGAGACATCCACAGCAAGACCGATACGGTTGTGACAGTAGATCTTGATCTCCGTCGAATAGGTTGCTGCCGTCTTGTCATTTTCCGGCGCCTGCCACTCGGCGTCGATCAGTCTCGAGCGTTCATCCTCAGGCAGATTCATCATGTTGATGCAGTCGGTACGGTGGACCGTAATGCCGCGTCCGCGCGTCACAAAGCCGACGATCTCATCGCCCGGCACCGGATTGCAGCAATGTGCATAACGCACGGCCACGTCATGAATGCCCTTTACGACGATGCCGCCCTTCGAATCCTTCTTCACGGTCTGGCTCGTCACATCGCCCGCGGCGATCGTGTTGACCTTCAGAATATCCGCATCCGTAATATTTTTCTTATCCAGCTTGCGCTTGGTCTCATCGAGCTTTCCGATGACCTGGCTCTCCTTGAGGCCGCCGTGGCCGACAGATGCCAGCACCGCGTTCCAGTCCTTCAGCGCATAGCGCCGCAGCACGCCCTCCATGTATTCGGGCTTTGTTAGCTCCGGATAGCTGAGCGCCTTCTGCTTGCAGTATTTTTCCAGCAGCTCCCTGCCGCGGATAATGTTGTCTTCCTTCTTCTCAGTCTTGAACCAGCTGTTGATCTTGTTCTTTGCCTGAGTCGACTTGACAAGCAGCAGCCAGTCGCGGCTCGGTCCCTTCGAATTCTGCGAGGTGATGATCGCGATCTGGTCACCGTTCTGGATCTTGTAATCGATGGGCACAAGCTTTCCGTTGACGCGCGCGCCGACCATCTTATTGCCGACCGCCGAATGGATCGCGTATGCAAAATCGATCGGCGTCGATCCCGCCGGCAGATGCTTGACATCTCCGGTCGGCGTAAAGCAGAATACCTCATCCGTAAACAGGTTGAAGTCCGACTTTACCATGCTCAGGAACTCCTTGCTGTCGTCGGCATCCCGCTGCCACTCAAGCACCTGCCTGAGCCAGGACATCTTCTCGTCCTCGGATGTATCCGCCTTCTTGCCGCTGCCCGATTCCTTATACTTCCAGTGCGCCGCAATACCGTATTCAGCGATCTTATGCATCTCCCAGGTACGGATCTGGATCTCAAACGGCGTGCCGCCCTTTCCGATCAGCGTGGTATGCAGAGACTGGTACATGTTCGGCTTCGGCATCGCGATATAATCCTTGAAGCGGCCCGGAATGGGCTTGTACAGCTCATGGATCACGCCAAGCGCCGCATAGCAGTCCTTGACATTGTCCACCAGAATACGCACGGCAAACAGATCATAGATCTGGTCGAGCGTCTTCTGCTGGTTGACCATCTTTTTATAGATACTGAAGAAATGCTTCACACGGCCCACGACCTGCGCCTTGATGCCGGCCGCCTTCATATGGTCGGAGACCTCGTCCACGATGCCCGCGATAAACTCCTCGCGCGCATCCTTCTTAAGCGCGATCTTCTCCGCCAGATCATAGTACACATCCGGCTGCAGATACTTAAGCGAGAGATCGTCGAGCTCGATCTTTACCTTGCTGATACCGAGACGATCCGCGATCGGAGAATAAATATCGAGCGTCTCCCTCGCCTTTTCGATCTGCTTTTCCCTCGTCTGGTACTGCAGCGTACGCAGATTGTGCAGACGGTCCGCGAGCTTGATGATGACGACGCGGATATCCTTTGCCATCGCGACAAACATCTTGCGCAGGTTCTCCGCCTGCATCTCGATCTTGTCGCGGTCATAATCAAGCCTTGTGAGCTTTGTAACACCGTCTACGAGCAGCGCCACGTCCGGGCCGAATTCCCGTTCCACTTCCTGAAGCTCCATGCCCGTGTCTTCCACAACGTCATGCAGAAGCGCCGCCGCGATCGTTTCCTTGTCCATCTCAAGATCGGCAAGAATGATCGCAACGCAGATCGGGTGAATGATATACGGCTCTCCGGAACGCCGCTTCTGACCGGCGTGCTGCCGGTCCGCGACCTCGTATGCCTTCCGGATCAGACTGAAATCCTCCGAAGGATGATACTTCCGGATCGCACGAAGCAGCTCCGCATACAGATCCTCCGGCGCGGTAAACGGAGCAGGTTCCTCGATCTCGCGCTCTCCGCGCAGCACCTGCCTGTCATCCGTCGTCATGGATTTCGCGACAGTTGTCCCGATATCCGTATCGACCCCGGCCTTTTTATGCTCTTCTTCCATTCGCTCTGCGCGTACCAGTTCTTCTGCCACTTTCTTACTCCTCTTATCCTATATTTCCGGCATACTCTGTCATTATGCCTTCGGAAGCTTAAACGAACTCTTAAGTCCCACGATGCGGTTAAATACAGGCTCTCCCTCTTTGCTGTCCCTGCAGTCCACGTTGAAATAACCGTTTCTGACAAACTGGAAGCTGTCATAGGCCTTCGCATCCTTTAATGCCGGCTCCAGCATACAGTTATGAAGCACGGTCAGCGAATTCGGATTCAAATTCAGGCTTCCGTCCTCGGAAAGCTTTCCTTTTTCCTCATCCACAAGATTCTCATACAGGCGCACGGTCGCCGCGAATGCGTCCGCCGCGTTCACCCAGTGGATCGTACCCTTTACCTTTCTGCCCGGATCCGGTCCGCCCGACTTTGTCAGCGGATCGTAGGTCGCGTGTACGCAGGTCACATTGCCCTCCGCGTCCTTCTCAAGTCCCGTGCAGGTCACGAAATAGGCGCCCATGAGACGGACCTCATTGCCCGGGAAAAGGCGGAAATACTTGTGCGGCGGAACCTCCATGAAGTCCTCCTGCTCGATCCAGAGCTCCCTGCCGAAGGTAAGCTTCCGGCTTCCCATCTCAGGCGCCTCCAGATTGTTCGGGATCTCAAGCTCCTCGGTCTGTCCCTCCGGATAGTTGTCAATGATCAGCTTTAACGGATGCAGCACCGCCATCATACGGGCGCGCTTCAGCTTCAGGTCATCGCGGATGCAGTATTCCAGCATCTCGAGATCACAGGAGCTGTCTGCCTTTGACACGCCTGCGAGCTGTACGAATTTCTTGATCGCCTCCGGCGTATAGCCGCGGCGGCGAAGCGCTGCGATCGTCACAAGGCGCGGATCATCCCATCCGTCCACCACGCCGTCTTCGACGAGCTTCTTGATATAGCGCTTTCCGGTGACGACGTTTGTCAGATACATCTTTGCAAACTCGATCTGACGCGGCGGATGCGGGTACTCGCACTCATGCACGAACCAGTCATAAAGCGGTCTGTGATCCTCAAACTCAAGCGTACAGCAGCTGTGTGTGATGCCCTCAATCGCATCCTCGAGCGGATGTGCGAAATCATACATCGGATAGATGCACCACTTGTCTCCCGTATTATGATGGCTCAGCCTTGCGATACGGTAAACGACCGGGTCTCTCATGTTGATGTTTCCGGAAGCCATGTCGATCTTTGCGCGGAGCACCTTTTCCCCGTCCGCATACTTCCCGTCCTTCATCTCCTCGAAGAGGCGCAGGTTTTCCTCGACGCTCCGCTCCCTGCCCGGGTCTTCCTTACCCGGCGTCGTGAAGTCTCCGCGGTAAGCCCGGATCTCCTCAGCCGTGAGATCCGATACGTATGCCTTGCCCTTTTTGATCAGGAGCACTGCCTTTTCATACATTTCATCGAAATAATTGGATGCGAAAAACAGACGGTCCTCAAAATCCGCTCCAAGCCACTTTACATCCTCGGTAATGGACTGTACGAACTCCGTCTTCTCCTTGGTCGGGTTCGTGTCATCAAAGCGCAGGTTGAACTTTCCGCCGTAGGTCTCCGCCAGTCCGTAGTTTAAAAGAATGGACTTGGCATGGCCGATATGAAGATATCCGTTCGGCTCAGGCGGAAAACGCGTATGCACCGTGTCATACACGCCCTCCGCAAGATCCCTGTCGATCTCACGCTCGATAAAGTTTTTGGAATTCACTTCCTTTGTTTCTTCCGAAGCTTCTGCTCTGCTGATTTCCTTTTCCATAATCTGCTCCTCGTATCTTAAGGCTGATGCCAAAACGGCAAGCCTGCCCGCCCGGCATTTGCATGTAATTTTGTATATAAATCAGAATTATAACATAAAATCGTATGTTAATAAAGGGATGAACAGGGCTTTTCAGCCCGTGTCATCCCCATTTTCTGCCAATTTGCGCGATTTTCCGGACAGCTTACGCGATCTCGAGCGCAACCTCCATCATCTTTGTAAAGGTGAGCTGGCGCTCCTCCGCCGTCGTAACCTCGTCGTCGCTGTCTGAGATCGTAAGAATCGCGAGCGCATTTGCACCGCCGCGCGCCGCGTTCGCATAGAGCGCTGCCGCCTCCATCTCTACTGCGAGCACGCCCATCTCGGACCAGGTATTGGCATGCGGCATATCATATCCGTAGAACATATCGGAACTGAGCACATTGCCCACATGGTAGGTAAAGCCCTTTTCCTCTGCTGCCTTTACCGCCTTTGCAAGGAGCTCATAAGAGCAGATCGGCGCATAATCCCCCGGAAGGCCGAACAGTCTCACATAATTTGAGGTCGTGCATGCGCCCATGCCGAGCACCATTTCGCGCACCTTTACCTTCGGGCTGAGGGATCCTGCCGTACCGACACGGATCAGATTCTTCACGCCGTAAAAATGAATGAGCTCATAGGAATAGATGCCGATGGACGGACATCCCATGCCCGTACCCATAACAGACACGCGCTTTCCTTTATAGGTTCCCGTATAGCCGAACATATTGCGGGTCGTGTTAAACTGCTTTACATCAGAGAGAAAGGTCTCTGCGATGAACTTTGCGCGCAGCGGATCGCCCGGAAGCAGGACCGTCTCTGCGATCTCTGACTTGTCCGCACAGCTGATATGCGGTGTGGGGATGCTGCTTGAATGTGATAAATCATTGATTTCTGCCATGTTTATATCCTCCGGATAATTGTATATTCTGTTTGATTTCTGCTGCCTATACCTTACCATATTTCATCTGAAAATTCAAAGGCAAACGTTTGCACCGTCTGATTGCCATGGGATATGTTTTCAGAAAGGCCGGTAGGATTGCATTTCCCGTTGAATTACAGACCTTTTAACGGTATAATACAGTCTCAGCAGCTACATATTTTTTGGCAGAGAAACGATAAATTCTCATATCATATGTAAAGGAAAACTATATGAATCATTATAATGAACTGAAACTGGAAGGGCGCAACGCCGTACTGGAGGCACTGCGCGCGGGAAAGCCCATAGATAAACTGTTTGTACTGGATGGCGCACATGATAACGCGCTCGGAAATATTCTGAGAGAAGTGAAAAAGCATCCGGAAACGAAACTCAGCTTTGTCAAAAAAGAACGCCTTGAGGAGCTGTCCGAGACCGGAAAGCATCAGGGCGTGATCGCGATCTCTGCTGCCTACGAATATGCCTCGGTGGAAGACATGCTTGCGCTTGCGGCCGAAAAGGAAGAGCCGCCGTTTCTCTTTATTCTGGACGGCATTGAAGATCCGCACAATCTTGGCGCGATCATCCGTACCGCGAACCTTGCAGGCGCGCACGGCGTCATCATCCGTCAGGACCGGGCAGTCGGGCTTACCGCGACAGTTGCAAAGGCTTCTGCAGGCGCGCTTAACTATACGCCGGTCGCAAAGGTCACCAATATCTCAAAGACCATTGAGCAGTTAAAAAAATCCGGTCTCTGGTTTGTCTGCGCGGATATGGGCGGAGAAATCATGTACCGTCTCAATCTGAAGGGACCGATCGGGCTAGTGATCGGCAATGAGGGCAAGGGCGTATCCGAGCTTGTGAAAAAAAGCTGTGATATGATCGCCTCCATTCCGATGAAGGGCGATATCGATTCGCTCAACGCATCTGTTGCCGCAGGCGTGCTCGCCTATGAGATCGTGCGGCAGCGCCTGAATTAAAACACACGGATAAAAAGCCGGTAAACTGCAATATACGCTTTGCAGCTCACCGGCTTTTAATTCTCCTATTAACTCTTCTGCCTGCTTTCCTGATACTCTGAATAAAGCTCTTCCGCCAGATACGCATCGCTCCTGCAGTGCATATCCGATACACCTTCACTTACCAGCTGATAAAGAAATGAATGATAAAAGAATTTAAGTGCCATATCCAGCGAAATCCCCGCAAGTTTCGCAAACTTCTCTATAACCCTGACATATTTTTTCTGAAGTAAAATCGCATTCGCATTCATACTTGTTTGCTCCCTTTATATTGCAGGTAATTTTCTATCGCCTGTTCTGACCTAAAACAAATCTGCAAATTTGGTTTTTCATAGGACAGACGTTTAATCGCCTCTTTTTTATCAATGAGCTGATCAAAATAAAGCTCAACCGTATTGAATACTTTATCATTCGCCACACCGCCTGCCACAATATCATAGTCAGTGGCATCCTTGCCGCTGCGGCAGGAAAGAACAAACTCCAGCCATTCCTCCGAGTACGTCTTAAAAATCTGTACTTTCAGATCCTTATAGGCTTTCTCATCAAACTCATAAATAGAAATTATTCCGGATTCTCCTCTGCGTTTAAATCTCACGCACCATTTTTCAGCCTGTTCGTAAATCGGGGTTGTATAAAACCCTCTTCCAAAATCCACAGTTTCTCTGGAATACTTTAGCTCCGGTTTTGGAATCTCCACATATGAACCATGATATACGATCATAGCTTTACTCCTTGCTCCTTCATCACTTCCAATATTTCCTCTACGATATATTCCCTGCCCTGCGTATGCAGCACTTCATACTCCGGGATAATATAGCCATTTAATATATTACTTTTCTCTGTGAGCGCAGTATATACCTCTGATGCACTTTTCCCGAGCTTTTGTGCAATGCTTTCCACACAAAAAATGGCAAATTCCAGCTCGGCGGCATTATTTATATTCTGTTCACCTGTCATCATTACAGTTCTCTCACTTTCTTCTTCACCGGAAGCAGAAATGCCGGTGATACAGACAACTCATCCACACCCAGAGCAAGAAGCCGCTCCGTAAGCTCCGTATCCGCTGCAAGCTCTCCGCAGACAGTCACTTTTATCCCTGCCTTGTGGGCTGCATCTACAGTATAGCGCATAAGACGGAATACCGCCTCATGTTTTTCATCGTAAAATTCCGAGAGCGCCTTGTTCTGGCGGTCCGCTGCAAGCGTATACTGGGTCAGATCGTTGGTCCCGATGCTGAAAAAATCCGCCTCCGGGGCGAGAAAATCCGCCGTCACTGCCGCAGCCGGCGTCTCGATCATGATACCCTCTTCCAGCTGTTCTGCAAATAATGCGCCTTCCGCGCGAAGCTCTGCTTTTACTTCTGCAGTAAATGCCCTGAGCCGCCTGACTTCCTGCAGCGACGTGATCATCGGATACATCAGCGCGACATTTCCGGACACAGCCGCCCGCAGGATCGCCCGAAGCTGCGTCCTAAAGAGCTCCGGCTTCGTCAGGCAAAGCCGGATCGCCCGCATACCCATCGCCGGATTTTCCTCCCGGTCCGCCGGCATCCATGACGCAAGCTTATCCGCGCCAAGATCCAGTGTGCGGATCACGAGCTTTTTCTCTCCGAGCATGCGCGCCGCAGCACTGTAGACTGCAAACTGCTCCTCTTCATCCGGGCAGCTCTCCCGTCCGAGAAATAAAAACTCACTCCGGAAAAGCCCGATGCCCTCCGCTCCGTTCTTAAGCGCGTCCTCAATGTCGGAAAGAACGCCAACGTTTGCCAAAAGCCCTATCCGCCTTCCGTCTCCCGTCACCGCCGGCAGATGCAGAAGCTCCTTCAGCATGTCCCGCTCTGTATCGGCATGCTTCTTTTTCAGGCGCAGATTTTCAAGATAAGGTCCATCCGGGTCCACCAGCAGACAGTCTCCGTCCACCGCGCCCGTATGCCCGTCTATCGCTCCGTCAAAATCGACGCCCGTAAGCGCGGGAATCCCCATCATGCGTGCGAGGATCGCCGTATGGGATACGAGAGATCCCTGCCTTGTCACGATCGCAAGCACCCATTTTTTATCGATCTGCATCGCTTCGCTCGGACTGAGATCATCCGCACAGAGAATTACCGGCTCCCGGAACGCGGGCAGCCTGTCGTCGGTCATTCCGGTCAGGATGCAGACCAGCCTTGCGCAGACATCCTTCACATCCGCCGTCCGTGCATGGAATGTTTCCTCTTCACATCCGGACAGCATGGAAAGAAAAATGCGTTCCGCCCGCCTTACCGCACATTCGGCGGGAAGCCCTTCCTTTCGGACCGCTGTCTCTACGGCATCCGCAAACGCCTCGTCAGAAAGAATGATCCGGTGCGCCCGGAAAATATCCGCAGCCTCACAGCCGAGACAGCTCTCTGAATGCGAGCAGAGGGAAGACAGCTCGGAAAGCGCACGCTGTCTTGCCTGAAGGAAACGCTTCCATTCACATTCCGCATCCGCACAGACATCCCCTGCCTTCTCTCCGACAGAAGCAGAAACACGGCTGCAGAGCACAAGTATCCTGCCCTCTGCAATGCCCGGACTGACCTCTTTTCCCTGATAGCGTTTCATGCGCTTCTTCCTTTCTGCTCCTGCCGCCTCTCATCATTCTGAATTTCTTAGCTTCTGATCGTTCTTATATTCTGATTATACCTCTTTTTTCCAGCATTCTGCAAAGATAATACAGCACTGCCGACAAAAATGCTCCGCAGATGACATCCACGATGCTGTGCTGCTTTGTCGCCATGGTCGCCCAGGCGATGAGCAGTGTGATCACCGCACAGTAGCCGCGCGCGGTCGGCGTAAGCTCCGGAAGCTTCGAATCCTTCATAACGAGCATGATCGCCGTGATCGTGGAAATATGGATCGACGGACATACGCCGTACGGCGTATCCGCCTCCCGGATCATCATCAGCGCCTTTGAGCAGACATCCGTTCCCGTGATCGGCTCTCTCAGGTCAATTCCATTCGGCCATACCACATAGATCATCAGCGAGATCGTCATGCCGGAAAACATGACGAGCGCCAGCCGGATGAATTCCTCTCTCGAACGGACGAGGAAAAACAAAAGCCAGCCCGGAAACCAGACATACCAGATCGCATAGGGAATGATCATATACTGGTTGAACGGAATCAGCGCATCCAGCGGACAGCGGATGATATAGTGATCGAGCGGCAGCTTGTCTATGATAAAAAACGCCAGCAGATAGACCGGCAGATATAACAGCAGAAGGCTGTATTTGTGTGTCTTGATCCAATTTAACATAAGTTCAGATGTTCCTTGTTTTTGTATTCGTTTATGCGGGAAGCTTACGCCGGCGCAAACTGGCTGTTGTAAAGCTCCGCGTAAAATCCGCCCTTTTCGAGCAGTTCATCATGGTTCCCCTGCTCTATGATGTGTCCGTCCCTCATGACGAGGATGACGTCGGATTCCCGGATCGTCGACAGCCTGTGCGCCACTACAAAGGAAGTGCGTCCTTCCATCAGCTTTGCAAATGCCGCCTGGATCTTCTGCTCCGTACGCGTATCGATGGATGAGGTCGCCTCATCAAGAATCAGCATCGGCGGAATGCGCAGCATCAGCCGCGCGATGCACAAAAGCTGCTTCTGTCCCTGGGAGAGACTGCCGCCGTCCTCTGACAGCACCGTGTCGTATCCGTCCGGCATCCTTCTGATAAAGCTGTCCACATGCGCGTCCTTTGCTGCACGCATCACCTCTTCCATGGAAGCATCCGGACAACCGTACGCGATATTTTCCCGGATCGTGCCGGATTTAAGCCACGTCTCCTGCAGCACCATACCGAAGCCCTGCCTTAAGGACGCGCGCGTCATCTCCCGCGTATTGCAGCCGTCCACGGAAATACTGCCCTCCTGCGGATCGTAGAAACGCATCAGAAGATTGATCAGCGTGGACTTTCCGCAGCCGGTCGGGCCTACGATCGCAACGCGTTCACCCGGACGCACGTTCAGGTTCATATGCTCAATGAGATGCTGGGACGGCACATAGGAAAATGACATATCCCTGATATCGACCTGTCCCTTCGCATCCGTCAGCACAGCCGCTCCTTCCCTGTCCGGCTCCTGCGGCGCTTCGTCGATCAGCGCGAACACGCGCTCTGCCGATGCGATCGCATTCTGCAGCTCCGTCGCCACGCCCGAGATCTCGTTAAACGGCTTTGTATACTGATTTGCATAGCTCAGAAAGGAACTGAGCTGACCGACCGTGATCAGTCCCCGTACGCAGGCAAATGCACCTGCGATCCCGACCGCCGCATATACCATGGCATTTACAAAACGGGTCGCCGGATTTGTGATCGAGGAATAAAAGGTCGCCCGCTTTCCGCAGGCAGCAAGCCGCTCATTGATCTCTCCAAAGCGCTTTTCGACCTCATCCTCCTGCCCGAACGCCTTTACGACCTTCAGATTTGTGATCATCTCATCCGTAAGCGCCGTGAGCTCACCGCGCGTCCTGGACTGCTCGGAAAAGAGCAGATAGGTCCGCTTCGCAATAAAGGAAGCCGCCACAAACGAGAGCGGTGTCAGGCAGACCACAAGGAGCGTGATCGGCATATTGATAAACAGCATGAAACCGAGCGTGCCGAGGATCGTCATGACGCCGGTAAAGAGCTGTGTAAAGCCCATCAGCACACCGTCCGCAAACTGATCCACATCCGCGATCATGCGGCTCGTGATATCGCCTGTCTTCTGCGTATCCAGATAAGAGACCGGAAGGACCTCAATGTGTTCAAACGCGCGCACCCGTACGTCCTCAGCCACGCGGTAGGTGATCGTATTATTGATGTGGTTCATCGCCCACTGGGACACACCGGCGCCTGCTGCCGCCGCCGCGATCCGCCCGATGATCCCGAACAGTGCCTCAAATTCCACGGCTCCGGGCGCTGCAATGCAGTCCACCGCATGTCCGATCAGGATCGGAATGTAGAGCGTGAGCGCCGTCGTCACCGCCGCAAGCACGACTGACAGCACGACGAATGCGCGGTATTTTCTGATATGTCGGAGAATGCGTGAAACGGTCCGCATCTGTTTTCCAAAGGTTCCGGAATTAAGCTTCTTCACTTCTCTGCACCTCCTCCTCACTCATCTGGCTCAGACAGATCTCTCTGTAGACCGCGCAGCTCCTTAAGAGCTCCGCATGCGTGCCGAAGCCTGCCGCAGCGCCATCCTCCAGCACGAGAATACGATCGGCAGCCTTAACGGACGCCGCCCGCTGGGAGATCAGGAATACCGTCATGCCCGCTGTCTCCGTCCGGAGCGCGTGTCTGAGCGCGGCATCCGTCGCAAAATCAAGCGCAGAAGCCGAATCATCCAGGATCAGGATCTCAGGATCCCTTGCCACCGCTCTCGCGATCGTAAGTCTCTGACGCTGACCGCCTGACAGATTCGTACCGCCCTGCTCCAGCTCAAAATCAAGACCTTCTTTTTTCTTTGTCAAAATATCCGACGCCTGCGCCACGGACATCGCGCGAAGAAGCGCCTCATCCGACGCCTCCCGGCTTCCCCATTTCAGGTTATCCCGGATCGTACCCGCAAACAGCACGGCCTTCTGCGGCACAAGTCCGATGAGGCCGCGCAGAAGCTTCGCATCCCAGTCCCTCACATCGATCCCGTTTACGATCACACTTCCGCTGCTCACATCATAAAACCGCGGAATCAGGTTGATCAGCGTGGATTTGCCGGAACCCGTTCCGCCGATAATACCGATCGTCTCTCCGCGCCGCGCTTCAAAGGAAATGTCCTTAAGGCTCTCGCCCTTTGCGCCCGGATAGGAAAAGGAAACATGGGAAAATACGACTGCAGGCTCTTCCTCCGGCACAGCCGTCACCTCTGACCATACAAACGCACCCGGACGCACTTCCCTGTCGTCCTCCGGGAAAATATCCTGCATCCCCTTTCCGCGGGTCTTTTCGATCGGATTTTTCATCCCGAACACCGCATCGACGCGGTTCATGCTGGCTGCCGCCTTTGAGATCAGGATGATCAGGTTCGCAAGCTTCACAAGCTCCACGAGGATCTGGCTCATGTAGTTGACAAGCGCGACCACCTTACCCTGGGTCAGGATCCCGAGCTCGACTTCATGCGCACCCGTATAGAGCAGCACGACAATGGCAAGATTGACGATCACGACCGTGACCGGATTCAAGAGAGCCGAGATCTTTCCGACAAAGATCTGCAGGGAACGAAGCAGATCATTTGCCTCGTGAAAGCTCTTCTTCTCCCGCTCTTCCATCCCGAAGGCGCGCACCACGCGCACGCCCAGCAGATTTTCCCTCGTAAGCAGCATCACGCGGTCAAGCTGGGACTGCACACGGCGATAAAGCGGCACGCTGCCAAGCAGGATGCCGAATACGACGATCGCAAGCAGCGGCACCGTCACGGCAAAGACGAGCGCACCGCGCACGTCCACGGTAAATGCCATGATCACCGCACCGAATACGATAAACGGCGAGCGCATGAAGAGGCGCAGAAACATGTTGACGCCCGTCTGCACCTGATTGATGTCAGAGGTCATGCGCGTAAGCAGCGTGGAGGTCCCGACGCCGTCGATATCCGCATATCCAAGCCCCAGCATATGGGACAAAAGATCCTTTCTGAGCCCCGTCCCGACACGCACCGCAACATCCGCGGAAAACCACTGCGCCGTAATGGAGCAGCTCAGTCCGATCAGTCCCAAAAGGATCAGCAGCGCGCCCATTTTCATGATATAGCCGCTGTCGCTGTTCGCGATTCCGACGTCGATCATGCGCGCGACTACAAGCGGAACAAAAAGCTCAAAGCATGCCTCAAGGCATTTAAATAGGGGCGCAAGCACCGCAAACAGCCTGTACTGCCCCAGATAAGTTAACAACCGTTTCATAAACATCCACCCGATATTGACTTATTATAAATAATATCTTAACATTCTAACATAAATCGAAGGAGGAAAAAAGTGGATGAGGCTCATTCTTTCATCTATCTGTATCACGAAAAAATTTCTCGGGGATGAAATGCCGGTTTTCGCCGCATCCGCCGCGTTCTGGATGCTGATCTCCGTCGTTCCATTCCTGATGGTGATCATTACGGCGGTGCAGTTCATCCCGGGACTGGACCGTTCTTCCGTCGAAGAGCTGCTTTATTCCGCCGCACCGAATATGCCGCAGATCAATGAGCTCATCCATTCCGTCCTCGACAATCTGTACATCTCCGCCCCTGCCGCCGTCATCTCCATCACGGCTGTCATGGCAGTCTGGTCCGCCTCCACAGGCGTCTATGCGATCGAGCGCGGAATCATGAAGATATACGGAGAAGGTCAGGATACGAGCTATCCCGTCAAGCGTCTTCGCGCGCTGTGGTTTACCTTTTTATTTCTCATCCTGTTCCTTCTGACCCTGATCGTCCTGATCTTCGGACGCGTGCTGGAACGCGCTGCCCATACGCTGCTTCCCGGTCTTGCCGCTCTGATATCGCGGATCATGGACGTGCGGGCGCTGGCGGCTCCCGCCATCCTGTTCATGGCGTTTGTCCTCATTTATATCGCCATGCCGGGAAGCTCACGCAAAATACGGCATCACTGGCCGGGCGCGGTATTTGCCACCGTGTTCTGGACCGTGCTGTCCTACCTGTTTTCTATTTACTTCACCTATTTCCGCAACATCTCCTATATGTACGGATCGCTCGGTGCGATCGTCCTTTTGATGTTCTGGCTGTTCACCGTGATCTGCATTCTCTTTTTCGGCGCGGAGATCAATCTCTTCTGCGCGACGCTCCGGGAACTTAAGGAAACAAAATGAGCATCCTGCCCGAAGGCAAAATGCTCTTATGACCGATCTGTCATGATATGTGCGGAAGGC
>JAUNHA010000027.1 GCA_030524135.1 Eubacteriales bacterium
CAAAAGAATCCGTATCTCTTTTGAGTGCATTTCACCTGCATTTCATCTTCTGCTTTTGCACTGCAGTAAATTCCATTAAGCACAACATCTTGAATTCACGCATCTTATTGGATGCGACAACAAACAAGTGTAAATACAACCTGAATCTTTTAAAAATGCTTGTTTTGTTGATACCTTTCTATCATTTATCATAATTTTTTTCTATGATTTCTGTAGCTAACTTCTGTAATGTCGGCAAGCTATTAAAAGTGAAACCCGCCTTAGAACTGTTATTATGATGAAAATTCCGAGAAACTCGGAATTTTCAAGGGGATTTCCGAGTTTCTCGTATCGAAAAGGTAATAAAATACTCCATGTAAGACAAATTGCAATACGCAAAACAGGAGGTAGAAAAAATGAAAAAGATAGTAAACGGAAAACTGTACGACACCTCTACTGCCACGGAAGTAGACAGCTGGTGGGAGAAAGGAGGCACCTATCAGCAGTATGGCGAATGGCTGTATCGCAAACAGTCAGGCGAGTATTTTCTTTATATCGATTCTTATTTTGCGGATCGGTGTTCAATTATTCCAATCAACGTGGAAAAGGCCAAAGAATGGGTCGCAAAATATAGCGACGCAGATATTTACGCAGAAGAATGGGGTCTGCCTAAGGAGTAACGGCATATAGCCGTTATCCTCCCCCGCGGGGGAGACAATCGCACATTGACAACTGAATAGCCTTAATTATTATATCAACACTTTGGGGAACGGGAGGATGATGCATCATGGGAAAATACAAAACACGTCGGCAAAGCGGCGGCAAACACTGACACATAGGAAGTAATCTAATATAATCAATGTCTACCATCTCGACGATTTTTCAGTTTACAGAATTGCTTCGCGAGCAATACTGTGATACGATAGCGACGGATGCAGCGCTGCGAAATTATATTATGCAAAAAAATATTATCGCAGCAATCAAAACCGTCCATCCCTATGCAATCAGCCCACATAAGCGCGGAGGATTTTATACGAAAGTCAATGATCCTCGCGCCGATGACCCCAAACACAGGAAAACCATACTGGGGGCAGACGAGGCAGAGATCTATTTAAAGCTGGCAGAGTGGTACGGTTCAGAACGGCACATTGAAAAAATAACATTGAATGACCTATATGCCATGTGGAAACAGTTCCGGATCGATGAACAAACAGACGGCAACACTGTGAGACGCGATGAAAACCGTTATCAGAAGTATTTTGCGGGCACAGACTTCTTTAAGAAAAAGCTGTCTTCTCTAACTTATACGGACTGGAAAACTTTTTGTTGTCAGGTAATCGCCGGAAAAACACGCATAGATGCAGACGGCATTCCCGAAGAGGAACGGCACATCACCCGCAAGGAATGGGGCAGCACACGGTGTATTCTAAATGGTATGCTCAACCTCGCCATTGATAAAGGGTATATTTCGCGCAACTACCTCACGAATATGACATTCACGCGAAGGCTTTTTAAGAAACCGCCGCATAAAACAGCAGAAACCGAGGTTTATAATACGGATGAAGCTGCGCTTTTGACTCAGTGGTGCTTTCAGAAATTTGCCGAAACGGAAGATGTCGCCTATTTGCTCCCGCCCTTCAATCTAGAGGTCGGAGCGCGCATCGGAGAATGCGTCGCTCTGAAATGGAAGGACTGGAGAGACCTGCGGCATTTGGAAATCTGCCGTTCGGAATATAAAAACCGGGACACAAATGCGATCCATGTTGAAAACAACACCAAGACCAACGAAGACCGTATTGTTCTGCTCAACAAAAAGGCCATCGCGCTGCTCAGTCGAATTAAGGAAAATCGTCAGAGTAATGAATGGGTTTTTGCGCGGAACAACAAGCGCCTTACTTCGAGGCAAGCCAACTATATACTCGAACGATTTGCAAAAGAAAACGGTGTTCCTGTGAAGTCATCACATAAGCTGCGGAAGACTTGCGGTTCTAATTTAAGCCGTAAAGGAGCGACTGCAAGACAATGCGCTAATTATCTCGGAAACTCCGAAGAAGTTTTTCTGCGGTGTTATAACTTTGATACCTCAACAGAAAGTGAAATGCTGAAAATCCTTGATAAAGACCTGTCGCGCGAGGTGTCATAAGCCTGTTACCATTGTTACCAAGTCATTCAGAACAAAAAAGAAGCGGAAACCCTTTATTTACGGGCTTCCGCTTACATCAAAAGAGAGCGCGAGACGGGGATCGAACCCGCGACCTTCGCCTTGGCAAGGCGACGCTCCACCACTGAGCCACTCGCGCATTTGCGTCGGTGTTTTACCGACGCGTTATATATTACCATAGCCTTCCGGTTTTGGCAAGTGTTTTTTTGATTTTCTTCCGCTTACCTTGATAAAGTCTGGTAAAATCCGAAAAACAGCTTTAAACGAAAGCCGTCAGTTCCGGGATATCAGCGTTTAAACAGCGTCCCGAGGATATTCCGGCCAAGGCTCGCTCCGATATTGCCGCCCAGCGTCTTGCCAAACGAACCGCCCATCTTCTTTCCGACGCTGTGTCCAAGCTCGCGGCCAACAGACCCCATGGCTGTGGAAGCCACGCTCTTGATGCTGCGCTCAATCGCTTTCTTTTCCTTCTGCATCGCTTTCTCGGCTTCCTTCTGTGCGCGTTCTTTTTCTTTTTCAGCTTCTCTTTCCGCGCGCTCCTTTTCCTTCTCCGCTGCCTTCTCTGCGCGGATTCGTTCGCGCTCAGCTTCCTTTTCTGCCGCTTGGCGTTCCTTCTCAGCCTGCTTTTCGGCTGCCGCTTCTTCCTTTTGCTTCTGCAGTTCTTCCGTCAGCTGCTGATGTCTGCGCTCCAGGAACTCATAAGCAGAATCCGGGTCAACAGGCGTATTATATTTCAGATACAGATTGGAGACCTTGATTGCCTGCTCCCTCTCAGCATCGGAAATCGTTCCCATATGGCTCATCGGCGGCAGGATATAAGCATGCTGTGCAGCCTGCGGAATACCCTTTTCATCCAGCATGGATACGATCGCTTCCCCGGTTCCAAGCGCCGACAGAAGCTCTATCGTATCGAACTCAGGATTTTCGCGGAACGATTCTGCTGCTGCCTTGAGTGCCTTGCGCTCAGCTGGTGTATAGGCGTGCAGCGCATGCTCGATCTTGTTGCCAAGCTGCGCGATCACACCGTCCGGAATATCGCCCGGAGACTGCGTCACAAAGTATACGCCAACACCCTTTGAACGGATGAGCTTGATCATCTGCTCGATCTTTTCAAGCAGCGCCGCGCTCGCTGTCTTAAACAGAAGATGCGCCTCATCAAAGAAAAAGACAATGCGCGGTTTCTCCGGATCACCGATCTCTGGCATCACTTCAAAAAGCTCGGAAAGGAGATAAAGCATAAATGCCGAATACAGCCTCGGATTATTGATCAGGCTCGAGGAATCCAGCACATTGATCTGCCCCTTGCCGCTCGTATCAGTTGTGAAGAAATCCGCGACATTGATCGCCGGCTCCCCAAAGAACTGGTCTCCGCCCTCTGATTCCAGCGCCACGATCGCGCGCACGATCGCCGTCACGGAAGCCTTTGCAATACGCCCGTATTCGAGCTCATACTCATCCGCCTTTTCCGAAGCATACTGCAGGATCGCCTTCAGGTCTTTCGTATCGGACAGAATCAGGCCTTCATCGTCAGCGATCTTATAAACCACGCTGAGCACATCCGTCTGCGTATCATTCAGATCAAGCACCGCTGACATAAGCTGCGGTCCCATCTCTGAAATCGTTGTCCGCAGCGGAATTCCGCCCTTTGCAAATATATCGAAAAATGCAGTTGGAAATGCCTGATAGGAAAAACCGTCTTCTGCAAGCCCGAAGCGCCGGATCCGCTCCTGCATGTTTTCCGAATCCTCTCCCGCTTTTATCATGCCCGACAGGTCGCCCTTGACGTCTGCAAGAAAGACCGGGACTCCCATCTGAGAGAAAGATTCCGCAAGCACCTTCAGTGTAACCGTCTTTCCGGTACCTGTCGCGCCGCAGATAAAGCCATGGCGATTCGCCATCTTGGGATACAGATAAATTTTTTCTGACAGGTCGCTGCCGGTCTTTGCAAAATAAAGTTTCCCATCACAGAACATGTATATTTCCTCCGTTTTCTGAAAATAAATGCATGCTGCATTTTACTCTTATGTATCCATTATAAAACAATTTCAAAAAACGACAACCTGTTTTAACTGCCATTTACAAAAAAACTATTCCCCCTTTTCCGCTTTTCAACAAGCCGATATTATTATACAAAATTGTTATAGTACCCAGGCTTACCATTTATAATACGCGCTCATTACAGGCAAATATGTGTAAAAATACGCTTTTGCTTGACTCTATTTGACAGATTTGATAAGTTTCTTCTCACAAAGGCTGTGACGAAGAACGTCAGCAGGGAAAGGTGTACAGAGAACTCGTGTTGCGCTGAGAGCGAGGAGCCGGAACCTGCCAGACTCTGGCTTCCGAGCCGGCGCCCGAACGCAGAGGCAAGTAGGCGCGCACGTGAGGGCTACGTTAGTGCCAAGGGCTTGATGGAGCCTCAGAGGGGTACGTTTCTTAACGTACAATTTGAGTGGTACCGCGGAGTTATGAATCATATGGCTTCGTCTCAAAGGATACGTCTCACTTCATGTGAGCGATTCCTTTGGGGCGGAGCTTTTTTGTTTGATAAGATGATCCGGCAGAGATGCCGCAGATCTGACAGAACAAAGGAAAGTCTTCATGACCATCAGCACAAAGCCCATATCTAATCTAATGACCGCTCCGGACGGAGCAAGACAGGACAGGGAGGTACAGATATGAGAAACAACAGACAGGTAAAGCATGCAGCAGCATTTATTATGGCAGGAGCAATCTGTTCCATGGCGCTTACCGGATGCGGCAGCAAGGCGGCTGCGGAGACTACCGGAAGCACCACGACTGCCGGAACGGCTGCAGAGACATCCGCAGATAGTACGGACGGGAACGGCGAAGAATCCGCATTCATCATCGGCAGCTGCGGACCGATCACCGGCGCGACCGCGATCTACGGAACTGCCGTAAAAAACGGTGCGGAACTTGCCGTTAAGGAAATCAACGAAGCCGGCGGTATCGACGGTCATCCGATCAGATTCCTCTTTGAAGACGATGAGAATGACCCGGAGAAAGGTGTAAACGCCTATAACACAATGAAAGACAACGGCATGCAGATACTCATTGGTGCAACAACGGCAGGTCCGACACTCGCCATCGGCGGAGAAACAGAAAAAGATAACATGTTTCAGATCGCGCCGTCCGCAACTGCAAAAAATGTTACGAAGCCGAAAAATGTCTTCCGCATGACGCTTTCAGGGCCGGTGCAGGGAGGTAAGATCGCGGATTATATCGCAGATAATGAGCTTGCGGAAAAGGTCGGCATCCTCTATGATAACTCTGATGTGTATTCGGGAGATATCTATCAGGAATTTGCGAAACATGCAAACGAAAAAGGGCTCGATCTCGTCGCTGTCGAAACCTTCACTTCAGATTCGAAGACAGATTTCAGGGTACAGCTTACAAAGCTGAAAGACGCCGGTGCCGATCTCGTATTCATGCCGGTCTACTACACGGAAGCTTCACTCATTTTAAAACAGGCACGTGACATGGACTATGCGCCGCAGTTCTTCGGCGGAAACGGTATGGACGGCATTCTCGACATCCCGAACTTCGACAAATCACTTGCAGAAGGGCTCATTCTTGTATCCAGCTTTGCAGCAGACATGTCTGATCCGGCGGCAGCAAAGTTTGTCAACGATTATAAGGAATACAGCGGCGGCATTGCTCCGCTCCAGTTCTCCGCCGAAGCCTATGACTGCGTTTATGCGATAAAGGAAGCAATCGAGGAGGCAGGCATCACACCGGAGCAGAGCGTATCGGAAATCGGGGATGCGCTTGAAGCCGCAATGCCATCCATTCAGTATGACGGTCTGACCGGACAGGGTATCACCTTCTCAGAAGACGGTGAGCCGCAGAAGGCACTCATGACAGTCGAGATCAAAGACGGGGCTTATCATGTGATGAAGTAAAAGCGATATCATGAAAGACGGTATGCAAATCATGCCGTCTTTTTTTGAAACGAAAGACACTGAAGATACATGATCTTCAGTGTCTTGTGAGAGCGGGTGATGGGAATCGAACCCACGTATACAGCTTGGAAGGCTGTCATTCTACCATTGAACTACACCCGCATATAAAGTTGTTATTTTGAAAGCAACTGATCTGAACCAGAAGCCACATGCCTCAGGCAGGAATCGAACCAGCGACACATGGATTTTCAGTCCATTGCTCTACCAACTGAGCTACCGAGGCGTATCCTAAAGCTCAGCTCAAGGACAACGCACTTATATTACAAAAAAACGGTCGTTTTGTCAAGGCGCTTTCTGCATTTTTTCGAAGGTTTTTGCCTGTTTTTCTCCGTTATGCGGTGATCCGGCATCAGCCTACAAGATATAGAAGCCGCAGCTCCCATATCTTGCAGCCGGTCTGTTTCTCCGTTTTCCTCCGGGTATCAGCCGTTTTAAACGTCCACCCAGCTGATGTTATATTCATCCGCAGCCCAGTTAATATAGACCTTTGCGCTGTACGGCGGCATGGTGCAGTGCAGGGATCCGTTTCTCGACGCGCGGTGATGCAGCCCTACATTATAACGCGTATGATCCGTATGCACCACACGGGTGATCGTCATATCATCCGTAATTCCCAAAAGCCATACAGGCAGCTCCAGCTCCTGCGTGCAGTCTCCTGCATTTACGACCGTAAAGGAAATGTGTTTTCCAAGCATTCGTCCGTAAGCGATCAGATATCTTCCGGCATACAGCTCTTTCCATGCGCCTTTGCGGAATACGTCATGCTTATGGAGCTTGATCATATACGTATGGAAATCGAGAAGCTGGTGATTTTCCCTGCCCCAGGGATATGGCCTGCGGTCATCCGGATCCGTCCAGCCGCACAGTCCCGCCTCGTCGCCGTAATATACCGTGGGCGCGCCCGGCCAGGTCATCTGTATCACAACTGCCGCACTGAACAGCCCGATATTAATGTTCTCCGAGGCAGCCTCTGCACCTGCAGTCTCAAGCCGTCCCGGCCTTTTATTCGTTCTGGTCAGGAAACGGGAATGGTCATGATTGCTGAGTTCATTCATCGCTCCAAGTATGGATGAGGTCTGCATCGCACACTGGCCATGGCGCATCGCATCAAAAAATGCCTGCCCGTCGCCCTCGAGATCCCCTCTGTAGGAATCGCTGTGCTTTTCCATGCCCGTAAGGAAATACGATACCGGCTCCATAAACGCGTCATAATTCATGACAGTATCCCATTCGCCGCCCTGAAGCCAGGGATATGCGTCCCCATAATGCTCCGCAAGTACGATCGCCTCAGGCTTTACTTCCCGCACCGCCTTACGGAAATCCCTCCAGAAGCTGTGATTGCATTCCGGAGAATGTCCGAGATCCGCCGCCACGTCAAGCCGCCAGCCATCCGCGTTATACGGCTCTGCGATCCATTTTCTGCCAATGGAAAGAATATAGTCCCACAGCTTTGAAGGGCCCTCATAATTCAGCTTCGGAAGCGTATCGTTATCCCACCATTTCTCGTAGCTTCCGTTCTCCGGCCATGCCTCGGGACGCTCATCCGCAAACTTAAAATAATATCTGTAGGGGCTGTCAGCCGTCTCATATGCGCCCGGCTCATAGCCGCCCGCACGGCGGTAGATTCCGCCCCTGTCCATCATCCGGTTATATGATCCGCAGTGATTAAATACGCCGTCAATAATGACCTTGATTCCCTCCTCATGGCAGCGTGCAATAAAGCCGGCAAAAAAAGCGTCCGATGCTTCCAGATTTACCGGATCCGCCGTACGCTTCACATAGTCCCCGTCTTCTTTTATTACGGTAAGATGCGGGTCGATGTGTTCATAATCCTGGCAGTCATATTTATGATTGGAGGGACTTACGAATAACGGATTAAAATAAATTGCTTCGATGCCGAGCGACTTCAGGTACGGAAGCTTCTCAAGAACGCCTCCAAGGTCCCCTCCGTAAAAACGTCCGACGTCAAGCGTTGACACAGGCGCATTCCAGTCTGTCACCTGTTCGGAGCTCCCTTTCAGATAGGTGTACTCTCCCGTCCGTACGTCATTGGAGGAATCCCCGTTGCAGAAGCGGTCGGTAAAGATCTGATACATCACGCAGCCCTTCAGCCATTCCGGGACATGAAAACCGGGCATGAGCACAAAATAAGATCTGTGTCCAAGCCCTCCGTCAGCGCCAAGTCTCGTATAAATGCAGCTTTCTTCACCGCGTTCCGCTTCAAAATAATAATGAACCGGCACCCTGCCTACACGAAGCTCCGTCTCATAATAATCAAAATATGTATCAGAAAACGCCTTCTTCATCGTTTCAAGCGTTTCGCTGTTTTCATCCGCACGGATAAATGCCACGCGGTCTACATTGTTTTTTAAAGTACGAAACCGGATGCGTACCCGGTCCCCCGGATCGCATTCTGTCGGGAAGCAGTAGTCCTCTGTTCCGTCGGAAAACAGTGCTTCCTTGTCAATTCCCTTATATGTCCATTGTTTTGTCATAATTCAAGTATAGCTGTTCGTACCCCAAACCGCAAGGAAAACCTCTCCCGTTTTCCGTACCGCGCAGGGCATCCGCCCTTGTCATTTCCGGAAAGTGAAAAAGCCGACGGGGTAGTCGGCTTTTTCAGGAGAAGGTATTTCGTTTCTTATGGGGTGTAGCAAAACTATATAATGTATTGGGGGTTACGCGTATTATAATAGCAATTGAAGCAAAATATGTCATTCTTTAAATTAAATAAAATTTTTTTTTGATTTTTTTGTTCTTTGTGTAAATAATACAAGCTCCAAAGCCCCCTGGCGTTTATCTGTATTTATCCCTGTACAATTGTGTCTCTCACAGCCGAAAAGAAAGAGCGCCGCGTACTTCTGCCTGCTGTTTTTGCATGCCTGTCCGCGGCGCTCTGCACCATTTTTATTGTATTTTTTAAGATACCGGGCCGCAAAGCCTTAAACTGCCGCCGTTTTCTCCTCTTCAAAGAGCGCCTTGAATTCGTCTCCGCTGAGCTTTTCCTTTTCCAGAAGCAGCGCACAGCTCTTCTCCAGCACATCCTTATGTGCAAGAATAAGCTCCTTCGCATCCCGGTAGCAGTTGTCTACCAGAAGCTTTACCTCGCGGTCGATCGTAGACAGCATCTCATCGCCATACTTTTTCTCATGCGCGATATCATAGCCGAGGAACACGTCGTCCCCGTTGTCATCGTAATTGATCATACCGATCTTATCGCTCATGCCATACTGCATGACCATGGCGCGCGCGATCTTTGTCACCTGCTTGATGTCCTGGGATGCTCCGGTCGTGATATCGTCGCAGACCAGCTCCTCCGCGATTCTGCCGCCCATTGCCGCCATCATCATATGCTTGAGCTGCGTCTTTGTGATAAAGGCATCGTCGCTGTCCGGAAGCGGCATGGTATAGCCTGCTGCTCCCTCTCCGGTCGGAATGATGCTGATGATATGTACAGGTCCGACATCCTTCAGCAGATGGAACAGGATCGCATGTCCCGTCTCATGGTATGCCGTGATCTTCTTATCCCGTTCCGAGATGACCTTTGATTTCTTTTCCGTTCCGATTCCAAGCTTGATAAATGCAAACTCCACATCGGAAGCTCCGATCTCCGCCCTGCCGGCGACGGCTGCCGCAATGGCTGCCTCGTTTAACAGGTTTTCAAGATCTGCCCCTGTAAATCCCGCAGTGGTCTGCGCAAGTCTGTGCAGATTCACCTCTGATCCGAGCTTTTTGTTGCGCGCATGGAGCTTTAAGATCTCTTCTCTGGCCTGTACGTCCGGACGTCCCACCGTCACCTTGCGGTCAAAGCGTCCCGGACGCATGATCGCAGGATCAAGAATATCCACACGGTTTGTTGCCGCCATGACGATGATGCCTTCATTTTCCGCAAAGCCGTCCATTTCCACGAGCATCTGATTCAGCGTCTGCTCGCGCTCGTCATGCGAACCGCCGAGGCCGGCGCCCCTGCGCCGCGCCACCGCATCGATCTCATCGATAAACACGATGCACGGAGCGTTTTTCTTTGCTTCTTCAAACAGGTCTCTGACACGCGCCGCGCCGACGCCGACGTACATTTCTACAAAGTCAGAACCGGAAATGCTGTAAAAAGGCACGCCTGCCTCACCCGCAACTGCCTTTGCAAGCAGCGTCTTTCCGGTACCCGGTGTTCCGACCAGAATGATCCCCTTCGGAATACGCGCGCCCATTTCACGGAATTTCTGAGGCTCCTTCAGGAACTCCACGACCTCCTGAAGCTCCTCTTTTTCCTCTGTCAGGCCCGCCACGTTATCAAATTTGATCTTATTATCCGTCACAAGCTTTGCACGGCTCTTCCCGAAATTCATCATGCGGGAATTCATTCCGCCGGCACCGCCGCCCCTCATGTTTCCAAGCATCATGGAAAACAGGAAAAAGAACATCACAACGGTAAGGATCGTAGGAAGAATCTCAAGGAAACCTCCGCCTGCCACGTCTCCTACCGTGTAGTCTATCCCCTTCGCGTCAAGCTCATCCGTAACCGCTCCGACATCCGGCACAGCAGCGCGGACGGTACTTCCGTCTGAAAGTTTAAACTGCACGGCTCCGGTCGGTGTTTCCGCGTTCATCTCCACGTATGTCTCTACGATGGAAGACGGCGCCTCCAATACGGCTTTCAGCTCTGATGCGGAAAGTCTCTGTGAAAACATCCGGAATGGCATGATCAGAAGAATGATCATCGCCGCTGCAAGAAACAGCAGCAGTCCCGGTATGCGCATGGTTGGTCTGTTAGTCATCGAACTCTACAACTCCTATGTATGGAAGATTTCTGTAATGCTGGTCGTAATCAAGCCCGTAGCCCACAACAAACTTATCCGGAACCTCAAATGCAGTATAATCCACATGAACGTCCTTGGTACGTCTTGACGGCTTGTCAAGCAGCGTGCAGAGCTTCAGGGAAGCCGGCCCTCTGTCCTTGAGCATCTCCAGCAGATAGGAAAGGGTATTTCCGGTATCCACGATATCCTCAACAACGAGTACGTTCTTGCCGGTGATCGGCTCATCCAGATCCTTTACGATACGGACAACACCGGATGACGCCGTGCTTGACCCGTAACTTGAAACGGACATGAAATCCACGGAAACGCGGATGTCCTCTGAAATGTGCTTTGACAGCTCCGTTGTAAAATAGACGCCGCCCTTCAGCACGCAGATCAGGTGCAGTTCCTTTCCGGCATAAGCCTCATTGATCTGTTCGGCCACTCTTGTGATGCCCTTCTCGAGCTCCTCCTGTGAAATGAGTGTTGAGATCCTGTAAGACATGGTTGTGTTCCCTCCGCTTGTTTTATTCATGTTTTATTCCTGACCGTCTCCGGCTTTCAGATAGCTGATCACCGTCATCCGGTATTTATTTTCTGCGTATACGCCGTTCGGCAGATCCAGGTGAAATCCCTTCCCCTGAAAAAGCGCCTTGTCAAGGTCTGAAAGATGCCGCTCTCCGAAATTTTTGAGCGGGGCCCCGATACGGCCAAGCGCTTCAATTATAACATACCTTCGGAAAATTTGCGGCTTTTCTTTCAACAATCTCACCGGAATCGCGATCTCCCGTTCTCCCGTCTCCTGCGTGCCGGAAAGCTGTTCATTCAGAAATTCCGCTGCCTCGCTTCGCAGATAGTCATCCGCCGCCCGGCAGATCGCCGCGGCACTCTGGATATGATCTGCCGCACGTGCGTTCACGCGCCCGGAAAGCTCCGGCAGAATACGGTTTCTCAAAAAGTTTCTTGTATAATCATCGCTCAGATTGGTGCTGTCCGTTACGTAGGAAAGCTGTTTTCCTGACAGCCATGTGAGGATTTCTTCGTGAGAAACGCAGAGCAGCGGCCGGATAAGATTGCCGCGGCAGGGCGCCATGCCGGAAAGCCCTCTGAGCCCGGTGCCGCGCAGCAGATTAAGAAGAACCGTTTCCGCCTGATCATCTGCATGATGTGCCGCGGCAATCAGCACGCGTTCCGCCCCGCCTGCATCCGCAAGATACTGATTCCGAATCTCTGCAAGCGCCTCATAGCGGAGCTCTCTGGCAGCCTCCTCCGTTGAAAATCCCCGCTCACGCACTCTGGATGCCACATCTACTGATACCGCATGGAACGGAATCTCCATGCGCTCTGCCGTCTCCCTGCAGAACAGTTCATCCCGCTTTGCCTCTTCGCCGCGAAGTCCGTGATTGACATGCGCCGCACAAAGCCTGATGCCGAGAAGTCCCGTTAGTTCATGCAGCACGCCAAGGAGCGCCATAGAATCCGCGCCTCCCGAAAATGCCGTCACCACGATATCTCCCGTTCGGATCAGATCCTGCCGCCTTATGTATGCGAGTATCCGGTTTGTGAACTTATCCATAAATCTCCCGTCTGTTTCAGAGTTTCTTCAGAGCTTCCACGTTTCCAGAGCTTCTTCCCTATAACGGAAAACCGCCGGCGGAAACATTCATTTCTGCCGGCAGCGCCTGTTCCATGGGAACTATTCATTCTCGTTTTCTTTTAAAATAATCTCGTCCGGATTGACAAGGCCAAGCTTTTCCCTCGCGACTTCCTCGATGTATTCCTTCGTCTTGACGTATACCTTTTTTTCATTCAGCTCTTCGGTCCGCTCCTCTTCGTCTTCGATCGACTTGTTAAGCGTATCCTCGCGCATCAGATAGGTCTGCTCCTTGGTCTTTAAGCTCTCGCTCCGCACACCGACCGCAACGGCCAGCACACATACCACAAGCGTAATGCCGATCAGGGAAAGCCTGTTATTCAGATTTTTTTTCCTTTTTTTTGCCGCCATTTTGCTCCTGCCGGGCATATGTATCATCGCATTCCCGGTCCCTCCGTTCCTCCGGCTTCTGCTGCCTACAGATAACGGAACAGTTCCTTTGCCTCGTCCTTTTTCGTCGTCTCCTCCAGAGAAAGCACTTCTGCCGTGACCGATTTTTCTCCAAACCTGATCTCGATCCGGTCTCCGATCTTCACATCATAAGAGGCCTTCTGCGGTTTCCCGTTCACGCTGATCCGCCCCGCGTTGCACGCGTCACAGGCAACCGTCCTGCGCTTGATCAGCCGGGACACCTTCAAATATTTATCCAGTCTCATTTTTTATCCCATTTTCTGCTTCAGGCGGAATAAAAAGCAGGTTCCCGGAAGTATTCCAGTCCCCTGCCGCCTGTGCTTTACCCTGCGGGCGAAAGATGCCGCCGGAATTACTTGTTTACAGAATCCTTGAGAGCCTTTGCCGGAGTGAACTTTGCCACTTTGCAAGCCGGGGAAACCATGCTCTCACCGGTTCTCGGGTTACGAACGGTTCTTTCCTTTCTCTCGTTCGCCTTGAAAGCGCCGAGATCCGGGATCTGTACCTTGCCGCCGTTTCCGAGCTCTTTATGAATAACTGCGGTCAGGGACTTGACAACTTTCTCAATATCCTTCTTTGCGACACCGCACTCCTCTGCGATAGCACTTACTAATTCATTCTTATTCATTTGGTAATCCTCCTGATCAAATTCTGCGGCAAATTCTAGAACCGCTCTACCCTACCGTTATACCCGTTTTCAAGCACTTTGTCAACATGTCATCTCAAAGAAAACGACCCGTCCCCCTGTTTTTTAAGAAAAAGAGGGCAGTCTTAAGAAATTGAAAGCGCCCGCACGAGCTCTTCCGCCTTTTTCAGAGACGCGCTGCAGTCGGAATGATGCTGCCTGTCCTCATAGACAAACTTCGGATTCTGTCCCCGCAGGAATTTCAGCCGTCCCCGCTCCGCCACGATGAGCTCCGGGATCGCCTCGCTGTTTACCTTTGCCCGCGGGTACATTTCCATGCGAAAACCGTTCTTTTTCACGGAAAGCTCCGTCACATAGGCTTTATGGCAGTATGCCCTGAGCCTTGCAATATCAATCAGCGTCATGGTCTCTCTCGGAATATCGCCAAAGCGGTCCTGCAGCTCATCCAGGACGTCCATATAGTCATCCTCGGACTCAATACCGGAGATTTTTTTGTAAATGTCGAGCTTCTGGCTTTCATTCGGGATATAGGAAGCCGGAATATACGCATCCGCGTCGCAGTCGATCGAGGTCACAAACGCATCCTCTTCCTCCGCTTCCCCTTTAAGAGCCCGTACAGCCATGTTCAGAAGCTTGCAGTAAAGATCATATCCGACTGCCTCCATCTGCCCGTGCTGCTCCGCGCCCAGCACGTTTCCCGCACCCCTGATCTCGAGATCCCGCATGGCGATACGGATACCGGAGCCAAGCTCCGTAAATTCACGGATCGCCTTTAAGCGCTTGTCCGCTTCCTCCGAGAGAATCTTGTTTTTCCGGTACATCAGAAATGCATACGAGGTCCGGGACGACCTTCCGACACGCCCGCGGATCTGATAGAGCTGACTGAGGCCCATGCGTTCCGCGCCGTCAATGATCAGCGTATTGGCATTGGGGATATCAAGTCCGGTTTCGATGATCGTTGTGGATACCAGCACGTCGAGTTCACCGCTCACAAAGCGCATCATAATATCCTCAAGCTCCCGCTCATTCATCTGTCCGTGGGCAAACTCGATGTTAAGCCCCGGCATGAGCTGCTGAAGCCTTGCCGTTTTTTCCGCGATATCCTTCACACGGTTATAAACATAATAGACCTGGCCGCCGCGTCCGGTCTCACGCATAACAGCCTCCCGGACGAGCTCCTCGTTATACTCCATGACATAGGTCTGGATCGGAAGCCTGTCCACCGGCGGCTCCTCCAGTACAGAGAGATCCCGGATACCCGCAAGCGACATATGAAGTGTACGCGGGATCGGCGTCGCCGTCAGCGTCAGCACGTCCACATTTGTCTTTAATTTCTTGATCTTTTCCTTGTGCGCCACGCCAAAACGCTGCTCCTCATCGATGATCAGAAGCCCCAGATTTTTGAAATCCACATCTTCAGACAGCACGCGATGCGTTCCGATCACGATATCCACGGTGCCTTTTTTCAGCCCCTCTGCAGTCTTTTTATTTTCTGCCGCGGTTTTGAAGCGGGACATCATTCCGATCTTTACCGGGAACTTCTGCATACGTGAAGCAAAGGTGTTGTAATGCTGCTGTGCAAGAATCGTTGTCGGTACGAGATACACGACCTGCCGCCCCTCCTGCACCGCCTTGAACGCGGCGCGCACGGCGATCTCCGTCTTCCCGAAACCAACGTCTCCGCAGATCAGGCGGTCCATGATCTTCCCGCTCTCCATATCCGCCTTTACCGCCTCGATCGCATGCAGCTGATCTTCCGTCTCTTCAAACGGGAACAGCTCTTCAAATTCCCTCTGCCATACCGTGTCAGGTTCGTACCGAAATCCTTCTGCCCGGCTGCGCTTTGCGTAGAGCTCCACCAGCTCCTTTGCGATATTGCGGACGGATTTCGTGACGCGCTGTTTTGTTTTCTGCCAGTCTCCGCCGTTCAGCTTGTTGAGCTTCGGCTTTTTCGCATCCGACCCCGCAAATTTCTGCACAAGCTCAAGTTTTGTCGCGGGCAGATACAGGTTCCCGCCATCCGCGTATTCAATGCGGATATAATCCTTTCCGCTGCCCTCCCGCTCGATATGCTCAAGCCCTTTATATATGCCGATGCCATGGCTCTCATGCACGACGTAATCACCGACGGAAAGTTCCGAGAGACCCGCGATCTTTCGACCCTCGTATTTTTTCTTCTGCTTTTTCCGGCGGCGGATCATGCCGCTTCCGAACATGTCGCTCTCTGTGATCAGCACATACTTAAGCTCCGGATAGGAGAAGCCGCGTCTTAAATTTCCGCAGATCACCTCGATCTCACCCGGCTTCAGTGTATTTTCCATCCCTTCATCAGGGCAGTATGCCCGGAGCTCATAATCGCGAAGCTCTGCCGCAAGACGTGAAACGCGCGTATGGGAAGGCGTGAGAATGCTCACGCGGTATCCGTCCTTCTGATACCGCCTCAGATCCTCGATCAGCAGATCGAAGTTCTCCCGGTAGTTCTGGACAGCCCCCACCTGAATGTGAAAATGTTCCTTTACACCAAACTCCGAAAGTGGCTCATCGAGACCCGTAAGCATCAGAACGCGTTTTCCGGAAAGCTGTGCGAACACCTCTTCCTTTGAAAAAATCAGGTCTGCCTCTTCCGATTTGGAAAGCCCCTTTTCGAGACGCATGCTCATGCTCTCGCGGAATTCCGTCTCGATCGTCTCCGCCCTTACAAAGAGGCGCTGCGGCTCATCAAGAATCAGAAGCGCATCCTGCTTGAAATAAGACAGAAGCGATACGCCGTCGTCTTTTCCACCCTCTCCCGCGGGATAGATCTCTGCTTCCTCCACGCGCTCGATCGAGCGCTGGCTGCCGATATCAAAGCTTCTGATCGTATCGATTTCATCATCAAAAAACTCTATGCGCAGCGGATTTTCAGCGGTCATCGGATAGAGATCCACGATACCGCCGCGCAGTGCAAACTGTCCCGCAAGCTCAACCTGGGCGACGCGCTCATATCCGAGCCGCACGAGGATCGTACTCAGATTCGCCGTATCAATGATCATGCCTTCCCGGAGCGTGAGGCGTTCCTTCGTGATCGTCTCTTCCGCGGAGATCCTGTCCATCAGTCCGTCGATCGTCGTGACGAGCACGCCCGCCTCGTCCTCGATCAGATGCCGGAGTGCCGTGATCCGTTCACGGGAAATATAGCTTCCGTGAATGTCCGAGCTGTAAAACAGCAGGTCTCTCGCCGGGTACAGATACACCTGATCCGAAAAGCTGCGAAAATCCGCGCAGCACTCCGCCGCCTCCTTCTCATCCGTACAGACCAGAAGCTTCCAGCCATAGTCCTTCCCAAGCTCAGACAGAAGCGAAATCTTCTGCGACCCGCTGCATCCGAACAGCGCAAAAGGACCGGTTCCCTCATGAAGACGCCGGTCCAGATCCCTGTAATCTTTTAATTCATCCAAAATACTCATACAATGAACTCCAGTAAGTCGAGCCCGCAGGGCGAAGAGGCTACGCGGAGTTCATGTACATCTGCCCCGCTTTAGCTCGGGCAGATGTTTCCTCCGCTTTGAACTCCAGTAAGTCGAGCCCGTAAGGGCGAAGAGGCTACGCGGAGTTCATGTACATCTGCCCCGCTTTAGCCCGGGCAGATGTTTCCTCCGCTTTGAACTCCAGTAAGTCGAGCCCGCGGGGCAGCGTTTATTTTTCCGCTGCAAGATCCAGCCCGTTGTAGCGGTTCATCGCTTCCGCCGCACCGTGCTCCATCACACACACCGCTGCCTCTGCCGCAGCCCCGTATGCGCGCTCCATCACTTCCCTGTCCTTCGGCGCGAACTTTCCAAGCACATGCGAGATCATATCCTCTCTTTCGGAAAGTCCGCCGACGCCGATGCGCACGCGCGGGAATTCCTCCGTCCCGAGACAGGCAATAATGCTCTTGATCCCATTGTGTCCGCCCGCGGAGCCTTTTTCCCGCACGCGGAGCCTGCCGCAGTCAAAATTGATATCATCATACAGAACGATCACATGCTGCGGATCTACCTTATAAAATGACGCCGCATCCCGGATGCTCTCCCCGGAGCGGTTCATATAGGTGAGCGGTTTTAAAAGAATGAGCTTTTCTCCCCTGATCTCCCCTCGTCCGAGCACGCCGTTAAATTTCCGCTCCGTAAGCGGTATGGACAGCTCCTCCGACAGGCACTGCAACGCCGCAAAGCCTGCATTGTGCCGCGTTCCATCATATTTTATTTCCGGATTTCCAAGGCCTGCAATGATATACATCGGTCTTCCTCTTTTCTGTTTCTCTTAAATTCTGTTACGGCTGTGATGCATGACAGGCACCGGTGTTATGCACTGTGTTTTTTCAAAATCGACCGCGCCACGCTGATCCCGTTCGCAGACGCCTGCTGAAGACCGCGCGTTACGCTTGCGCCGTCTCCCATGGCGCGAAGCCCCTTGACCGAGGTCTCAAACTCTTTATCCACCACAACCTTATTGGAATAGAACTTCACTTCCACGCCGTAGAGCAGCGTCTCATCCGCCGCGATACCCGGCGTCACCTTATCAAGGGCGAGCAGCATCTCCTTGATGTCAAGCATGATGCGGTAAGGCAGCACCAGGCTGAGATCCCCCGGCACCGCGTCCTTCAGCGTCGGGATCAGGTTGTTGCGGCAAAGCCGCTCCTCCGTCGTCCTTCTGCCGCGCAGGAAGTCTCCGAAGGTCTGCACCATGATGCGTCCGTCACAGAGCATATTGGAAAGCTGCGCCACATGCTTGCCATACTCGATCGGTGTCTTGAACGGCTTGGTGAAATTCTTTGATACAAGCAGTGCAAAATTCGTATTGTGCGTCTTCATATCCGCCGACTTATAGGCATGGCCGTTTACAACTGCAAGTCCGTCGTCATAGTATTCCGTCGCCACTTCTCCGGACGGATTGGTACAGAAGGTCCGCACTCTGTCGTCGAAGGTCGGCGTATAATATACAAGCTTCGCCTCGTACAGATTTTTATTTAAGAACTCCATGATCTCATCGCGCACCTCGACGCGCACGCCGATATCCACAGTCCCTACCTGCGTCTCGATCTTATGTGCATGGCAGATCTGGCAGAACCAGTCTGAGCCTTCGCGGCCTACACCTGCGACGATCTCCGGCGCGGAATAGCGTTCGCCCTTATCCGTACGCACCCCGGTCGCCCTGCCGTCTTCGATCAGGATATCCTCTACCATGGTGTTAAATTCGATCTCAACGCCGTGCGCAAGCAGCCACTCCTGGATGCGCTGGTAGATCTTATAGCCCTCTTCCGTCCCAAGGTGACGGATCGGGCATTCAATCAGCTTTAAGTTCGCGTTGATCGCCTTGCGGCGGATCTCCTCGATCTCCCGCTGCTTGTCCACGCCGTATACGTTTTGATCTGCACCGAACTTAAGATAGATGCTGTCAGATTCATTAATGAGTGAAAGCGCCTCGTCATAGCCCAGAATCTCCGGCAGATTTCCGCCGACATCCGGTGACAAGGACAGCTTGCCGTCTGAGAATGCACCCGCCCCGGCAAAGCCCGTCGTAATGTTGCAGGGCCTGCAGCCCACACACACCTTTGTCTTTCGCTTCGGGCAGACACGCTTTTCGATCGGCCTTCCCTTTTCGATCATCAAAATGCGCAGATCCGGCCTCTCATTGATCAGCGTATATGCGCAGAAAATACCCGAAGGCCCCGCTCCGATGATAATCACGTCATAGTTCTTCATTTTCCCATGCTCCCTTCTTTTTTACATAAAAACACCCGAAGATTTACCCGAATAGGGGGTATCTCCGGTCGAAACAAGGTCAAATCCAGCCGTATCTTAACACATATCTCTGATTTCCGCAAGTGAGAAAGGGCCGTGCCAGCGCACAGCCCTTCCACGGCGGATTCCCCCGCCCTTTATGATTTATAATACTACTCTCCCCTTTGTCTTCCCGTTCTCTTCTGCAGCCGTTTATCCCTCGGCCTCGTCATACTGCAGTTCATCGTCCGCATCTGCATTTTCATAGGCGTTCAGAACGGCGCTCTGGATCATATCTCTTGTTATGGAATTTATCGGATGAGCGATATCCCGGTATTCGCCATCATGCGCTTTGCGGCTCGGCATCGCGATAAACATTCCTTTCTCCCCATCGATGATTTTAATATCATGTACCACAAACGAATCATCAAAGGTGATCGACGCAAGTCCTCGCATTTTGCCTTCCCTGTCAAACTTTCTGACTCTGATATCCGTAATTCTCATAGCTCATCCCTCCGTCTTTAGATTGCGTATCTGTCATTTTTTTCAACGACAATCTTAATTGCATCCGGCGCTCCGATATGGGTGGAGTTTGCCCGTATCACGTCTCTTGATTCCACGATGCAGTTTTCCAATACCGTATTGTCCCCGATATAGACATTGTTGAGCACAATTGAGTTTTTGATTACACAGTTGTTGCCCACATATACATCCTTAAACAACAGGGAATTTTCAACATTTCCGTTGATAATACATCCGCTTGCTACAAGCGAGTTTTTCACGGAAGCGCCCGGATTATACTTTGCCGGCGGCAGGTCATCCACTTTGGTATAAACCTGCGGATCTGCCTTGAAATATTCTCTGACATCCCGTTTCAGGAAGTCCATGTTTGTTTTGTAATAAGAGCCCACGCTTGCGATATTGGACCAGTAGCTTTCCAGCTTGTACGCGTAAATCCGCTTCAGATTTTTGTATCGTACCAGAATATCCTGTACGAAATCATAACGGTCTTCCTCCGCACACTTCTCGATCAGTTCGATGAGGTGGCGTCTGCGTACAACATAGATGCCGCAGGAGATCGTGTTGGTATCGGAGATCATCGGTTTTTCCTCAAACCCCACGATACGTCCGTCATCATTGATATTCACACAGCCAAAGCGCGTCAGATCTTCTCCTTCTTCCATACGCTTGCATACGACTGTAATATCTGCTTTTTTCTCAATGTGGTACTCAAGTACTTTGTTGTAATCCAGCTTATAGATTCCGTCTCCGGCTGCGATCACCACATAGGGTTCATGGCTGTTTTTCAGCCAGTTGATGTTCTGATACAGCGCGTCCGCCGTCCCCCGGTACCAGTCGCTCGATTCCGCCGTGATGGTCGGGTTGAATACGAACAGTCCGCCCTGCTTTCTTCCGAAATCCCACCACTTTGATGAACTCAGGTGCAGGTTCAGCGAGCGGGAATTATACTGGGTCAGAACCGCTACCGACTGGATCCTTGAGTTGGTCATGTTGCTCAGGGTAAAATCAATGCTCCGAAAGCTTCCCGCCACCGGCATGGCTGCAATGGCGCGCTTATCGGAAAGCTGTTTCATGCGTTTGGAATTTCCGCCTGCTAAAATTACTCCGATCGCTCTCATCTGCCTGCCACCTCCCTGATGATATAACCGCCGCCGGGAAGTTCTCCGTCCGGATAGTCTTCCGCCGTCGTAACACCCTTGATCGCCGTATTCTTTCCAATCTTAACATCGTCCGGTATGACAGAATTTTCGCCGATCGTAACGAGGTCTGCGCGATATACCTTTTTGTCATACTGACTTTCCGCATATTCGCCAACACCAAGTGCACAGTTGCTGCCGATCGTGCAGCGCTCTGCGATGATCGATTTGTCCACCGTCGTATTATCTCCGATCACGGTATCCGCCATGATAATAGAATCCCGTACAACTGCCCCCTCGCCGATGGTTACCCCCACACCGAGCACAGAGTTTTCAACAGTGCCATGGATCTCACACCCCTCAGAGACCAGACTCTTTGTCACAGAAGCATTCTCCCCAAGATAATGCGGCTTGATATTTTCGCTCTTGGTATAGATCTTCCAATATTCCTCGTACAGGTTAAATTCCGGAATGATATCGACAAGCTCCATATTTGCCTGCCAGTAGGAACTCAGTGTACCTACATCCTTCCAGTACTCGTTAAATTCGTACGCAAAAATGCGGTAGTCATGCTCCTTGATCCACGGAATGATATGCATGCCGAAATCGCAGTTCGGCTGCTCATTCAGCTCGATCAGCGCCTGTCTGAGCACCGGGAAGCTGAAAATATAAATACCCATGGACGCAAGATTTGAACGCGGATGTTCCGGTTTCTCTTCAAATTCCAGAATACGGCCTGTACCATCAGTGATCGCAAGTCCAAAACGGCTTGCTTCCTCCATCGGAACCGGCATGGTCGCGATCGTCAGGTCTGCATTGCTCGCCTTATGATAATCCAGCATTACCTCATAATCCATCTTATAAATATGGTCACCGGAAAGAATGAGCACATAGTCCGGATTATAGGACTCCATATACTCAAGATTCTGATAAATTGCATTCGCCGTTCCGCTGTACCAGTCTGATCCCGTGCTCTTCTCATATGGCGGAAGGACTGTAACGCCTCCCACATTTTTATCCAGATCCCACGGAATACCAATTCCGATATGTGCATTCAGCCGAAGCGGCTGATATTGCGTCAGCACGCCTACCGTGTCAACTCCGGAATTAATGCAGTTAGACAGAGGAAAATCGATGATTCTGTATTTCCCGCCGAACGAAACTGCCGGCTTTGCCACTCTCTGAGTCAGCACGCCCAGACGGCTGCCCTGCCCGCCTGCCAGAAGCATGGCGATCATTTCTTTTTTAATCACGCTATCACCTCGCTGCAAGAAATTGTAGTTTTGCACCTGCCCCTCATGCATACGGCCTTCTCTTTCCGTATGCTGGTTATGAAATGATTATATCACACTTTTTGTATAATGTTAATAAAAAAAACGCACCGGGGTGCGTTTTTATATATAATTTTGTCAAGCTGTTCCCACAGCGCTAAATGTAGTGGTTTTCGGGCTCAGACATATCATGTTATAGGGGGTGCCATTTTTTGTAAGAATCTCCGCCTCCCTGCTGTGGCAGGTAAAAATCAGCAGCTGGCTTTTGCAGGTCTTCGTAAGAAAAACAAGTGTATGCTGAAGGCGGTCATCATCATAGAGCGCAAAGCTGTCATCGAAGAGAAGCGGCAGGATATCCTCCCCGCCCTCGATCAGTCTTGCCGCCGCAAGCCTGAGCGCAAGATAGATCTGATCCATCGTACCCGAGCTTACACTCCCGAGCGGAATCATCCGGCCGTCTGCATTCAGACGGATATCCATATCTTCTCCCGCATCAAGGCTCTGGTAAATGCCGCCCGTAATGCCGCTGATCAGCCGTCCTGCCTCGGCATTCAGATAGGTGCCGATCGAACTCTGGATCGTCTTGCCAAGCGCCGTAAGCGTCTCGGATGCGATCGCGATCGCGTCCGCTTCCGCTTTCAGGGCCTGATTATCTGCGATCGCGCGTCTCAGCTCTTCTGCCTGATTTTTATAATTATTGAGCTCTGTCAGTTTCTGTTCAACCTGATGCTGCTGCCTCTCCTGTGCGGCAAGCTGCTCCTGCACACCCTGCTGGCGTTCCCCGAGCGACAAAAGCGTTTCATTCATGGACGCAAGCTGGCTTTCCTGTGCGGCAAGCGTCCCGCAAAGCTTTACGAACCCCTGCATGCGCTCCGCAAACAGCTTCATTGTCTCCTCATTTACCTGCGGATCTCCGGCATGCGCGCGCAGGATCTCCGACAAAAGCCGTTCCGTATTCTGGAAGATCTTTTTATGATGCCTTCCATTTAAAAGCAGCACGATGGCTGCAAGCAGCAGAAAGAGCGCAAGTCCCGAAAGCAGCAGAAATGCCGGAAAAAAGGAAAGTCCGAGCACGCCTTCAAACCTGCCTGAGAGCACAGCCCCCACGTTCGAGAACAGATCCCCGGCATGCGCGCGCGGATACAGATCCTGATAGACCAGCATGCAGACCGCGGAAAATGCCGATCCCATGCCAAGAAGCAAAAACAGAAGCGGGACGATAAGCCGGCCTCTGCGCTTTAACACGCGCTCTGAACGGCAGTAATCCGCATATACCTCCTGTGTTTCTTTTTCATATGCATGAATGGATGCCTCATCCGTAAAATGATTTTCCGAAAGCACTGTTTTTCCCTTTTCGATCTGGGAAACCAGCGCCTCCTTTTGCTCCTTCAGGAGCAGAATATCATTTTTCACCTCTGCTCTGAGCCCGGAAAATTCGCCGATGCGGTTGTCATTTTCCGGTGCGGAAAGCTCCTCTTCAAGTTTTTTGATCTCAGACAGGGTTCTCGCATAGTTCTTTGCCGCATCCGGCTGAAGGCGTTCTTCGATCCGCCGCTTCTGCGCGTGCAGGTAATCGATGGCCGCCGATGCGCTCAGGTCGATGCTGCCTGTCGTATTCAGATTTGTGATATAGCGTTTTAATTCCTCCGCCATGCCGCTGTCAGCTGCCGTTTTAAGCTGGCCGATACTGATCGTATTCATAAAGCCGGTCTCTGACAGGCCGTTCAGCGCCCGCTGCAAAAGAAGCTCAGGCTGCGGCGCGGGAACTCCCTCCGTCTCATCCATGAGAAAGAAATCGTCCGGGGCCTTTGAAAAATCCCGTTCAATGCGGTAAATGTGGTCCTCAAAAGAAAATCTGAGGCTTCCTCCGTACTGCTTCGCCTTCCAGGGTGCAAGACTTTCGTACAGCAGTCTGCCCGAACGGCTCTTAAAGCCGAACAGCATCGCGCCGAGAAATGTATGCAGCGTGGACTTTCCCGCTTCATTTTTCCCGTAAATAATATTGATGTCAGGATCAAAGGTCATGGAAAGGTCGTGCAGCTTTCCAAAGCCTCTGATATGAATATCAAGCAGCTTCAATTTATTTTCCCCCTGCCGTCTTTAAAAGCGCGTGGATGCCGTAATACATCGCCTTTTTCCCGATCTCCGACATCTCTTCATCCTGCTTCATCAGGCGGCTGATATAAAATCCGATCATATCCTGCGGATGCTCCGCAAACAGCGCCGAAAAATCATACTGCGGCTCCGTCTCGTCCACAAATTCCTCTATGCGGTATGTGTCCTCCAGCAACTGTGCGGAGAATTCTGTTTCCGGCCGTCTTTTTCCGGAAAGCCGCAGGCGGTAGACATTATTTCTCCCCCGCTTATCCATCTCTCCGGCAAGCAGTTTCATCAGGGAAGCTGTATCCGTATCTTCCGTCACATTGATAAGAAGCGGGATATAGGACGCCGCTGCAATCGGCAGAAAAGAAAATCCGATCATTCTGCCTGATGCAGGGCTCAGATCTCCCAGATAAATACCATGTTCCCCCGGCTCCCCCATCGACACGGGCTCCACCGTACCCGCACATACGGCGCGCTCCGGGATAAGCTCCCGTCGCTCTGTTCCGCCGATCGCCGTATAGGAAAATGCGGATAAAAGCTCTTTCAGGCTTCCGTCCGAAAGCGCCGCCCCGCAGCCGCTTCCGCACTCCGGTGCCAGGAGGATTCGAATCGCAGCATTCTCCTTTCCCGCAAAACGGTTCCGGTATTCCTCTGAAAGCTTTGTCACGCTCTCTGCTCCGGTCTCGGTTCTGGATGCCGCATAGACGGTCGTATTGAGCGCAGGGAACTTAAGCTCTGTAAGCCCCGGCTCGGATACATAATGCACATTCGGCGCAAAGCAGAAGCTTCTTACCGGAGCATTCCTGCGCAGCATGTCGCTGCGGCCCGCAATGATCACGACCTCCGTTCCCGGAAGCGCCGCCAGCATGCGGTTTACCTCGGCAAGCTCCGCGCTTACCGGCTGATGTGAAAAAAGGCTGCCGGATATGAGAAGAAGATCACAACCCTCTTCTGAAACCTTATCCACAACCCTTTTAAATGTCGTCTTTAATTCTTTCGCGCGCTGCCTGCCCCATTTTTTCTCACTGTCGGGATTTAATCCGAGACGGACATCGCTTACATGGATAAAACGCATACTGCCCTCATACTCACTTTATTCGGCTATAAGGCTCCGGATGTGCCGGAGCCTTATGCATGCCGGAATTCCGCCGCAATTTCCGGCCTTTGTTTCCTTAAAATTCGCAGCTTCCGACCGTACGCGGATATGGCAGTACGTCACGGATGTTCTGCATACCTGTCAGATACATTACGGCGCGCTCAAAACCGAGGCCGAAGCCGGAATGCCTTACAGAACCATATTTACGAAGATCCAGATAGAAGGAATACGCCTCCGGATCCAGATCCATTTCCTTCATACGGGTGAGAAGCTTGTCATAATCATCCTCACGCTGGGAACCGCCCATGATCTCCCCGACACCCGGAACAAGGCAGTCCACTGCCGCCACCGTCTTTCCGTCCGGATTGAGCTTCATATAGAACGCCTTGATATCCTTCGGATAATCCGTTACGAATACAGGCTTCTGGTAAATCTTTTCCGTCAGATAACGCTCATGCTCTGTCTGCAGATCGCATCCCCACTCTACCTTGTTTTCAAAAATATCATTGTGCTTTGAAAGCATCCCGACCGCCTCGGTATAGGTTACGCGGGCAAAGTCATGCGCGAGAATCCCTTCAAGGCGCTCAATCAGGCCTTTCTCGATGAAGCTGTCAAAGAACTTCATCTCCTCCGGCGCGTTTTCGAGCACATACTGAATGAGATATTTCAGCATCGCCTCCTCAACGTCCATCGTATCGGAAAGATCTGCAAAGCTCATCTCCGGCTCGATCATCCAGAACTCTGCCGCATGGCGGGTCGTGTTGGAATTCTCCGCGCGGAAGGTCGGTCCGAAGGTATAGACATTACGGAAAGCCATTGCAAACGGCTCAACGTTCAGCTGACCGGACACGGTCAGAAACGCTTCCTTTCCGAAGAAATCCTTCGAATAATCCACCTTGCCGTCCGGCGTTCCTTTTGCAAGGCGGTCCAGATCCAGCGTCGTCACCTGGAACATCTCTCCCGCACCCTCGCAGTCGGAGGCCGTGATCAGCGGTGTATGCACATAGACAAAACCGCGCTCCTGGAAAAATCTGTGAATCGCATAAGCGCAGAGAGACCGCACGCGGAACACCGCCTGGAATGTATTCGTCCGCTCTCTCAGGTGCGGCATCGTGCGCAGAAACTCAAGCGTATGACGTTTTTTCTGCAGCGGGTAATCCGGTGTGGACGTTCCCTCCACCGCGATCTCCTCCGCCTGAATCTCAAACGGCTGCTTTGCCTCCGGCGTCGGTACAAGCCTGCCTTTTACGATCAGGGAAGCTCCCACGTTAAGCTTTGAGATCTCCGCAAAATTCGGCATATCGTCATGATACACGATCTGCAGCGTATCAAATGCCGATCCGTCGTTCAGCACGATAAAGCCAAAGCTCTTTGAATCTCTTACGGAGCGCACCCAGCCTCCGACCGACACCTCTGTGCCGAGATATTTATCTCTGTCCCTGAATATTTCCTTGATCGTCACCAGTTTTTCCATAATCTTTCAGTCTCTCCTCAAGCTCTTTTATTTTCTGCTCCGCAGCACTAAGCTGCTCCGAAAGTTCCGCGATCTTCGGTTTGTACCGCTCCGCGGTCTCATCTGCCAGTACATTTCTTGTCACTGCGTCAAACTGCTCCAGTGCCTCCGCCTTCTTACGGAGAATATCTTCCTTGCCCTGCGAATTCCTTGCAAGCTCATCGTCAAAGGACTGCAGGTCGTAGAGCGCATCGTCCTTATCCCGTCTGATCTCGCGCGTGATCTTTTTGATCTGGCGGTCATTTGCCTGTATCTGGTCGCGTATTCCCCGCCCCTGCCGGATCACGCCGATATGCTTTGCCTTCTGGTTGCTCATGGATACATACAGTGCGCCGAACAGCAGGATATCGACAAAATACACGGCTGCCCATATAAGGAAATTCTCCCCGGGAATGAGCAGATTGATCACACCGGGCAGCAGGCCGAACGCCAGGATAAACAGGCCCAGCGCCCCAAGCTTTTCTCCGATGCCATGCGGCATGGTACAGATAAAAAACAGGCTGCTGCGGCAGAACGCCGGTACGCCGTTGTCCTTATAAAGATTTGACAGGCGTTCTCTGAGCGAAGCGTTTTCCTGCACGAGCGCTGCCGTCCGTTCCTCAACGCGTGCCTTAACGCCCTGATTTCTGGCCTTCTGGCGCTTGTCCGAGATCGCCCTGAGCTGTGCGTCGATCGCTTTGACCTGCTTGTCAAAGTTACCTGAAATGTCTCCACGCCTCGATTTGATCAGGCTGTCGCGTTCTTTTGCAAGTTCCCGGTTCGTATCCTGCAGGGTCTTCTTAAGCTGTTCCCGCTGAATCGTGATGCCGTTCAGCTCGGTTTCATATTTCTCTCTGTCTTCATTCTGGAGCATAAGTGCCTCCCTATGCAAGCTGAAGCTTCTTGAATATTACAATTCCCATCAGCAGCGGACCGTTATGCGCGCCTACCATGGTTCCGATCTGCAAAAGCGCGGGATCTGCGGAAGCGCCCGCCTCTCCAAGCGCCTCAAGAAACATTTCCCGGAGGGCAACGCCATCTTCCCGCAAAAGCCCGTAACCGACCCCAAGAATGTAATCGCGCGGATCTTCATGATTTTTACTAAAGAAAAGCGCCGCCTGACGCGCAAGCTCCTTCAGCGATTTCTGACGGCTCCGTGTAATGGCGCTCAGCGAAATATTCCCATCCTTAAACAGGATGACCGGCTTAAGTCCCAGTCCGACCGCCGCTACCTTCACAAGACTTCCGATTCGTCCGCCCTTTGACAGATAGCTGAGATCCCCGATCGTGAAATACGCTCTTCCCCCGCTGCGCGCGTCATTCAAAATCTGCGCTGCCTCGGAAAGCGTTTTTCCCGCATCCCTGAGCCTGCAGGCTTCCAGTACAAAAACGCCTTCAAGCACCGTAAGCGCCAGGGAATCGATCACCTCGATCTGCGCATCCGGATAGGTATCCAATATTTCATCCTTTGCCATGCGCGCCGAATTGACCGAGCCGCTCATTTTTGAAGTCATGGAAATACTCAGTACCGGGGTTCCTTCCTTTATATAAGGCTCCCAGGTTTTGATATAGTCCTCAACACTCGGAAGGGAAGTCTTCGGATAATCTCCGGGATGATCCATCATGCGCCGGTAAAAAGACTGGTAGTCAAAATCATAATAATCGCGCAGATAAACCCCGTCTGAAAAAGCCACATAAAGCGGCACGATACCGATATCGTGCTCCGCTATTACTTCCCTCGAAAGATCACAGCAGCTGTCGCTGATGACCTTGAATTTTGGTGTAAGCATGTCCTTACTTCCTTTATTTTAAAGATAAAAAACGAATATCCCGGATCGCATCCGTTCATTTAGCACTGCAGACGCCTCCGGACATTCCTTCTTTCAGGCCTATTATACACGCAAGTAACGGAATTCTGCAAGCATGGCAGCCTTTTTAATCAAGCGCAGCCCTGATCCGTGCCGCGAGCTCTGCCTGAACGGACGGCTCTGAAGCATGCGGCTCCCACTGTACCATCGCGCTGTCCCCGTCATAACGCGGGATCAGATGCAGGTGGAAATGCATCACGGTCTGTCCTGCGGAAGCACCGTTGTTCTGTACAAGATTGAGACCCGTGCAGCCGAGCGTCTGCATCATGGCAGCGCCGATCTTCTTTGCAAGCACGATCGCCTTTCCGGCAGAAGCGTCCGAAAGCTCAAACAGATTTGCCGCATGCTCCTTCGGTAAAATCAGTGCATGTCCCTTTGAAGCCGGGCTCACGTCAAGAATCACACGGAAATCCGCATCCTCATATATAACATTAGAAGGAATCTCTCCATTTGCAATTTTGCAGAAAATGCAGTTATCATCTCTCATCTCTTTTTCCTCCGTCTCAGATATGCTCATTTCATAAATTAAATTATATGAAAATATGGCAATATAACGATTATATGCGAGACAGTGCAGAAATGCAAG
>JAUNHA010000002.1 GCA_030524135.1 Eubacteriales bacterium
CAGCCAGAGGCTGGGTCGAGGAAAATGGAACCTGGTACTACTACAGCAGCGATGACGACTATGTGACCGATGAGTGGAAAAAGTCCGGAAACAGCTGGTTCTGGCTGGATGAGGACGGCGCTATGGCGACCGACCAGCTCATCGAGGATGATGACAACTACTACTATGTAAACGCAAACGGCGCGATGGTTACCAATTCATGGGTGGCTATAGAGCCGGATGACGATGATGACGACGAGGACGCGCCGGACCACTACTGGTACTATTTCGGTTCCAATGGTAAGGCTTACAAGGCTTCTTCCTCCAGCTCCACTGACATCAAGAAAAAGAGCATCAACGGCAAGACCTATGGCTTTGACAGCGAAGGAAAGATGCTCTACGGCTGGGTTGACGAGAACGGCGACAAGCTAACCGACGAGAGCCCGTTTGAAGACGCGCTCTACTACTTCGGTGATTCCGATGACGGCGCTATGCACACCGGCTGGCTCCAGTACATGGACGGCTCTGACCTGAGAGATGATTATGAGGATCTCTCTGAAATCTGGTTCTATTTTGATACCTCAACCGGTAAGAAAAAATCTAGTGGTGATAAGACTGTAAACAGCAGAAAATATCACTTTGATGAGAACGGTGTCATGGTTTCCGAGTGGGGATGGGATGACGAAGCTTCTACAGCAAGCTCTACCTCTAATGCAAATATCGACAGAAAGTACTACAACGCTGACACCGACGGTCATCTTTCCAAGAAGGCATGGATCTGGGCTATTCCGTCAGAGGATACGAATGAAGGCGACTACGAAGATGATACTTACAGATGGTTCTATGCGGACAACTCCGGAAATACCGTTGTTGACCAGATCAAGAAGATCAACGGCAAGAGATATGTCTTTGCTGACGACGGTATCATGAAGGCTGGTCTGGTTGTCATCGATACCACGACCAATACCTATGTTGACACCGTTGACGTAGACGGAACCGACGGTACCGAGCTCAGAGATGAAGGCAAGTATACCTCTGATGATGACGGTGATGAGAAGACCCTCGGCGCAAACGAGATTCTCTACTACTTCGGCGATGAAGAGACCGACGGTTCCATGAAGACCGGAAAGAACTACAAGCTTGAGTTTGAGGATGGCACCTATACCCTCGCATTTGAGACCTCCGGTAAGGGCATGAATAAGAAGGACAGCTCCAAGATCTATAAGAACGGTATCCTTGCTGCTGCAAGCACCGACGATAAGTATGACGTAGTTGAGTTCAACGACGGCTACTATCTCGTAGGTACTTCCGGCTCCATCGTCAAGAAGAAAAAATATGTGAAGGATGCTGACGACAACTACTATGCAGTATACGGCGCTGATAAGGCTGAGCAGTACATCGACGGCACGGATCTTCCGGAATCCTCTACCGAGGGCGTTGGCGAAGCAACCATCGCATTCTTCTCTTCTGATGATGACTACGCTAAGGAGAAGGCGCGTGACTTCGCAAGCTACGGCTACATCAAGGGCTGTGTAGATACCGAGGATGACAAGTGGGTAAGCAGCGGTAACTGCGATTGATCATTTGATCATACAGACTTGACTTCCTGAAAATTCATCATATCTGAATGCATCCCCCGCAGAGCTTTTAAAGCCTGTGGGGGTGCACTTTTACAAACTTACTCAGAAAGCGGGGACGCAGCAATGCGTTCCCTTCTTTCTAAGTATATTGTGTCCTCTTTATGTTTCTTTTGTGTCCTCTCCTGCTGCAGCGCAGTCTTGTAAACACGATAACACAGTTTTTTCATAGAAATATCAAAAATAGCTTCTAAAATGAGCAACCATCAGAAACACCCGGGAAATACATCAGCTGATTTTGGAAACAGATCAGGAGTATCAGACTATGAAACAGATGAAATCAGTCAGGGAATTTGAAGAATATTTGAAAAGCGAACACCGTGCCGCCGGAACGATCCGCGCTTACACGCTTGCTGTTCGTCAGTATATCCGCGATTTTCATACCTTTACGGCATCGGGACTTGACCGTTACAAATCCATGCTCATCTCGCGCTATATGCCGCAGACCGTAAACCAGCGGATCTGTGCAGTCAACCAGTACATCCTTTTTATGCGTGAAAATGGGGATGCGGATACCGCCGCGCTGTTTTCCTCGCTCAAATGTCTGAAACAGATCAAGCTCCAGCAGAAATTTTACCTGGAAAATGTTATCAGCGACAGCGATTTTAACTATCTGAAAAAGCGTCTGCTCGCAGACGGAAACCGCCGCTGGTACTTCATTCTCCGGCTCATGACGGCTACCGGCGCCCGTGTGAGCGAGCTCGTGCAGATGAAATATGAGCACCTCGAAGCCGGCGCGATGGATATCTGCTCAAAAGCCGGAAAGACAAGGCGGATTCTGATTCCCCGTGATCTATGTAAGGAAGCAATGGATTACTACCGGAGCGAAGGAATCACAAGCGGTTTCATCATCCTCAATCACCGCGGACAGGTCATCACGCCCCGCGGGATCGGCGCCATGCTGAAGCAGTTTGCCGTCTACTACAAAATGAACGAACGCACCATGCACCCGCACGCCTTCCGGCATCTCTATGCCCAGAATTTCCTGAAAAAATGTCCTGATATCTCTCTTCTCGCTGATCTCCTCGGACATGACAGTATCGAAACGACGCGCGTCTATCTGAAAAAAACCGGCGCAGAACAAAAAAAGCTCATCGATAAGGTCGTTACCTGGTAATAGAAAACACACCCTCGCACAGGAAAAGGCATGCGTACGTTTTTTCCTGTGTGGGGTGTGTCAATTGTCATCCGATGATCCGGACTTTGTTTTTCGTCCAGCCGTTTCGATTATTTTGCTGCAGAGCCCGGGAAGCCGAAGATCTCGGACTTCTCCTTTACGGTCTCCATGATTGCATCCGTACCCGGCTTTAAGAGCTTACGCGGATCAAAGCCCTTGCCCTCGCGGTCTTTGCCTGCCTCGATATACTCCCTCGTTGCCTTTGCAAACGCGAGCTGGCACTCCGTATTTACATTGATCTTGGATACGCCGAGCGAGATCGCCTTCTTGATCTGATCAGCCGGGATACCCGTGCCGCCGTGCAGTACAAGCGGAAGATCGCCTACCTTTTCCTTTACCTTTGCAAGCGTTTCGAAGGAAAGACCCTTCCAGTTTGCCGGATATACGCCGTGGATGTTGCCGATGCCTGCCGCAAGGAAATCCACGCCGAGCGCTGCGATCTTTGCGCATTCCTCCGGATCCGCGCACTCGCCCATACCGATGACGCCGTCCTCTTCTCCGCCGATCGAACCTACCTCTGCCTCGATGGAGATGCCCTTTTCATGCGCCAGCTTTACGAGCTCCTTGGTCTTTTCGATATTCTCATCAAACGGAAGATGGGAACCGTCAAACATGATCGATGAAAATCCCGCTTCGATGCACTTTAAGCAGCCTTCATAGCTGCCGTGATCGAGATGAAGCGCTACCGGAACCGTGATGTTCAGCTCTTCCATCATGTTCTCAACCATAGCCGTTACCGTCTTATAGCCGCACATATACTTTCCCGCACCCTCGGACACACCGAGAATAACCGCGGAATTCAGCGCCTGACACTCTGTAAGGATCGCCTTTGTCCACTCAAGGTTGTTGATATTGAACTGGGCGATCGCGTATTTGCCCTCTAACGCCTTCTTCAGCATTTCTGCTGCCGGAACAAGTCTTGACATTGTTATACCTCCGATTATTTTACTGCTGCGGTCCGCATTGCCTCCGCATATTGTTAAGTATATCACAAATTCCGTGAAAGTACGAGAAATTTCAGTTTAAAACTTCTCTTAAACCTTCGTTTTTACAGGGATGCCCGGTCAGGCTGCACAGCCTTAGAATTTCCCGCCTCTGCCGCCGTGCATGCCGCCTCCGCGGCCAATGCTCATCGATGATCTCCCGCCGCCAAAGCTTCCGATCCCGCCTCCCATACCGCCTCCGTGAGGCGGATTGCTGCGCACCTTCGGAAGCGGCACCGTCGTTACATAGCGGTTGATCAGCTTTGCAGGCGCATCCTGATCCATGAAATAAAAACCGGCATCTGCCCGATATGCCAGGGAAAAGCCTTCGGCAAGCCGCTTTTCCTTTTCCATCGCATAGCTTTTCATCACGGAACGGCAGGGAAGATACGCGATTCCCGCGCCAAACAGAAGCGCCGTTATGAGCTGCCAGAGCGCGATTCCCCGCCTTCCTGCGGGCGCATAATCCCGTTCCCCTGTTTCCGTATTATAATTATACTGTCCCTCCTGGATTCCTGACCGGAAAAATGCCTCCGTATCCGCCGCAAACGCCTCCACAGCGCCCGCGTAATCGCCGTCCGAAAGACAGGGCACAACATCATATTCGCTCATCCGGTCGAGCGCGCTGTCCGTGAGATATCTGACGGCATCGCCCTTTGTATAAAAGAAATATTCCCGGCTTTCCATATCAATGAGAAACAGCACGCCAGATTTTTCCTCTCCGGCTCCAAAGCCGCCTTCATAATAAATATAATCCGCAAGATCCTCAGCAGTCGTAAATGTTTCCGCCTGTCTCACGCCGTCATACGCGTCTGTGGTATAGACCAGAAGATCAAAGCTCGTCTCTTCCTCTGTATCCCTGAGGGTTGCAGAAAGCCGCTCCGCCTCTGAGGCAGAAAGAAGCTCCGCCTCATCAAAAATGCGTGTTCCCCGTGCATACGCTTCCCGGACTTCTCCGATATTTTCCGCGGCATAAACACTGACCGACTGCGCTGCGGCACAAAAGGAGGCAAGCAAAAGGAGGCAGATCGTCCGGATTTTGGATTTTATTCGTCTTCTGTCCATGCAGTCCTCCCAGGCTCTTTCATTAAGCTCTTTCATCTGATTAAAACAGAAAATACAACATCAGAAGCAGCAGCAGAAATACCGGGACAAAAACCATAATAAACAGTCCCAGAAGCCGCCGTTTATCTACCGGAAGCTCTCCGCAGGTCTTTCCGCTCTGTCCGTTGATTGAAAAGTAATACAGCTTTCCCGTGCCGGGTTCCGTATAGGTAAGTGTCCAGACCGGAAGCAGCGCGTATTTCCAGTTCTCATCAGCGATATCTGCTTCGGAGCGGCTGATCTCAATGCTGTTGTAATCAGCGCCCGCCTGCGATTTCAGCTTTTCTGCAGCAAAGCGCCGCACCTCATCCTCAACTTCCTGCGACAGTCCCTCTTTCTCCACATCCCGCATCTCTGCCGTATAGCCCTGCAGGTATGCCGGCGAAAACGGTTTCATCTTTTCCGTTTTGAAGGGCATCACGCCTTCGCACAGCACGCGGCTTGCCTTTTTCAGGGCGATCCGCATGACGTTGTCGATCTGCATGATACCCGCTTTCGAAATATCATACACGGAAGTCTCGGTAAACTGCAGGCTCCCCGTGACCCAGGTCCGAAGCCGTTTTCCGCTTCCCTCGATCGCCCCGTTTATCTTGCAGTTATAGATCCAGTATGGGAAATAGACGCCGCCGAGATGCGCGATCTGCTTCTCGTCATAAAACGCCTTCGGAATGTACCGGTGACGCTTCACCCAGTTCATGAATATCTCCCGTGCCTTTTTTTCATCGATCTCAAACGGGATGACACAGTCCGGCAGCCTGTCGCCCGACAGCCTGTCCGCAAGCACCACCGGATTATGACAGTAGTAGCAGTATGTGGCGGCTGTCGTTGCATCCGTCATGATCTGCGCGCCGCAGGACGGACAGTTATACTGCACGGTCTGCTGCGGCTGCATCTTTGCGACCTCTTCCTGCGTAAAGCGGGAATTGCAGTAATCGCAGAAATACGCCTGTTTTTCTGCATCCCAGGTAAGCGGTCCTCCGCAATTTGAACATTTATAGGTTAATACAGCCATGCTCTGCTCTCTTATTCTTTACATCCTGGGACGCGGTGTACCGCAGCCCGGGCAGAAATTCCCGTTGTTCTGGTGACCGCAGTTCGGGCAGTACCAGGTCGCCGCACCTGCCGTGTTCTCTCCCGCGCCTGCCTGTCCGACCTGTGCGGAAGCTGCAGAACCGGTTCCTGCCTGTGCGCCCGCCGCCTGCTGCGCGTTCATCTGCATCTGCTGCATATTGGTGCTGCTCGCGGTTCCCATAAAGCTTCCCGCCGCGTTCATGCCCATGCCCATGCCCATAAATGCGGCACCGGCGCCGGCTGTATTCGCACCTGCCGACTGTAGTCCCTGTGCAACCGCAGACTGCAGATATCCCTCTCTGATAGACGGATCGCTCATCATCGCGCCCTGATTGCGCATATTGATCAGCTTCATGCTGTCGTCCGTGTAGCTGATGCTCGCCACGCCGACATGATCCACTTCGAAGCCCCTGCTTGTGTTCCAGTCTTCATCGAGCGCGGACTGCATGTGCTTTGCAAGCTCCGGTCCCTTGGACGCGAGGAAGGAAATGCGCTCTCCTTCCGCTGACATCTGATTAAGCGCGGCAGAAAAGCCCTGCAGAAACTCGCTCAGATACTGGTCATTGATCTCGTTGATCTCCACGTGCTCCGCATTCTTCGGAATGACCTGTTCATAGAACAGAAGCGGATTTGTCACCTTGATGGAATACTCTCCGTGCGCCTTTACAAACAGCTCCGCATTATAGAACGCGTCAAAATAGTTGAGCGGGCTCGGCGTACCGAACTTGATGCCCTTTATTTCCTGAAGGTTTACGAAAAACACCTGCTGTGCCTGAGGCGTTACGCCGCCGAATTTAATACGGGCAAATGTCTCCTTCAGCGCGTCCTTAAACTGACCGTTAAATAAGGACGGCGCAGAAGAATTCTGAACGGTGTAATACCCCTCTTCCGCCGTATAGTCCACAACTTTTCCGCCGTCTAAGAGGAACATGAACTGCTCCGGTTTTACATGAATGACCGAGCCGTCGGAAATGATATTTCCGCTCCCCTTCGTATTGCTTCCCTGTCCTTTTCTTACAGGGACGCCCGCGGTAAATACCGTTCCTCCTCCCATATTGTCGGCTTCGATCACCTCAAGCCACTGATCCGCAAGTCCGCTTCCGACCGCCGATGCGACCGCCTTAATAAGTCCCATACACTTCTGTCCTTTCTCCAAATATCATACTTCTTCCAGGGCATACCGCCGTGGCTTACAGTCTCTTCTGAAGCTCCGCCGAAAGCGCCTCGTATCCCGGCTTTCCAAGCAGTGCAAACATATTTTTCTTGTAGCTCTCAACACCCGGCTGGTTAAACGGATTTACGCCGAGCAGATAGCCGCTTACGCCGCAGGCAAACTCAAAGAAATAGAACAGCTCGCCGAGGCAGTGCGCATCCTGCGCCGGAATGTCCACGCGCATGCAGGGAACATCCCCGTCCGTATGTGCGAGCAGGGTTCCGTTCATTGCGGATTTGTTGACAAAATCAACGGTCTTTCCCTTCAGGTAATTCATACCGTCCGTATCGACCGCCTCTTCCTTCAGCACGATCTCTGCCGGGCTCTCACAGATATTAAGCACAGTCTCAAACATCACGCGGGAACCGTCCTGAATGAACTGTCCCATGGAATGCAGATCTGTCGTGAGATCCACTGCCGCCGGGAAAATGCCCCGCTGGTCCTTACCCTCAGACTCTCCGTAAAGCTGCTTCCACCATTCCGATACATAGTGGCAGGACGGCTCATAGTTCGCCACGATCTCCACGAGCTTTCCCTTTCTGTAAAGAATGTTGCGGATCGCCGCGTAAAGAAGCGCGTCATTTTTTCCATACTCCGTTTCGAGGCAGAGGCTTCGCATGTCCGCAGCACCCTGCATGAGCGCTTCGATATCAAGACCTGCCGCCGCGATCGGCAGAAGACCGACTGCCGTCAGCACGGAAAATCTTCCGCCCACGTCATCCGGTACGACAAACTCCTCGTAGCCCTCTTCATCCGCAAGCTGCTTGAGCGCCCCCTTCGCGCGGTCGGTCGTCGCATAAATACGCTTTGCTGCGCCTTCCTTTCCGTATTTTTCCTCAAGCTTTTCCTTTAGCACGCGGAACGCGATAGCCGGCTCCGTCGTCGTGCCGGATTTTGAAATGATATTTACGGAAAAATCCCTGTCTCCGATCACACCGAGCAGATCGCTCAGATATTTTGAGCTGATGGAATTTCCGGCGAAGAAAATCTGCGGATATTGTCTTTTCTCCCTGTCCATAACATTATAGAAGGAATTGGTCAGAAATTCGATCGCCGCACGCGCGCCGAGATAAGAACCGCCAATGCCCACAACAACGAGCACTTCCGAATCCTGCTGTATTTTTTTTGCCGCCTTCTGAATGCGTGCAAATTCATCCTTGTCATACTGTACCGGCAGATCAAGCCAGCCGAGAAAATCGTTTCCGGCTCCGCTGCCCTCAAGCAGTGTCTTCTTTGCAAGACCAACCTGGGCTTCGAGATTTGCGATCTCTTCTTCCGATACAAACTTCAGCGCCTTGGAATAATCCAGACTAACATTCTTTCCCATTTCTTTTTCCTCCTGAGGCTTTTTTCAGGTTCATGTTAACGCATTTAGTATATCACGTTTTGCTTCTCTATGGTATACTTAATCCGTTCAACGGACGGCGGAAACCATCCCCCCCGGACGGAGAAAATCAAAACAGCAAAACGGCGGCCGGATCTCTGCCGCGCGACAATGGAGGAATTTATGTTAGCTTTTATCGGAGCCATGGAAGACGAGGTTGCGGGCATCCGCGCGGCTCTTTCCGACACGGAGGCAAAAGAATATGCAGGAAGGACTGTGATCGAGGGAACCTATCAGGGGGCGCGCGCCGTCATCGTTCAAGCCGGGATCGGTAAGGTCAATGCAGCGCTGTGCACGCAGATGATCATCGACCGCTATGCCCCGTCCGCCATCATCAATACAGGCATTGCAGGAAGCCTCAACAGCAGTATCGCGATCGGGGATCTCGTGCTCTCCACCGACGCGGTAGAACATGATGTGGACGCGACGACCTTCGGTGACCCCGCCGGACAGGTACCAAATATGGATGTATTTTCTTTCACTGCGGATGAAGGACTGCGTGCGCTTGCGAAGGAAGCAGCGGCAGCCGTCCTTCCGGATGTCGGCTGTCATGAGGGCCGCGTGCTGACCGGCGATCAGTTCATCAGCTCACAGGAAAAGAAGGACTGGCTGGTAAACACCTTTGCAGGCGACTGCTGCGAAATGGAGGGCGGCGCGATCGCACAGGTCTGCCATGTAAATAAAGTTCCCTTCCTTATTATACGCGCGATCTCCGACAGCGCGGATAACTCCGCACACATGGACTATCCCGCATTTGAACAGATGGCGATCGCAAATTCAGTAAAACTGGCTTTAGAGCTTATTCGCAGAAGTGCGGAATAATTAAGGAAATATTTTTTAGGAGGCAATCTCATGCATTACGATTTTATCCCATCGGGCATCTGCGCCCAGAAAATTTCTTTTGACCTCGAAGACGGGATCGTACATAATCTCGTTTTTGAACGCGGCTGCAACGGAAACCTGAAGGCGATCGGAAAGCTCGTCGAAGGAAAGCCGGCTGCGGAGGTCGCGGCATTGCTTGCAGGAAACACCTGCGGTCCGAAGCAGACTTCTTGCACGGACCAGCTCTCGATCGGTCTCAGAAAAGCGCTCAGCGGAGAGCTGTCACAGGACTGATCCTGCACAGATCTTTCGCCGTCTGTTTCAGGCGGCAAAAAACAGAGCAGCACCGGGAACGTGCCGCTCTGTTTTTATATAACACAGAATTTTATTGCGCGCTTATTCTGCGCCCTGCTTTTCTTTTTTATCCGTAATCTCATCGATCAGACTGATGATGGTGTCCACACCGTTTGACTGCGGACTCCGTTCCATTGCTGAAATATACGTTTCACGGTTCTTCCAGAGCTTCTCTACCGCAGCGCACAGCGCATCATCGCTCAGTTTTTCTTCCTCCAGGACCTCGGAAAATCCCTGCCGCTCAAAGGAACGCGCGTTCAGAATCTGATCTCCGCGGCTTGCGGAGGTTCCGAGCGGAATGAGCAGATTGGGCTTTCTCAGCGCGAGGATCTCGCAGATCGCATTTGCACCTGCACGCGAGATCATCAGATCCGCCGCCGCAAACAGATCCTTAAGCGGTTCGCTCACATACTCATACTGCACATATCCATCCGTTCCCTTTAATCTTTCATCCAGATTTCCCTTTCCGCAGATATGAATCAGGTCAAACGTCTCAAGGAGCCGCGGGAGCGCGCTGCGCACCGCCTCATTGACGCGTACCGAGCCAAGCGATCCGCCGATCACAAGGATGACCGGTCTGCTGCCGGAAAATCCGGCATAGGAAAGCCCTGCTTCGCGGGATCCCTTCAGGATCTCCGCGCGGATCGGGGAGCCGGAAAGCACCGCCTTCTCCTTTGGAAGCAGGCGCACCGTCTCCGGAAAGTTGCAGCAGATCTTCGTGCATGAGGGCATGGACAGCTTATTGGCAAGCCCCGGGGTCATATCGGATTCATGCGCGATCACCGGTACATGGCTGTTCTTCGCCGCCATCGTCACCGGTACAGCGACAAATCCGCCCTTCGAGAAGATCACGTCGGGCTTAAACTCCTTTATAATACGCTTTGCCTGCGCATATCCCCTGAGCACCCGGAACGGATCTGTAAAGTTTTTCAGGTCAAAATAACGTCTCAGCTTGCCGGAGGCGATCCCCCGGTAGGCAATGCCCGCTTTTTCGATCAGTTCTTTTTCGATTCCGTTATAGGAGCCGATGTAAAGGATCTCGTATCCGTGTTCCTGAAGCTTCGGAATGAGCGCAAGATTGGGCGTTACATGTCCTGCCGTTCCACCGCCTGTCAGAATGATGCGTTTCATTTTTCTTATGCCTCCACTGCCGCCTTAAGTGCCTCTGCCTTATCCGTCCGCTCCCATGGAAGATCAATATCCGTTCTTCCGAAGTGTCCGTACGCAGCGGTCTGCTTGTAGATCGGTCTTCTCAGATCCAGCATGCGGATGATACCTGCCGGACGGAAATCAAATACCTTGCGGAGCGCCTCTGTCAGCTTCTCATCGCTTACCTTTCCCGTACCGAATGTATCCACCATCACAGAGGTCGGACGCGCTACGCCGATCGCATAGCTCAGCTGTATCTCGCAGCGGTCTGCAAGACCTGCCGCCACGATGTTCTTTGCCGCATAACGCGCCGCATAGCATGCGGAGCGGTCTACCTTTGTCGGGTCCTTTCCGGAGAATGCGCCGCCGCCGTGACGCGCCATGCCGCCGTAGGTGTCCACAATGATCTTCCTGCCGGTAAGACCGGAATCGCCCTGCGGTCCTCCGATCACAAAACGCCCCGTCGGATTGATGAAGTATTTTGTATCTGCATCCGTCATCTCTCCGGGAATGACCGGATCGATCACGTATTTTCTGATATCCGCCTCGATCTGCTCGTGTGTAACGTCCGGATTGTGCTGGGTTGAGATAACCACCGCTTCAATGCGGACCGGATGGTTATGCTCATCATACTCCACGGTCACCTGGGACTTGCCGTCCGGACGGAGATATTTGAGCGTTCCGTTCTTTCTGACCTCTGAAAGCTGTCTGGTCAGCTTATGCGCAAGTACGATCGGATACGGCATCAGCTCCTCGGTTTCATTGCAGGCATATCCGAACATCATGCCCTGATCGCCCGCTCCGATCGCCTCGATCTCCTCCTCGCTCATCTGCCCTTCCTGCGGCTTCCTTGCCTCGAGCGCCTTGTTGACACCCATGGCAATATCGCCCGACTGTTCGTCAAGACTTACGATCACACCACAAGTATCGCAATCAAATCCATACTTTGCACGGTCATAACCGATACTTCTTACGGTTTCTCTCACAATTTTCTGAATATCTGCATAGGCCGTTGTTGTCACCTCACCCATGACAAGCACAAGGCCTGTCGTACACGCGGTCTCGCACGCTACGCGGCTCATCGGATCCTGACGCAGAAGCTCATCCAGAATCGCATCGGAGATCTGATCGCAGATCTTATCCGGATGTCCTTCAGTTACGCTTTCCGAAGTAAATAAATGTCTTTCTTCGCTCATTTCCTCTCTCCTTTCTTTGGTCCTGCACCATATTCCGGTGCACAGGCATCCCTTTGCGGGAATTCCACGATAAAACGCCGTGTTCCTCGAACACGGCGTTGAATGATCTTTTATTCAACCTTGTTGTTCGAAACTGATCTGCTTCGCTCAGGCGGGCACCTTCCGCTTCCGCGGGGTTGCCGTGACTTCACCGGTCCTATGTACCTCCATCACTCTGAACAAGGAATTCCCTTATCAAATTGTATCTGCAGCAGTTTCCTTTTTCTGGACTTTTCCGGACGTCTGCCGCGTCACTTACTATACCACATGCCGCCCGCTTTTACAAGTGCCGCTCCGCAAAGATTTTCCGCTTCGGCGTAATGCGCACGACGGACAGCATGACCAGAAACACGCTTCCGGTAAGCTGTGAAGCCAGACTGAGCGGAACAAAATAGCGTATGAACGCGCCTTCAGGCTCAAGCGACAGATAAGCAAATATGTTTGTAAGCACGGCATCTCTTCCCGTCTGCCGTGCGATCAGGCTCCCGACGCAGACAAGCGGATCCAGAAGCAGAAGATAAGCCGTATAATTATTTCCTTCTTCTACAAACGGACTGATGAGGAGACAAAGGACCGGAAGACCGATGCAGACCGCAAACACGAACGCATAAGCCATGGCAGTGGCGCGCGCCGTATGCGCTGACAGCGCGCTCGCATACATGCCGATGCAGAGCAGCACGATCGCCTCCGCCGCAAACACAAACAGCATGACAGCCACCTCCGGAACGCTGATGCCCCCGTAAAGCAGCGGCAGAAGCATAGCCGGGATCGCGGATACAAGCAGCACGCAGATCGTCCATGCCGATGCGCAGAGCTTCCCCGTTATGATATGAAACGGGCTCAGCTGCGTTGTCAGCATAAGGTCGAGCGTCTGCATTGACCGCTCCATACTGATGCTGCCCGCAGTCATCGCTGGCGTCACAAACAGCAGCAGAATAAATACGAGAAACGCAACAGCCGCATAGATGAGAAGAAATGCGCCGTAATCGCTTTGTGTTCCAAGCTTCATTCTGGTAATGATCCCGAATGTCCCGACGAGCGCCGCCAGAAACAGGATCATGTTGATGCCTGAAACCATGAGCGGAAGCCCGAAGCCGCGGCTCTGCACCGTAATTTCCCTTTTCAAGATCGGGTTAATACTCATCTTCTTCGCCCTCTCCGTTCCAGGAAAGAATCGTTCTTTCCTCCTTGTGTCCCGTCAGCTGCATAAAGAGCGCCTCCAGTGATCCCTTTTCACGTGAAAAGCTGCGGACGGGAATACCGGCACGCACCAGCGTTCCCAAAAGCTCCGCCTCTTTTTTCTGGCTGCCGCTGTAATTGATCATGATATCATTTCCCTTGATCGAAACGGATTTGACCTGCGGATCCGCCTTCAAAAGCCGGATGGTATCCGTTATCTTTGCAGCCACCGTGATCACCAGCGGGTTTTGCTCCGTGACGAGCTTCATGACCTCGCGCAGTCTTCCCGACAGAACAATCCGTCCCTGATCGATGATTCCGATGTCCGTGCAGAGCTCTGAGATATCGCTCAGAATATGGGAGCTGATCAGAATCGTTTTCCCCTGATCCGACAGCTCACCTATGATCTGCTTGAATTCAAAACGCGTGCGCGGATCAAGCCCTGAGGTCGGCTCGTCCATGATCAGGATCTTCGGATCGTGCAGAAGCGCGCGTGCCAGCGACAGCTTCTGCTTCATTCCCCTTGAAAGCGCATCCACATAGAAATCCGCCCTGTCGGAGAGCTCTACGTACTCCAGGAGCTTTTCGATCCGCTGCCTTGCCACAAGCCCCGTGATCTGATAGCAGGAAGCAAAAAAATCCATATATTCGGAAACTTTGAGGTTGTTGTACACGCCAAAGCTGTCCGGCACATAGCCGATCCTCCGTTTAAGCCTCCGGTTGTCCGTGCCTGCTTCCATGCCGTCGATCGTTACAAGGCCCTCATCCGGATAAAGAATTCCCGCCATGATCTTGATCGCCGTCGTCTTTCCTGCACCGTTCGGTCCGACAAAGCCGTAGAGCGCGCCGTCGTCGATGCTCAGATCAAGACCGTCCAGCGCGCACAGCCTGCCGTAAAATTTCCTGACATTTTCCATCTTCAGCATAGCATTTCTCCATCACCCGTTTTCCGATCCGGTCACCATCGGAACCGGAAGGAACATGCGGCTTCCCTCCGCCTCGTTCTCATCCGGAATATAGCGCACGGTAATCGTGTTGGACGGGGACAGATACGGCGCAATCTCTTCGCTGTTCCAGCTCGTTTTCTGGCTGCTCAGCATATCATAAGAGCTGGTGCGGTAGTTGTAGAACGCCCTTGTTCCGCGGAACGGAATGAGCGTCTGCCCGTCCTTTGCAGTCTTTCCGGAAAATTCCTCTGAAAGACCGTTCAGTCTGAGTGCGGTTACCGTAATATCCGTGCCCAGCGCATATTCAAGTATCAGCGGGGTCGTACCGTCCGTTGTATTGCTTCCCGCCTCATAGCTGCCTGAAATGAGCTTCGGCTCCCCGGACAGAGCAGAGCGGTACAGTTCATCTCCCTGCTGTGCGTTTACCGTCACGGTCTGAGCCACAAGCGTCGTTCCGTAGCATTCGATTCCCTCCGTCAGGATTGAATTCGGAATGCTCTTCTGTTCCGCATCAAATGCGACCAGACGTCCGCCGCTGTAGTAATTTCCAAGCGTTTCCTCCAGATAATAGAGAAGCAGACGCGTACAGGCAGACGCGCGTACATAGGCTTCGCTGTCCTGTGCTGTTTCTCCAAAGCGGGAAAGGCCGGTGATATATTCCGCCGTCAGCCTGTGTGCTCCCGTAGGACCATAGACTGCCGTATATCCCGAAAGATCCTTCGTCTGGCCCGCAGCAAGATCTCCGATCAGAATGATGCGCCCGTACATAAGCAGTGCCGCATCCGTATAATTCCGGCTGCCATGATTGGTCACGGTACCGCTTAAGACTTCATCAAAATACTGCAGGTCGACCTCCAGCTCTGAAGAGGTTTCCTCTTCGTCTCTTCCCGCGTGCAGTTCGAATATCTGCCCCTCAAACGGTTCCGTATTTTTCTCTTCGATAGAATGATTTTCCGGCAGCATGGAAATATTGATCTGTTTTTTCCTGTTTGTACCCCCGAACAGCGCTTCGGCAAGACTTTCGTCCGCTTCTGCCGGCGGGGTGTCCGGCATGACAGGCTGCACCACATAATCCCCGGAAACGGAAAGTCTGACATCCTCCCGGAACGGCGAGGAAAAGCTGATGATCTCCGTTTCACTGAGCTTTCCACCGGAGCGTTCCTGAATAACCGCATATTCAACGGACGGAGCTTCAAAGCGCTTTCCAAGACCTGCAAACCAGATCGCGCCTGCCGCCGCTGCGGAAAGCAGAAGCACTGCGAGGGAATAATAGGATCCGAGCCCCTTCTGTCTGAGAAGCAGGTATGCACCCGGTCCCGCAAGCAGAACATACAGCACCGCAATAACCAGATATACGCTCATATCCGGCAGTCTGTCATATTCCAGAACATCGGTAAGCTCCCTGAGCGCCGCATAGTTTCCGCCGCCTTCTCCCACCGGGGAGGAAAGCTGCAGAAGACGCGCGCTTCCCAGTAGCGCCCGCAGCATATCGCCCGGATAATCGGTCTCCCGGATGCAGAATTCCCGGATATCGCAAAGATCAAACGCACAGATGCCGATCACGCCGCTGCCGGCGGAAAAGGTCGTAAGCACCGCCAGTTCCTCTGACTGCATTGCCTGAATCCCCTCCGGAGCGGAAACCTCCGAAACGGAAAGCGTCAGTCTGGCGCCATCCGGCGTATCCGTGCTGTACTTAAGCCCCATGTCCACATCTTTTGTCTCTGCCGGGCTTACCTCGACATCCTCAAGATAATCAGCGATCCCGCCAAGCGGATTTCTCATGCTGCCCGTACCGATCAGAAGCGTGCCCCCGCCCTCTGTCCAGTCATAAATGACACGCACCATTTCCGGGGAAAGACGGCTCATCGTATAGTTACTGATCAGAATCACATCGAGCTGAGAAAATCCTTCCGCCGTGGCAGGGAAGTCCGCCGGATTTAAGGTCACGGTCCGCGTGCGGAGCGTGTAGGTTTCAACATTTATATTCAGTCCGCGGAAATAGGACAGCTCCTGCGGCGTATTGCTGAGGATGCCGATCAGGATCTCCCCTGTGCTCCCCTGTATGCTGATATCTGCCTGTTTTTCCGCAAGCAGGTTCCCGCTTTCATCATAAAGCCGCATCGAAGCCGTTCTCGCATTCTGCGTTACGGATATGGTTTCCCTGAGCTCCGCTGTTTCTCCCGCGGAAACATCTGCCGCAAAGCTGTAATTAAGCGTGCAGTCCGCTTCCGGGATGAATAGCTCAAGCCGTCCGGAAATATCCGCCTCCGTATGATTTACGATTTCCATCGTCACCGGCAGAAATCTGCCCGACTTCGCGGTATTCTGATATCCGTAATACAGGTTCAGTCCGATTCCCTCCTGCTCCTCCACAGTGGAGATCCGTACATTATTTTCCTCCGGCTGCGCATAGACCGGCTGCGCGGACAGCAGGAGCAGCACAAGGCAGATCAGCCCTTTTCGGAGCCTGCCAAAAAAGCTTCCGGCAGACCGTATGTTTTTTTCTCTCACATCATGCTCAATCATGCCCGCACAAAATTCTCCGCATTTTTATCGAAATGGATCTTCAGCCTTACGGTAAATACCGTTCCCGAAAGATCCGAGCTCACGGCAATGCTGCCGCCGTGCATCGTGACAATATCCTTTGCGATCGCAAGTCCCAGTCCTGTTCCGCCCGTCTGGGTCGAACGTGACTGGTCCACGCGGTAAAACTTATTAAAAATAAGCGGAATATCCTTCTCCGGAATAATATATCCGTAGTTGATGACCTTCACCTCCACGGCATCATTTTCCTCTTCCGCGTTCACCCGCACCGTTACGCGCTTTCCGTCCGCGCCGTACTTGATCGCGTTTCCGATCAGATTTTCAAACAGGCGCGCAAGCAGTGTGCCGTCCGCCGCGATCTCGAGCGAAGGCACATTGGATTTAAGCTCGTAGGAAAGCCCCTTTTCCACGAAGTTCGGATACGATTCCTCGAGGAGCTGGGACAGAAGCTTTACAATGTCCACATAGCTCACCTTCATCGTGATCTTGCCATAGCTGAGCTTTGTAAAGTCAAACAGATCCGTGATCAGCCGCTCAAGCCTGCGGGACTTGCTGCAGGCGATCGCAAGATACTTCTGCTGCATTTCCGCCGACAGGCTGACCTTGCCGCCGGACAGAAGCTCCAGATAACCGATGATCGACGTCAGCGGCGTCTTCAGATCGTGCGCAATATTCGTGATCAGATCCGTCTTTGACTGCTCCGCCTCCCGCTCGATCGCAAGGAGCTCTCTCAGCTCTTCCGTCATATGATTGATATTCACCGCCATTTCGGTAAACTCATCGTCTCCGTTTACCTCGATCTTCGTCTCCAGATTTCCCTTTGCGATCTCACGGATGCCTTCGGAAAGCCTGTCGATATAGCGAAGCGGTCTTCGCTGAAGCAGATAGAACAGCACGGCGAACAGAAGAATGCCCGAAAGCAGGTACAAAAAAACGGCAGCCGAACTGTGCATGCCGGAAACAGGCGTCCCCTCCGCAGAGCTGACGCCGGATATAAAACGCAGGAGCCTGCCCATATTGAATATAAGCAGGCCCTCCGCGATGCAGGTAATAAATACAGCTATGATAATGCTCAGGATAAATCGCGTCCGGTAACGCCTCGTCACATCATTTTTCAATCTTGTATCCTACTCCCCATACTGTTGAAATGATCTTGTCCTGTCTCTGGTCTTCCTTCATCTTTCCGCGCAGCCTCCGGATGTGTACCATGACGGTATTGTTCGCCTCATACACCTTTTCATTCCAGACGCGCTCGAAGATCTCATCCGTAGAAAATACCTTGCCCGGATTGGAAGCAAGCAGATACAGAATGTCAAACTCGATCGGCGTAAGCTTGATCTCCTCGCCGTCGATCATCACCTTATGATTGTCCTTATTGATCGAGAGACCGCGGATATTGATCTCATTTGCCTCTCTTTCGCCGCCGCCCTGATTGTTGGGATTAAGCTGCGTGTAGCGGCGAAGCTGGGATTTTACGCGCGCCGTCAGCTCCAGCGGATTAAACGGCTTCGTCACATAATCATCCGCGCCTGTGCCAAGGCCCATGATCTTATCGAGATCCGTGCTCTTTGCAGACAGCATAATAATCGGGATATTGCTCGTCTCCCGAATCTTTTTGCACATCTGGATGCCGTCCATACCGGGCATCATAATGTCAAGAAGTACAAGATGAACTTCCTCCTCACGCAGGATCCGAAGTCCCTCCTGCGCATCCTGCGCTTTAAATACCCTGTATCCGTCCGATACAAGATAAATCTCCACAAGATCCGCGATCTCCTTTTCATCATCCACTACAAGTATATTGATATCAGGCATTCTTCCGCCTCCTTTTTCTGCAAAGATAACAGCTCCCCTTCGCCCTGCTGTCCCCGGGCTCCGTTAAGACCCGCGGAAGACATGGTTCACTGTTTTTTATTGTACCATATAAATGATACGTTTTGGTTCAAGAAAACCTTTCGGTTTCCTTACCAAAATCTAACCCTGCTCCCCGGGCTCCCTGGCCTCCATGGGTACAAAGGTCCGCGTGATCTGGGGATCTCTTCCCTGCTCCACGGTCTTTGCCGCTGCAGCCGCTTCCTGCATAAATGTGATCTGCGAGGCTATCTTCCGCTTTCCGCGCAGATCCGGCTTTTCATACGTGCCCGCCTCCGTAAGCTCGTGTGCCTTCAGATTGTCTGCAAGCTGAACGTCCAGAAGGTGCTGCACCTTTTCTTTATTCTCTTCGGAAAGAACCGGGAATACGATCTCCACACGCTTATCAAGGTTTCTCGGCATCCAGTCCGCGGATCCCATGTAATAGAGCGGATCTCCGCCGTTTTCAAAGCGCGTGATGCGCGCATGCTCGAGATATCTGCCAACGATGGAGCGGACACGGATGTTGTCCGAGACGCCCGGTATTCTCGTTTTCAGACAGCAGATGCCGCGGATAATGAGATCGATCTTCACGCCCTTTTGGGACGCATCATAGAGTGCTGCGATCACTTCCTTATCACAGAGCGCATTCATTTTTGCCACGATCCCGGAAGGTCTTCCCGCCGCCGCATTTTCCGCTTCCTTGCGGATCTTCGCCAGAAGCCATTTTCTGAGCCAGAGCGGCGCGCACAGAAGCTCATTCCAGCCCGCAGGCTCCGAATAGCCGGACAGCATGTTAAAGACAGCGGTCGCGTCCTCTCCGATCCGCGGGTCCGCGGTAAAGATGCCGCAGTCCGTATACAGCTTTGCAGTCGAATCATTATAATTTCCTGTCCCGAGATGTACATAACGGCGTATGCCGTCCTCTTCCCTGCGCACCACAAGCGTGATCTTGGAATGCGTCTTAAGTCCCAGCAGGCCGTAAATAACATGGCAGCCGGCCTTTTCAAGCCGTTTTGCCCAGAGGATATTATTTTCCTCGTCAAAGCGCGCTTTCAGTTCCACAAGCACCGTAACCTGCTTCCCATTTCCCGCCGCTTCCTCAAGCGCGGCGATGATCGGAGAGGTGGAGCTTACGCGGTAGAGCGTCTGCTTGATCGCAAGCACCTGCGGATCCCTTGCAGCCGTCCGTACAAAGTCCACAACAGGCTCAAACGTTTCATAGGGATGGTGCAGAAAAATATCCCGGCTGCGGATATTGTCAAAAATCCCGTCCTCGTTCATCAGCTCCGGAACCGGCTGCGGCGTATATTTTGCATCTTTCAGGGCATCGAAGCCCGAAAGCCCGTACATTTTCATCAGGAAGGTCAGATCCAGAGGTCCTCCGATATAATAGATATCCTCGTTTGTTACCTCCAGCTCCTCCTTCAGGATCCGGATCAGCTTTTTATCCGCCTTTTCATCGATCTCAAGACGGATCACCTCGCCCCAGCGGCGTTTTTTCAGCTGTTTCTTGATCTCCTCAAGCAGATCCTCCGCCTCATCCTCATCCAGCGAGAAGTCCGCATTCCGCATGATCCGGAACGGCGCGGTACACAGCACGTCGTAATTGGAAAAGAGCTTATCGATATGCTTTTCGATCACGCGCTCCAGCAAAATGACCGGCCGGAGCTCTCTCCCGTCTTCCTCCACGCGCGGCGGAAGCTCAACAATACGCGAAAGCACTGACGGAACCTGAACCATTGCAAAATCAGGGCCCTCCGCATGCTTTCCGCTTTTTTTCGGGCGCACGAGCGCAGCGATGTTGAGCGTCTTGTTGACTACAAGCGGGAATGGCCTTGAGCTGTCATATGCCATCGGCGTGAGGACGGGATAAACATTTTCCGTAAAATACTTGTCCAGATAATCCGCCTCATTTTTATTCAGCTCGTCAAGCGAGGCGATGACCTTAAGACCCGCTTCCTTCAGATCCTTAAGCAGCGAACGCTGGTAGGTCGAATACTGCATGGCGACCATCTCATGCGTTTTCTTCTGAATAGCGGTAAGCTGTTCCTCCGCACTCATTCCGGAAATATCCGGCTTCTCATAGCCGGCATGGATCATGTCCTTGATGGACGCGACCCGGACCATGAAGAATTCATCCAGATTTGAAGAGGTAATACTCAGGAATTTCAGACGTTCAAACAGCAGATTGCCCCGATCTCTCGCCTCTTCCAGAATCCGTTCATTAAAATCCAGCCAGGAAAGCTCCCTGTTCCTGTAATAGTTCGAATCATTTAAATCAATGCCTGTCTCCCTGCCCATTGTTTTCTCCTCCGCGCCTATCTCACTCTTCTCTGATGAAGTACGGGATGCAATCCGTACAGCTCTTCAAAAAACGCGCCCTGATGCTCAAGGGAAAGCCGCTCCAGCGTCAGGTCTCCCTGATAATCCGTCACGATCGCAAGCTCTCCCGCCGCCTCATCCACCCGGATGCGGATATCAGAAAGCCTGCCCTTGTGTCCCCGGTCAAGCGCATTCGCAAGTCCCAGGATGGCCGTCATCTTTGCCATGCGGACAGGACTTCCTATGCGTTCCGCTCCCTGGTAGTCAAATCCGCGGCTGTGATAACGGATCGTTCCCGCGATCAGTTTTCTTTCGTCATGGGAAAGGCCGATCATCTCTGTATTGTAAATAATCTGATAGCTGCACTCCGTCCCGTTTTTGATGCTGATATATTTTCCGCAGGTATGCAGGATCGCAGCGATCTGCAGGAGCAGCCGGTCTCTTTTCGTGAGGCCGTTCATTTTCCTCGTCGCGTCATAGACAAGCAGCGTATACTTTTCCACCGCGTCCGCATGCTCCGTATTACAGCGGTAGCGCTTCGCCATGCTGCGCGCCTCTGCCACGATGTCGTCTTCAAAATTGTGCTTAAGCCGGATGACCTTCTGCTTCTCCGCATATTCCGCGGCGACGCCGTCGCAGAAATGCGTTCCCGGCAGCCAGATGCGCTCTGCTCCGAGGCGTTCGATCAGACGCTCATAGACGAGCGCCGTTGCAAGCATCAGCCTTGCATATTCTCTTCCGCCCGCAAACAGATCGTCTAGGTCTCCCATCCGCATCTGGTGCACCTTTTTGCAGATCTCCACGGCTTCCTTTGCGGAGAGCGGGCCGTTTGCCGGTGTATGATTTCCGACCTTTGAGAAGAGCTTCGTCGTCGTCTCGCCGGTGCATACGATATGATCGATCTCCCGGTTTTTCAGATAAAGCTTCTTATAATTGCCAAGCTCCACGTCGGCGATCTCAATGATGTGCTCCTTGAGCTGTTCATCCGTAAACCGCATGTCCCGGAGGCTGTTGAGCAGCCGTACCGCTCCAATCGGGATATTTTCCGTTGAAACAAGCGCCTCCTTGTCAAAGAGGGAAAACTGCATGGAACCATAACCCGAATCCGCGATCATCGTCCCGGTCCGGATCATTTCATTGAACTCCCCGTCCCGGATCGCAAGTGCTTTATAATTGATATAGCGCTGCTCCGAATTCGAAATGATGCTGACGGAAAGCCCTGTCCGCACCTTGATCTGATCCAGGATGATCGGCGCATTGGAAGCCTCCCGCAGCGCCATCGTCGCATAAGCCCTGTAGGATGATACCTTGTAGCTCTTCATGATCTCGCAGAAGCCCGAAAGCGTCCGGCACAGTTCATCCGCCCGCTGATAGGACAGGTGTCCCGTGCTCAGCGTTTCATGTCCAAGCGAGATCCTGGCCGCAATGCGGTCGATTTTTTTAATCCCGCGCGACGGCCCGATCTGATAGATGCACAGCTCCTGCTCCATACTGCCGATCCGGATCGCTCCGAATACCTCATAAGCCATTTGTACGCTCCTTTATAAATCCATCTCAATGATTACCGTGCTGTCCCCTGCCGCTCTGCCTCCGGATGCCTCTTTTCCATCTCCGTGAGCATCGCCCCGATCTCCTTTTGCAGGAAAAGCGCCGGTTTCTTTTTATATTCCTCCGGCAGCGCCTTCACGTCGACCGGCGCCCCGAACCGGATCACCACATCTGCCGGCCGGATAAACGGCATGTGCTTTTCAAAAACATCCGCAGAGCCGAGTATCGCCATCGGAATCACCGGACAGCCGGATTTTTCCGCGATCTTAAGGCTTCCTTCCTTAAATTCCAGAAGGTCCGTCACGCTTTCATTCCGGTTTCTTGTTCCCTCCGGAAAGATCACAAGCGACGTTCCCGCCTTAATGTCGGAAATCGCCTGCAGGATCGTCTTTAGTCCTGCCCTGATATCTTTTCTGTCCAGAAACAGACAGCCGATGCGGTCCATCCACTGCTTCAGAAGCGGAATACCTTCCATTTCCTTTTTCGCAATATAGCCCGTCTTTTTGCGCATCACGGTATAGCTCGTCACGATATCAAAGTATGACCTGTGATTTCCGACAAACAGCACAGCGCTGTCCGCCGGAATGTGTTCCCTGCCTTCGACCGTAAGGCGTATTCCCGAAATCCATATGATCAGCCGGAACATAAAACAGACGATCTTTTGCGACTGTCTGTCCGAAAGCGTGGGATTTCGCTTTGAAAGCAGATATTCAAACAGCAAAAGCGGACTTCCGACCACAAGAAACAGGATCAGCACAAGCAGCACCAGTAAACCTCTAAGCATATTTTTCCCTCTGCCTTCTTTAAAGTACGTCCGAAAAATGCGGTCTCAGCTTCATAAACAGCTTAAGTCCCATATAAAATACGAGGAGCGCAACCGCCCAGAAATACAGCGAATTCATCGGTCTTTCCCAGAACCAGCTGCCTGTCAGCATACTGTCTCTGTAACCGGCCACGATATAGTAGAAGGGATTGAGCTTAAAGAAGAGTGTGATCACGGAAGCATATTCCGGAAAGCGTTCTGTAAACATTCCCTCCCAGTACATGATCGGGGCAAGCCACATGCCAAACTGCAGCGCAATTCCCACGATCTGCGCCATATCCTTAAAAAACACATTGATCGCGGATGTGAAATATCCAATTCCCATCGCAAGCACCATCGCCGCAAAGCTGTAATACAGGATCTGGATCCAGGTAAGCATGGGCGCACGGCCCGAGATCAGAAACATGAACAGCATGATCACAAGAAAGCAGCCATGCACAAACAATGCGGAAATTCCCTTAATAACCGGAAGCAGCTCCACCGGGAATACCACCTTTTTCACCAGATAATGGTACTCCTGAAGATCATTCGTGATTCCCTGCAGGGCATCCTGGAAGAAAAACCACGGAATAATGCCGGGCACAAGCCACAGCACATAAGACGTATCCGGTATCGGCGGCGTGGACTTAAAGCCCAGCTGGAAAATGCAAAAATAAATCAAAATCGTCACGATCGGCTGGATAAACATCCACACGATCCCGAAATAGGACCCTACAAAACGCTTTTTAAAATCCGCCCTTGCAAGCTCCATGATCATCTTTTTCCTGTCAATGATCTGTTTTGCCAAATTAGTCAGTATATGCATCTGCCTGCCGTCCTTTAAAACCTGAAGGTCTCGGAAAGGCCGCCCCACTTCTGATCCTTTTCAGACAGGATCAGCTCCGTTCCCTCCGGAACAGGCCATTCCACACCGATATCCGGATCTCTGAAATACAGGCCGCCCTCATCGCCCGGATGATAGAAGTCCGTACACTTATACGCAAATTCCGCCACGTCGGAAAGCACGAGGAAGCCGTGCGCAAAGCCCTCCGGGATATAGAACTGCTTTTTATTGTCCTCGCTGAGCTCCACCCCATACCATTTTCCATAGGTTTTGCTCTGCGTCCTTAAATCCACCGCCACGTCAAACACGCTGCCGCGCACCGCGCGCACAAGCTTTCCCTGCGGATACTGCTTCTGATAATGAAGCCCGCGCAGCACGCCCTTTACGGACTGTGACTGATTGTCCTGCACAAAGGTCATATCAAGACCCGCCTCTTTGAAATCATTCTGATTATAGGTCTCCATAAAATAGCCGCGTTCGTCCCTGAATACCGTCGGCTCGATCACATACAGCCCTTCGATCGTTTCTCCCGAAACCGTACATGGCGTTACCTTTATTTTTCCCATCGTATTATGCCTCTTTTCTACCATTTTTCTGTGAACAGCGCCCCTTCCCTACAGGCAGAATCTCACGGTCACACAGTTCCAGATCGTGAGAACAAGCCCTGCCCAAAGGAGCGCCGGAATGAGATTATAGTACCATAGTTCATCCCTGCTTGCAAGGTTTCGAAAGCCTGCGGTAAGGCTGTGTCTCCCTTCTTCTTTTACAGGTTTTCTGACGGACAGAAGCAGATACAGCAGGTACAGAAGCGGGATAAAATAGCGGCCCTGCACGCCCGCGATCTCCCGGGCTCCGGGCTCCGTAAACGCCACATACATGCTCGTCCAGATCAGAACACAGGCGGCGCCGGTCATAAGAAAGATAAAGAGGCGCTCTCCCGCGCTGAAACCGCGCAGCTCCTCTTTTGTCCGCCACGTCCCGTTCCCGCCATTTTCCCCTGCCGCCGCCTGCCGTCTGTCAAACAGGACTGCAAAGATCAGAAGCAGGATGTACAGCTGCCAGTATCCTTTTGTCTCCGTATATCCGTTTACAAGGTGGCCCATAAAGGTCGTGCTGTCCGCTGCAAAAAAACACTGCGGAATCCAGCTGATCATCTGTCTCAGAAGGATCCAGGCATAGAGGAACGGCTTCTGAAGGATGAAGCCGACCTGGGAAATCTCCGAGGTTTCCCCGCCCCGCAGGTCCCCCGTTTCCGCCGGCGACACAACGGTCGGAAGAATAAAGCTTGCAATCAGAATGAAAAATACCACGATCACCGCCGCCCGGTACAGGCGGGATATGGCAGCCCCGCATCTTTTTTCCGGAAAAGCATGTTCCCGGCAATCGCCGGAAGGCGTGCTGCAGAAGAATCTTTTCGGAAGCAGCAGGGCGACGAGGATGACCGGTGCGTATACGGCCTTTGGAAGGCATCCGAGAAAGCCTGCCGCAAGCATCAGGATCAGATTGCCCGGCCTCACAAAGTCCCGGTCCCAGAGCGCCCTTAAAAAGCAGGCTGCAAACAGCATAAGACAGCCCGTCACAAACGGATCATAGGAATAGGTCGCCGCCAGAAATACATTCTGCGGGAAAAGCGCGATCGTAAGCATCAGCCATTTTCCCACCGGCGTCCGCCGGATGGCAAAAAACATGAGCGCCGCATACAGCACCAGATTGGCAAGCCTTCCGCACACCAGAATCAGCGGCCAGGAAAGCGAAAGACCTTTCGCAAGCTTCACGGAAAGCGCCATTGCAAGATAAGCGGGGATACGGTTCGGCAGCGTATAGAAATCAGGCGCATTTTCACCTGTTTTATAATCCCCGTTTGCCGCAAGATAGGAATCAAACTGCTCCATTTCCGCTTCATTGCCGGGCTGGTAGGAGGGGTTGTTAAACTCCGTTACGACCATCCCGTTTACAACCGCATCGGAAACATGCATTCCTGCCGGCATGCTTGCGATATCCATGACCGCCTGCAGATGCGTTTCCTCATCATAGCCCACCTTGTTGCGCGGCAGAGAAACCGCAAGCAGCGTCCCCGCGGTCAGGCTGATCAAAAGAAAGGCCCATTCCGGTCTCTCAGAAAACACCTTCCTGTAAAAAACAAGCATTCCTCCGCCAAAGACGGTAAGGAACGTAAATGCGCAGAGATACGGATTGATCCGTACTTCATTTACAATGCGGTAATTCTGAAAGCTGAGGCCGGAAAGATCATACTGCGGATACTCCGCTTTTTCTTCCGCAATCTTTCCCGATGCCGTATCAGAGGTGCCGTCAGGCGGGACCGCTTCTATCTCGATCCGGTCTACTCGGTCTCCGATCATAAGGTGCTGTGTTCCGACGTAGGCGGGATTTTTATCTGTCAGGAAGCGCGTCTCCTGAGGCTGCTCCGTCATTCCGTATTGTTTCTCCGAATAATAAACGAAAGCCCTCAGATCCACGCCGCGCGTGCCTGCGGGGAAGACCGCCCATTCCGCATCTGCAGACGGCTTTACCCGGATCTCACCTTCCAGATCAAAGGTAAAATCATCAACATATTTTCCTGCAAGCCGCGCAGGATCCTGCACTTCAAAAACGCCGCGTTCATCTGCCGGAAGCGTAAGGATCCTTCCGTTATCCAAAAGAACAGACAGCACGGTAAACAGAACTGCTGCTGCAAGCGTCAGAAACAGACCGCTTGTTTTTTCTTTCTTATTCATTGTATTTTCAGTTTCATCCACTTTCATTTTCATTGCACCTATTATATAATAAGAGGCGGAATAAATCCACACGCCGTGAAAAACACGGCAATCAGGAGGAAGCCCCGCAAGGGGATACCATTATGCCGTGAAAGACACGGCAATAAGGAGGAAACGTAATATGGCTAAGAATAAAGTTGCACAGCTTTTAAACGAGCAGGTAAACAAGGAGTTTTACAGCGCCTATCTCTATCTCGACTTCGCTAACTTTTACAGCAGCAAGGGCCTTAAGGGATACCAGAACTGGTTCAACATCCAGGCGCAGGAGGAGCGCGATCACGCACTTCTGTTCATGCAGTACATGCAGCAGAACGACATGGAAGTAACGCTTGAAGCGATCGACAAGCCGTCCTGCAAGCTTTCCGATATCATCGATCCGCTGAAGGAGAGCCTCAAGCATGAAAAATATGTAACCAGCCTGATCCATGCGATCTATGCGGAAGCACAGAAGGTCAATGACTACCGCTGCATGCAGTTCCTCGACTGGTTTGTAAAGGAGCAGGCGGAGGAAGAGGACAACGCCCGTACGAATATCCAGAAGGCAGAGCTTTTCGGCTCCGATCCGAAGTCCCTTTACATGCTCGACCAGGAGATGCAGGCACGCGTCTATGCGGCTCCGAGCCTTGTTCTGTAAATCAGACCGCTCTCTCAGCAAAAAATAGCCATAAGCCTGATCCAGCAGGCGCACTTACAACAAAAGAGGCTTGCCGCAAGGCGAGCCCCTTTTTTGATATCACTGCTGTTTGCTTCCTGTAAATTACTTCTTCTGGATATACTTTCTGATATCGAGCGCGATCGCCACAACGATTACCACGCCCTGCGCGATATACTGATAGTTCGTATTAACGCCGAGATACTGCAGACAGGTCTTCAGGATCTCGAATACAAGCACACCGATGAGAACGCCGGATACCTTACCGATACCACCATTTACGGACACACCACCGATCGTACATGCTGCGATTGCCTCAAGCTCCCAGCCCTGTCCCATGTTAACAGAGGAACCACCGGATTTTCCGCCTACCAGGAAACCGCCGATCGCATACATTGCTGCTGCGATAATATAAATGATAATTTTTGTTTTATTTGTATTTACGCCGGAAACCTCTGCTGCCTGCTCATTACCACCGATCGCATACATATATTTACCATGCGGCATCTTGTTATATACAAACCACATGATCAGACCGATAATGAATGCATAAATGAACATGATCGGAAGTCCGCTCTTCGGGTCAAACAGACGAAGCTGTGTAACGGTTGAATAGTCTGTACGATAGCCTCCGATCGGAGTCGCATTCGTATATACCAGACATACGCCATACACGATAAGCTGCATACCGAGCGTGCAAATGAACGCCGGCACCTGCAGATATGATATGATCAGGCCGTTCAAAAGTCCAAATACCGCGCAGACCAAAATGCAGATCAAAAGAACCACTACGATCCACCATGAACCATAATCCGGCAGATTCGGGAAAAACTTACCTGCATAAGTTGGATTCTGAAGGAGCGTTCCTGCGATGCAGGCTGCAAGTCCTACCTGACGTCCTGCTGAAAGATCCGTACCCTTTGTAATCAGACATCCCGATACACCGATCGCCACGATGAAACGCGGTGCCGCATTGATCGCAATGTTCATAAAGTTTGTCGGGGTCGCAAACGTCGGCTGCATAATACTCGTAATGATCGCAAGGATCACAAGTACGCAGATAATACCATTGTTGATCAGGAAATTTTTTAAATCAAATACCTTTTTTGTTGCTGCAACTTCTGCTGACATCATCACTTCATCTCCTTTTCCGTAGAGTCATCCGTTTCCTCCGCCTCTTCTCCAAGAGCAAATTTCGTCGCAAACGTCATGATTTTTTCCTGTGTCGCTTCTTCCGCTCCAAGCTGCCCGGTGATAGAACCGTTGCACATAACAATGATACGGTTGGACATACCGATCAGCTCCGGCATTTCCGAAGAGATCATAATAATCGATTTTCCCTGTTTTACAAGATCTATCATGATCTGGTAGATCTCATATTTCGCTCCGACGTCAATACCTCTTGTCGGTTCATCCATGATCAGGATATCAGGATTGTTCGCAAGCCAGCGGGCAATAATAACCTTCTGCTGGTTTCCTCCTGACAGTGACTGGATCAGTGTTTTTGAAGATGGCGTCTTGATGCTGAGCTTTGCAATATTTTCCTTAACGACCGCATCTACTTTTTTCTGGTTGATCATTACGCCGCCGTCCACATAATTCCGATAGGAAGAAATCGCAACATTGTCTTCAATGCTGAGGCATCCCAGAATTCCGGTTCCGCGTCTGTCCTCAGTGATCATACCGATCGAGTCGTTGATCGCGTCATTTGGACGTTCGATCTTAACCTCTTTTCCCAAAACCGTGACCGTACCTTCACTGATATGTCTCATACCAAAAATCGCTTCCATCAGCTCAGTACGCTGAGCGCCTACAAGGCCGCCAAACCCAAGGATCTCACCGCGGTGCAGTTCAAAGCCGCAGTGACGGAAGGAATGCGGATTGATGGAGGTCAGGTTTTCCACTTTCAATACGACCTCATCCGTCATACAGTCCGCCTTAGGCGGATATACGTTGGAGAGCTCACGGCCAACCATCTGCTTTACGATCTCATTGTCCGAGATATCTTTGATCTCCCAGGATCCGACGTAGGTGCCGTCACGCATGATCGTGATATCATCCGCGATCTGGCGGATCTCCGCCATCTTATGGCTGATATAGATCATCGAAACGCCTCTTGCCTTCAGATCCCTCATAATACCGAAGAGCGCATCTACTTCATTATCTGTAAGTGACGAGGTCGGTTCATCCAGAATAACGATCTTTGCATTCTGGGAAACTGCCTTCGCAATCTCCACAGACTGCATCTGACCGATAGACAGCGTTCCGAGCTTTGCTCTCGGATCAAAGGTCATTTTTACATCCCTGAGCCATTTTTCCGCTTCTTCATACATCTTTTTATGATCGACCATGTGAAACGGTCCGACTCCCTTCATCGGATACCGGCCAAGGTACATATTTTCTCCGATCGAACGCTCCGGGATCGGCTGAAGCTCCTGGTGAACCATCGCAAGTCCTTTATGCAGCGCCTCATCCGGATTCTGAATATTTACCTTTTCGCCGTCTATAAAAACCTCACCTTCATCCATTTTATAGATGCCGAAAAGGCATTTCATAAGCGTTGACTTTCCGGCTCCGTTTTCTCCCATCAGAGCATGAACCGTACCGGGACGCACTTTTAAATTGATCTTGTCAAGCGCCTTTACACCCGGAAAGCTTTTGCTGATACCGCGCACTTCAAGTCTGAGTGGTTCTCCCATTATGTTTCTCCTTTCCTCTCTGCCCGCTGTCTGCGGACATGGAATCGTTCTCTTTCAGAACAGTTCCAGATCAAGCTGTCTCTCTGGACACAAAAATGCTTTTTCAGATAATTTGGGTGTGCCGGCAATAAAGGCACACCCAAATTCGTTTTATCTCGTATTACTGAGCAAGCTTGTCAAGAATATCCTGTGCGTTGTCCTTTGTAACCTTTACATAGTCAACCATATTAACCGCTTCAACAGCTTCACCGTTCAGGTAATTGATCGCGCAGTCAGCTGCCATCTTAGCCTGTGAGAAGTGATCGTTGAATACCGTACCGGTCTGCTTGTCTGCAAGAACGTTCTGTACAGCCTCTGTCAGGGCGTCAACACCAACAAGGTAGATATCCTCGTTTACGGTACGTCCTGCTGCTGCGATCGCCTGATATGCGCCCAATGCCATTGCATCGTTGTTGCAGAAGATAACCTCAACCTGATCGCCGAACTGTGTCAGAGCGTCCTGTGCGATCTGCTGTCCCTTTGCCTGATCCCAGTCGCCTCTCATCATAAGAAGCTCTTCAACTTCCATGCCGGCATCGGTCAGTGCCTTTACAGAGAACTCAGTTCTGTACTGTGCATCTACGTTCTCCGGGTCACCCTGGATCATAACGTAAGAAACTTTGCCGTCTCCGTTGATATCGCCCTTGTTAGCGGTCTCAAGGATCTCCTCACCCTGATAGGTACCGGACTGACGTGCATCACATCCTACATAAGTTGCATTGATGCCTTCATCTGCCCATCTCTGCTCTTCTGCTGCATCCGGCTCACGGTTGATGTAAACGACCGGAATTCCCGCTGCGCTGCAAAGATCAGTGATCTGCGGTGCGGAAGAAGCCTGTACAAGGTTCAGGATCAGTACATCAAAGCCCTGGGTGATGAAGTTGTTGATCTGGTTTGTCTGCTCTGCCTGATCGCCCTTACCATCCTGGATAACGACGTTTTCAGCCTTAAATCCACACTCTTCAACGAGGTATCTCTGAAGCTCTGTTCTGTAAAGTGTCATGAAGTTATCATCAAACTTGTAGATGGAGATACCAACCTTCTTATCGGAAAGATCTCCGCCTGCTGCTTCCGCCGCTGCTGAAGCCGCCTCTGTTGCCCCATCCTCAGCTGCCGCTGCCGCAGTTGTAGCTGCCTCTGTCTCTGCTGCTGCAGTCGTAGATGCCGTGCTGCCGCCGCATGCGGTCAGGCCCATTACCATAGCCGCTGCCATAGCTGCTGCCAAGATTCTTTTTTTCATAAAATACATCCTCCTGTACTTTTTTCATGATATGAGCCTATCTCATATCTTCGGATATATTTTATCGCCGTCTTATACAAAAGTCCATTGAATTTTCTACGCTTTTTGTTCAAATTTCAATTCTTTTTACCAACCCCTCGAAAAAAAGCTGTCATTTTTTACTTATTGCGTATATGGAAAAATGATTTTCTGGTATTCCGGCAAATACATATTTTCTCTCGTCACCAGCGCCGTTGAGGTATCGATCCGCTCTGATGAAACAGATTCAGCATTCATCAGTCTGACCGCTGTCTCTACTCCAAAATATCCGATAGCATAAGGATTTTGTATGATAAGCGCATCCAGCTCTCCCGTTTCCAGCAATCCCACAGATACTGTATTGCTGTCAAACCCGACCGCCATAATCCCGTCTTTTTTCTGGAGCTTCCGGATTGCTCTTCCAACTCCCAGACTTGTCCATTCATTAAATGTTACGACCGCATTGATCTCAGGATGCGCTTCAAGCATCTCCTGTGTCCGCTCTCTTGCGTCAGAAACTGAAGAGCGCACATTGATCGTCCTCATGGATCTCACACGCGGTTCCTTTGACATCGCTTCCCGGAACCCCGCTTCTCTCTCCTGTCCGTTCGCGGTATTGCGGTCAAAGTTCACGATTCCGATCTGCAAATCCTCATCCGTTCCCTCAAGCATTGCCCGGGCGGCAAGTCTGCCCGCCTCGTAATTATCCGTTCCGATCCGGCATCTGACCAGCTTGCTGTCCACATCACTGTCAATGCTGATCACCATGAGGCCTGCCTCTGCCGCCTGTTCGACCGCCTCTGCATTCCGTTCATAATCCACCGCGGACAGAATGACCGCATTTGCTCCGTCCAGAACGGCCTGGCCGATCAGTTCATTCTGCATGAGGTAATTTTCCTCCGTGTCCGGTCCACAGGTCGTAAGCTCTACATTATACTCCGTGGCAGCCACCTTCGCACCTGCAAACACCGTTTGAAAGAATTCAGATTCTGTAGACTTCCCGATCAGTACGATCTTTCGGTTAACACTTCTGTTCTCTCCCCGAAGCGTGGAAGAAAACATAGCGATCACCACGATCAGCAGAATGAGCGCACAGGGAAAGATCCAAAGACGCAGATCATACCTTTTCTTCTCACCTTGCTCCATAGGCACCTCTTTCTACCTTTGGCATCCGGATCGAAACCGTTGTTCCTTCATCAGGCTCACTTTCGATACGCATTCCATATGCTTCGCCAAAATAAATCTTCACCCGTTCATTGACATTTTTCAGTCCGATTCCTCCCTTGCTTTCGCTTCTTCCTTCCAGGATATCCCGGCACTGTTCCTCCGTCATGCCAACTCCATTGTCCGAAACACTGAGGATCACGTCTTCTCCTTCGCAGGCTACCCTGATACGGATCAGCCCCTCATCGATCATACGGTTTAACCCGTGATAGATCGCATTTTCGATCAACGGCTGCAGGGTGATCTTGTTACAGTAATAGGAAAGGCATTGCTCTTCTGCCTCAAAGATATATTCAAATTGATTCTTGTACCGCACTTTCTGTATCTGAAGATAGCTTTTGGCATGTTCAAGTTCCTTTTCGATTGGAATCAGTTCATGCCCCTTGCTGATACTGATTCGAAAAAGTCTCGCCAGCGCATTTACCATGGAGACCGCTTCCCTACTTCTGCCGTCTTCACACATCCACGCGATCGAATCGAGCGTATTATAAAGAAAATGCGGATTGATCTGAGCCTGAAGTGCTCTCAGCTCTGTCTTTCTGAGCGCGATCTCCTCATTGCGCACACGGGTCATCAGTTCCTGAATACGAAGCACCATATGTCCAAAGGAATCGGATAACTCCATCATTTCCGAGCTGCCCTCGATCGGCGTATAATGAAAAGAGGACGCTTTCTTTTCAAAGGTGCGCATCGCCAGAATCAGCTCATGCGTCGGCCCGGTGATCAGCCGCGTCAGTACAAAGCTTGATAAAAATGCAGCCAGTACTACCATCAATAATAATACGACCAGCAGCACAATGCACTTTTGCAGGCTCTCTGAGATGATCTCGTCAATGTATCCGACTGTCACGATCCTCCAGTTGCTGTCCGGAAGGCTTTGTATGGTATAGATCGCATCTTCTGCTGCAAGGCTTCCATCCGGAGATCTGGAAAGCAGCACCGTATCCTCTTCCTTCAGTCCTGCAAAAATGAGCTGCTGCTGCGGATGATAAATGATATTTCCGTCATCATTTATAATAAAACAGTATCCGTGCCTGCCGATACCGATATTGTTGATATAGGAAGCGATCTCCGAGAAATTGGAGTCGAGTACGAGAATGCGTTCTTTTCCATTATAATCCTTCGCCCGCATACTGATCGAAACCACCCACGGATAGCTGTTCAAAAGAAAACTCTCCACATGAGGCGGGGAGATGCGGAATGCCTCCCCCGTTTCCGGCAGATTTGAAGAGGTAAAAGAAAGGTTCACCGTGAAATACGGCTTCATCAGCGTATCTCCGGTCCATGCGTTCAGCAGTTCTCCGGTTTCCGGCTCATATGCAGTCACCGCTATGATCTCCGGCCGTACAGAAACGATCGTATTGAGACGCTTGTCACGCTCAGAGCCCAGCCGGTAGCTGCTTCGGATCAGTTCTACAGAATTTCTCAGACCATCCTGATAGGATCTTACCGTATTGGAGGCCTGTTCGGCGATCTGGGCGCTCTGCGTGCTCATGTTCTGGATCAGCGAACGTCTGTATACCGTTACAAAAATAAGCGCGCCTAGCAAAAGAGACAGCGCCACCATTCCGACTGTAAACTCCATAAGGATGGCGGAAATAGGCCAGTCCCGGACCAGACCGTTCCATCGCGCCTGGATCGTATTCTTTTTTTTCATTCCGCTTTCCGGCTTCAACCCCGTCTCCTTCATCAGGAATTCTGCTGGCGCAATTGATTTGGCGACATTCCCTCATATTTTTTAAAGCAATAACTGAAATAATGCTGATCACTGTAGCCGCAGGCTCCTGCGATCTCCCTGATCTTCATCTGTGTTTCAAGCAGCATTTTTTTTGCTGCCTCCATACGAAGTTTTGTCAGATAATCGATAAAGCTTTCACCTGTTTTTTTCTTGAGCTGTGCGCTCAGATAATTAGGGCTCACGCCGATCTCAAGGCTTGTCTGCATCAGCGAAAGTCCTGCATCCGAAAAGTTTTCCCGGATATAATGCAATGCCCTGTCACAAAGATCCATGCTGTTTTTTTGTTTTTGCTCTTCGATCAGGTCCTGAATATAACAGATTCCGTCCGTACCGCCTTTTTCCGCATACTGCAGCGCACTGATTGAATCCCTGTAGCCTTCCGATAAACTGCACAGAGAATCCGTTATCTTTCCAATTCCAATATAGGCCGATAACCCCAGAATTCGTGCGATACTCTGCATCAGTTCATCCGTCATGATATGAAGATATTTATCAAATGCAGCAGGGGTCGCCGCAAGCACAGCCGTGATCCGATCCTCCAGAAAAAATCCCGCCGCTTTCAGATACTTCTGTAAAATACCATTTACCGCATGAACCTGATCATACTTCGTGCAGTTGGTTCCCGTCTTATCATGCAGGGAAACAGACAATACCGTATAATGAATATTATAATTTTCCGGCCCCAGAAAATGCCTTAACACAGCTTCCTGCCTCAGACGTTCTTCCCGTTCCTCAGAGCAATCCGCATTTTCTCCCGCCAAAAGCAAGGGCAGCAGAAATTCAGAAAGACCGCCTGCAGAATTCCTCCGCTCTGAAAACTCCGCAAAAATCTGATCCAGCTTTTCCTTGATCTGGCACAGATTGTCCGTAAGCTCCTCCATTGAGATCGGCTTCAGAAGATAGCTTATGATATTATAGCGGATCGCCTCCTGCGCATAGGTAAAATCATCATATCCGCTCAAAAACGCGATCTGCGTTGCCGGCCTGATTTCCCGCACCTGCCTTGCAAGCTCAAGCCCCGAAATAAACGGCATGCGAATATCCGAGAGCAGAAGATCCGGCTCCATTTTTGTTACAAGGTCGAGTGCTTCGATTCCATTTTCCGCCTCACCCACAACACGAAAACCGATCTTTTCCCAGTCGATTTTCCGGATGATTGACTTTCTGAGCTCCTCCTCGTCGTCGGCAACTACGATCGTATACATATAAATAACTCCTCTTTATGACGCCTTTCCCTCTTCCTTAAGAATCGCCTCGTCAAGATGCGCGAGCATGCGCTCCTTATCCTCAGGCAGCCTGCCGCGCGTACGTACCTCCAGATAATCATGGAAGCCGTCATAGCTTTCAACCGGCTCGGTCAGGCACTGGAGAAGTCTCCGCTCCTCGAGCAGATTCTCAAGCTCCGTGGCCGGCACAAAACGTCCTGCTTCAATATCCCTGTACAGCGGCGCACGTTCGTGAATAAAAATCGAAAAATCAATGATCTTTTTCGGCGTAGCCCTGTTCAGAAATTCCGCTGTATTTTCCGCATTTTCAATGCCCCGTCCCGCTCCCGCAAGACCGAACATCAGATGTGCGTTATACGCCATCCCCGCCGCATGAAGCCGCCCGATCTGTTCATACGCCTCCGGAATCGTGTGATCCTTTTTCATAAATGCGAGCACATCCGCCGTCCCGCATTCGATGCCGAGGTAGAGCTCCTGCACGCCGAGTTCATGCAGCCGATTCAGTTCCTCATCGCTCTTCTGTGAGATATTGGTCACCGTTGCGTCCATATTGACAGAAGCGCAGTCCGGAAAATAGCACCGGATCATCTCAAGAATCTCATACAGGCGCTCTGTCGGAAGCCCGAACGGATTCCCGTCCCCCAGGAATATCTGCTTCGGATGTCCGCCGAGATTCTTTACGCGCAGAAGCTCCGCCTCTACCTGTGAAAGCGGAAGCTCACGGAATTTCAGGTGCTTGAACAGCGTACAGAATGTACACCGGTTATAAGAACAGCCTACCGCGACCGGCAGCATAAAAGACGCCCGTTCCATGGGCGGTCTGCAGATTTGACCCTCATACTCCATAAAAATTCCCTCCTTCACTTTTTCCGTAATTGATCCGGTTATTTCAATCAGTATACCACAAATCTGACAAAACAAAAAGGACGGCTGCCCGGAAAACGGTCATATTTCCGAACTGCTGTCCTTTCCTTCCTTTCATTCAAGCTGCCTCTATGATCAGATGATCCTGCGGATCGAGCGGACGCTTTTATACGACGCATTTGAAATTTTAATACCACTGCGTTCCGTGCTCGCGTGCACGATCTTTCCGCCCCCGATATATATCCCGACATGCCCGCTGTAGCAGATCAGATCGCCGGGGATAGCATCCGCGAGGTTCGTTCCGATATTTCTTCCCGCTCCGGCGAGCGCTGATGACGAATGCGGCAGAGACACACCAAAATTCCGGTATACACTCATCACAAACCCTGAACAGTCAGCACCGTTTGTCAGACTGGTTCCGCCATAACGGTAGGGATTTCCGACAAACTGCACCGCATAATCGGCCACCTGCTGCCCCGCGCTTTTTGTGATCGCCTGCTCCGCCGCCGCTGCCGCTGCCGTCCCGACAGCCTCCCCGGTCACTTCATCAAGCATGAAAAATCCCAGGCTCTCCGGCTCTGCCGTATTCTCCGCGTTTTCTTCCGCGCCCTGCTCCATACCCGTATCTGAAGCTGTATTCGTATCCGTCTCAACCGGTATGATCACCGCTGCATGCGCTCTGATCAGCCCTGTTCCCTTTCCCGTCATCATCGCAAATACACACAGTCCAAGTGCTGCCGCATACTGAATTTTTCTCAAATAACCCATCCTCCTCATCGTTCTACGGGTCAGTATATCAGACAAATATGTCGATTTTCGCCGGATTTTACGGTCAATAAATTTAAGGTTCCCTTAAGGATATGAATTTTTTATAACCAGTGATGGTTTTTCAAATCCCCTGAGAACCTTTGTTATTTAAACATCCTTTTCCTTCATGAAGCCGAACTTATATGCCAGCAGATAGCACAGGAAGCTGATCACGATGAAGCCCAGCATAAAATAGCTGTAGTGTGCCGACATAAAGCTGTAGCCAAGTATCAGATACAGCGCGCATGCCGCGATCACGGTCGGTGTGCTAAGCTTCTTATTTTTAATGAAGTACGGTGCAGCAAGCGCTCCGGTAAGCGCCGGTGTTACATTGTTGAAGGCCGGAGCAAGTGCAGGTCCCGTGATGATCGGCACGACCAACTGTCCAAGGAACAGCATGCCGAGAAACAGGATCAGGGTCGTAACGATCGAGGACGCACCGATCGCAAGTGTTGTGATCACCTCTCCTTTTTCCGTTCCATGCTGTACGCCATAAACACGCAGCGCATTCTGGGCTGCCGGAAGCTTCATATTCATGATATTGCCGGTAATGAAGGAAAGATAGGTTCCCGCCGATCCGAGAAACGGGGAGAAGGACACGACCTCCACAACGCTTACGACGCCGTAGATCGCGGTAAGCGTGATGATCGCGCTGATCGTATTGGAGAACTGGATCTCCACCTCACTTCCGTAAGCGATCGTGATCACGACCGGTACCATTAAAATCAGCAGAATCGCAATCGTGTCCGAGATCTTTCCGATGCGGTGTGTGCTGTTGATATAATCCTCATGCTTTGAGCTCATAAAAACCCCTTTCTGTTATCTCAGAAGATTAACAAGATACGCGCCTGCCATTCCAAAGATCATTCCGCCCGGGAATGAAAGCTCCAGCAGGAACTTCTTTCCGGTCTTCTTTGCGAGCCAGTTGAACAAAAGCGCAAAGGCTGCCGCTACAAGAAGCGCCGCGAGCGCCAGAATCTGATCCGGTTTTTCTGTCCAGTAGGTCAGGTAAGGCGCGCAGAACCAGCCCATCATTGCGATGAAAATGCCGTCGATCAGGAGATTATAGATGACCGGCTTTTTCTGCTTGAGCGCCGTCATCGATTTATCCAGCTTTTTCTGGCCGAAGATGACCAAAAGCGGTTCATACAGGATGCAGATCGACATCGCCCACATTGTCGAGATAAAAATGGAAGCGTTGTAGCCTTCATCCGTATAGGACAGAAGTCCGAAGGAACGGGCCGCAATGTTTGCCGCTACATTTTCATAGGAGCTCGAACCGATCACGGAAAGTCTCAGCCACGGAAAATAATTGCCAAGCACGGACATCAGCATAACGAGAATGATCAGGATCGGAATGCTCGGCACGATCGAGAACAACGCGCTTCCGGTGATCACGCTCTTCATTTCACCCGCAGTAAGACCGATCTCTTTTCCGTGCTTCCATGCGCGGCGCATAAAGAATACCGACTGCAGGAGCACATACAAAATTACGATCCCGCATGCGATAAACATGATCGGGGAGTTCGCGATTACGTGATAGTCTATCATCTGAAAACCTCCTCTTATTTCGCGTGATTTTTCAGCCAGTCAAGCGCCACGCACACATACGATGCGGCCGCCGTGGGCAGACACTCCTCATTGAATAAAACATTCGGGTTGTGATGACCGACGATCTTGCTCTTATCCTCCACTGCCGCTCCGATCGAGAAATAGCAGGACGGCACGCGTTCGGAAATAAATGCGAAATCCTCGGATCCCATCACATGATAGGTCGGCACAAGATATTCATCCGGCTTCATCTCATGGAGACATGCCACAAATTCCCTGGAAAGCTCCGCGTCATTCTGTACAGCCGGCACATCATAGAGCACCTCGAGCTGTGCCTTCGTACGGTAGGTTTTTGACACGCCCTCCACGATCTCGCTGATTCTTCTGATCAGGTTTTCACGGACCGCTTTATCAAATACGCGCAGGGTTCCCTTCAGCACCGCGGTATCCGGAATCACATTTGCAACCGTTCCCGCCTGGAATGCACCGATCGTAAGCGCCGCTTCCTTCATGGACGGGCACTCTCTGGCGATCAGCTCCTGCAGCCCCATATAGATATGAAGACCGGTATTGATCGGATCTACGCCAAGCTCCGGTGTGGATCCGTGGCCGCCCACGCCCTGGAGCTTTATCTCAAATCCGTATACAGCCGCCATAGGCACCGGACCGTATGCGATGCACTGCGGCGTAAAACCGGAGCCGACATGCATGGCAAATGCCGCGTCTACTTTTGGATTCTCCAGAAGCCCGTCCTCGATCGCTGCCTTCGCTCCGTGGAATGTCTCCTCGCCCGGCTGGAAGACAAGCTTTACAACGCCCCTGAGCTCTGCCTCATGCTGCTTCAGGATCTTTGCGGCGCCGAGCAGTGTTGCCGCGTGCAGGTCATGACCGCAGGCATGCATTCTTCCGTTCTTTGACGCAAAAGAGAGGCCTGTTTCCTCCGCCATCGGAAGTCCGTCCATATCGCTTCTTAACAGAAAGCAGCTGTCGCCCTTTCCGAGAAGCGCCACCACGCAGGAACCGCCGCATAAAAGCTTATACGGAATTCCCATCTTCTGCAGCTCCTCCTGCACAAACGCGCTGGTCTGCGGAAGGTCCAGATCAAGCTCCGGCATCTGATGAAACGATCTTCTCCATGCTACGAGCTCCTCCTTCATTGCCTGTGCCTCTTTTAAAATTTCCTGATACATATGCATCCCCCTTTTTCGTATTGAGTTTTCTTCTGTTTTCCAAAAAGCTGTGCTGCCGCAGCAGCTTCGTTATCCAAAGACTAGCATATTTTCGGGGAATACAGGTTATACTTTTCCAAAAGTATGTTATAATGAAAACATTATAATGAAATTTTAAGTTATAAGGGGAAAAACGGAAATGAACTTCTCGCATTTAAGGAACGCCGCCGCGGTCGCAGACTGCGGCTCCATCAATAAAGCAGCTGCCGGGCTCTTTGTTTCCCAGCCCTGTCTGAGCAATTCCATTAAGCTTCTGGAAAAGGAGCTGGGGTTTCCGATCTTTCAGCGCAGCAAAACCGGTGTTGTACCAACGCCAAAGGGAGAAGAATTTCTCGGAATCGCAAAAGACATTCTGAAGGATTATGAGCGCCTGGAAGCGCTTTCCGCGCATCAGAACAGACGTCCCCTCTCCATTGCCGGCTATCCGCTTTCCTATCTTGCCGCGAGCCTTCTGCGCTTTCAGAAGCAGGATGAGCAGAAATTCCCGGACAGGCATATCGAATGCGGCAATCTGCGGGCGCTCGATACCGTCGCCTCCGGAGCCGCCAGAATCGGCTTTGTATTTTTCGCATGCACGGAACAGCCGCGCCTTCTTGAGCATGCCGAAAAGCGCGGTCTTAAGTGTGAAAAATTATTCTCTCCAATCCCGATGTATGCGGTTGCAAACCGTTCCCATCCGCTCACAAAATACAAAAAAATTTCTTTTGAAGAGCTGATCCGCTACCCGCTTGTCGCCTTCAGCGACCACTCCACGCTGACCTTTCTGAAAAAGCTCGGTTATCAGCTTCACCCCGCCTCTCTCTATGTACCGGACCGCCGCATGCTCTTTGATGCCGTCCGCAGCGGTGAATATGCCTCCATGATGACCGTGACAAAGCGTTCCCTGAGCCAGGACCTCGTCTATATTCCAATTGACGACGAACGCTTCTTCATGGGAATTTACTGCGTCATGCCAAAGGTCTACCGCATGGATGCGCGTGAAAAAGCATTTCTCAAATTTCTGAAGCAGGATGTGAAATTTCTGCAGACAACAGACGAAAAAATGCCTCCGGAGGCGTAATGCAAAAAGTATTGTCCGGAAGCATTTTTAAATAATTTTATTATATTTTCCTGTCTGTCGGATTATGATTCTGCCGACTTATTCTGCCTTATAAGCGGTTTCTCCATTGACCAGAGTCTCAAGCACTTTGATATCCCTGATCTTCATCGGGTCGCAGGTAAGCGGATTTTCCGCGAGAATAACGATATCCGCATACTTTCCCGCCTCAAGAGAGCCTCTCTCCTTTTCCTCATGGTGCTGATATGCCGCATGGATCGTGTACGCCTTGATCGCGTCCATAACGGAAATACGCTGCGCCTCTCCGAGCACCTGTCCTTCGTATGTCACGCGGTTCACTGCCGTCCAGATCGTCTGAAGCGGGTTCTGCGGGAATACCGGCGTATCACAGTGAATGGAGAACGGCATGCCTCTTTTCACCAGAGACGCCGCCGGGCTCAGGCGCTCCGCGCGCTCCGGGCCGAGGAAGGTATCCTTATGTCTGTCTCCATAGTAGAAAATGTGCGGCGGGAACAGGGAAAGAAATACACCCTGATCCTTTGCCCGGTCGATCTGATCCTCTCTGATCGTCTGCGCATGAATAATGTTGTGGCGGATATCCGGAAGCGGGTGCTTTTCCTGCAGCTCCTTATATCCGTCCAGAATATCATCCATACCCGCATCTCCGTTGCAGTGAATCAGAATCTGCTTTCCTCTCTCATGGATAAAGGTGAAATCTTCCATCAGCTTTTCCTTCGTCAGCGACGGATATCCGCAGTAGGAGGCATCTCCCTTGTACGGCGTATAATACGGCTTTGAAAGGTAAGCGCTCATGTTCTGGATCGTGCCGTCATACATCAGCTTGATGCCTCCCATATGCAGCCATTCCGGATCCAGATCAAATGCATCCACCTGATCCAGATATTCCGCTCCGCTCACAGTGCGGTACGGATAGAACGGATTGAACACGACTCTCGTATGCAGTCTTCCCTCTGCCGCGCCTTTCTGGTAGGTCGGGATATCCTTCAGCATCGTACCGCCGTCATTTGCGGTCGTAACGCCGCAGGACGCATACTTCAGCGTCGCTGCCTCGATCTTTGCCACCGGATCCTTGACCGTTCCGATATCGCCGAGTTTTCCAGCCGTCAGCATATTGGTCACATTTCTTGCAGCCTCCTCTTCAAGGATACCGTTCGGGGTCTTTCCGTCTTCCTCTCTCCAGATCACGCCGCCAACCGGATCCGGCGTATCTGCATTGATGCCCGCGCGCTCAAGCGTTACGCTGTTGACATAGAGGTAGTGAAGCGTCTTATCCAGAATATAGATCGGATTGGTACTGGATATCCCATCCAGCTCCTTTCTCAGAAGTCCGCGTTTTTCCTTCACGCCGTTCTCCGTAAATCCGCTTGCATAGATCCATGCGCCCGGCGGTGTGATGGCAGCTCTTTCTCTCAGAAGCGTGAGGCACTTTTCGATCGTGTCCACAGTTCCGACAGGCGGCGCCTCCAGATTGACAAAATGGCTGTACAGCGCAACCTGATGCACATGGCTGTGCCCGTCATAAAAGCCCGGAAGAATCGTTTTCCCCTCCAGATCAATGACCTCGGCATCCTGCCCGAACTGCTCCAGCATCTTTGCCTTCGTGCCAACGCCCGCCACCTTTTTACCGGCTACGGCAATTGCCTCGCACACGCTGCTCTTTGCGTCTGCAGTTATGACCGTGCCGTTCACATAGATTTTCGTTTTCATCTTAATGTCCCCTCTCCCATTTTGACTTTATTGTTCAGCGGGTATGCACCCGCCTGTTTCCTGCTTTTTTGTTTTACTGCAGTGCCGCTTCCTGAGAAACCGTTTCTTTTCCGGACAGAATGAGCGGAAGCACGCGCAGCACAACCGCCGCCAGCACGATCACACCGCCCAGGAATGACAGCATGCCCGGCCGTTCTCCCACGACCAGAAATACCCACACCGGATTTAGGATCGGGTCAAGGATCGGAAGCAGAGAAGATTCGATCGCCGTCAGATGCGCCGTGGACTTTGCGTAAAGTGCATACGAAATTCCCGAAATGAGCCCCGTCGTGAGCAGGCCTGTCAGCGCGCTGCCGCCTTCCATAATAATGCCGCTTGAAAGCAGTGCCGGTAAGCCGATCACCCCTGCGATCAGGCTGCCGAAGCAGACATTGTAGACAGGATTGCTGTTCTTCTGAAGTCTGAGGAAAATGATCGTAAAGGAAAACGTTATCGCACTTCCAATTCCGACGAGATTGCCCCAGACAGAGCTTGCACCAAAGTTATCACAGAAGAACAGCGCCATGCCGACTGCCGAAACCACAATGCAGATCTTATCCTGCTTCGTCAGCTTTTCCTTCAGGATCGCCCAGCTCAGCACTGCGACAAAGATCGGCGATGTATACTGCAGCAGCACCGCATTTGCCGAGGTCGTCAGATGCGTGGCAAAAATAAAGCAGAACGTAAATGCCGCGTAAGCGATCGAACCGCCGACAAGCGCCCAGGAGAATTTCGGCTTTGCGCCGAGCACCATCGGAAGCATGACAATGCCTGCGATCAGACCTCTTCCTCCTACAAAAGCGAGCGTATCCATCGATACCGTTTTCACAAATACGCCGGCACTGCTCCACATAATTGCAGCTATGACCGTCATAAGAACTGCTTTTCTGCGCTGATTCATAATCCCCTCCCGTATTTCCAAAAAGCCGCGTGTCTTCTCCGGGGTCATCGTCAAAACAGACACCGTATCTTGTTCATTCCGGGCTTTTGTGGTAGATTTATAGTAATATTTTTTCTGCAGTCAGTATAACAGGACGGGGCTTTTTTGCGTTATCCCGAGTAATTTATAGAATATAAGCGTTTACTTATGTTCCTGTCAGGGAAGGAGGAATCGGTTTTGAATTTCAGTCATCTCACCTATGTTGTTACGGTTGCAAAGGCCGGCTCCATCAGCCGCGCCTGTAAGGAACTTCTCGTTTCCCAGCCGTATCTGAGCGGTGTGATCAAAAATGTGGAAGATGAACTGGGCATTCAGATCTTTCAGCGTACAAGTACCGGTGTGGCGCTTACGGAGGCGGGCGAAGCATTTATGCAGAGCTCGGAGCGTATCCTTTCTGAATGGCAGATTCTTCAGAGCCTGCGCGAGAGTTCCGGAGACCGTCTTAAGATCGTTTCCTACTACTCTTATTTTTTCCTGCGCTGCTTTCTCAACATGCGCACGGCAGGCGGGAGCCTTTCCCAGGACAGCTTTAAGGAAATGCCGCTTGTAGACTGCTTTCGCGCGCTTTCTTCCGAAAAGGCCAATCTGGGGCTGGTCTGCTATGCGGATATTTATGCGGATTACTATCATAAAATGGCGGCTTCCTACCAGTGCCGCATGGAAACACTGTTCCCAAGCGTCGCTCCTCAGGTCATGATGCGGCCGGGACACCCGCTTTCCATACAGAGCAGGGTTACGGTTCCGGAACTCCTGCAGTACCCGATGGTCTGCTACAAAGATGCCGCCCCGCTTCTGAAGCGCCTCGGCATCGGTCAGCACCCTGATCTTCTGCTGGTTACTGACCGGGGAACCTATCTGGAGGCAATGGAAAACGGGGATTACATCTCCATCAACTCCATTATCATCGACAAAGCCTATTCCAATCAGCGCTTTTCCTTCGTTCCGCTGGAAGGCTCTCCGTTCGGATTTGAGTTTTCTTATGCAGTCCGGGACAGATACCGCATGAACGGACGCGAACGCAAATTTCTCCGTCTCGTGCGGAGCATGGAGAAAAAAGCGCTGGAAAAAGAAAAATAACGTTCCGGCAAGCAAAAAGCGCCGGTATACGGTTTCATATCATCCGTATACTGACGCTTTTCTTTTTGATTTTGATGGCCTGAAGCAATTACCAGATCACACGGTAGCTCTTTTCCTCTGCAAGCTCCACCTTTGGATGAGTTCCCAGATAATCGATCATAAGCTCTGTCATTTCCGTATTGATCTCTTTTATCACCTTAAGCCCCTGATACATCTCATACCCACCTGCTCCGGAAGCGCGGTAATTGTTAAGGCAAAGAGAAAATGTATCCGTGTCCTCTACCGGCTTTCCCTGACGGGTGAGGCTCACGATCCGGCTTCCTGCCGGTTTTCCGGCGTCGATCACATAGTCGATCCCAGCAAAATAATCATAATTGTAATGCTCTACCTTCGGCTTGATAAAGCAGTCCGCAACCCGGATTCCATCCTCTGCTGCCGCATCCGGCTGGAAATATTCCGCCGTCCGCTCAAGCGCTTTTCTGAGCGTCTTTCCGTCGATCTCCAGTACCATAAGGGTATTCGGATAGGGGTAAGACGCGATCACATCCCTTGTCGTCACAGATGTTCTGAAGCCCCCGACTTCATTGGCAAGTCCGCAGCACGCAATCTGGGCACCGCTGTAATATAGCTGTATCTGGTTGATGAAATCCGCGATCGGAGAGCCGTTTGCTGCCATGCGGATCTTGGTATCCGGAGAAAGCTCCCGGGGAAGCGTTCCCAAGGGCTCGTCCAGCCAGGTCTGGGTCTTCTGCTCGAATGGAAGCAGTGCTTTTGCCGCATATTTCACTCGGGAAAGCTGCTCCGTGTCCTCTGTCGCTGTATCTGCCATATCTTCGGAAATCGCAGAATATACAGCCTTTGCATCCGCTTCCTTCACAGGAACCAGCTCTGCCTCCACATGCAGTCCGTCGCCGTAGACCGTACCGCTAAGATGCAGATATTTCTGCGCCTTATCCGGCACCTGCGCCGTAAAGGTTCCGTTGATCCATTTGCCGGAAAAAGCCATGTGCTGATGTCCCGTAAGCAGGATATCCACCGGAAGCGTCGTGCAGATCTTATAACCCACATCCTCTCCCGTTGTACTTAGAATGCGTCCTGTCTCCAGATCCGCCTCATAGCCGCCATGATAAATGCAAACGCGAAGATCCGCCCGGTCGCCGATCTCATCGATCACCTGCTTGAGCGCCTCATAGGGACTGCTGATCTCAAAGTACTCCAGATTTTCCTTCTGCTCCCAGACATTCACATAATCCGTTACGATACCGATCACCGCCACGCGGAGGCCATTTTCCAGACGTACGATATGATACGGCTGCACGAGATTCCGGTCCTCTTCCTTTTTGATCCTGAGATTTGCACAGACCGCCCTTGCGTGGAGCTTTTTCAGATATCCGGTCAGATAATCATAGCCGTAATTAAAATCATGATTACCGATCGTCACAAAGTCATATCCCGCCGCATTCATGGCTTCTGCCTGTGCCGTCGTGTCTCCTGCAAACTTCTGGCAATACATGTCGAAGGCAGAGCCCTGCAGCATATCGCCGCCGTCCAGCACCAGCGTATTCTGATCTTTCCGAAATCCGCAGGCAGCAGCGAGAAGCCCAAGCTGCTTCCTCTCTCTGTCCGCATAGTTTTCCGGATACAGATATCCGTGAATATCCGAAGTAAAATAAATGCTGAAATTCTGTTCCATCTTATCCTCTCGCAAGCTTTGTTCTGATCTTTGTCGAAATGACCTCAATAATGAGAATGAGCACGATCAGTCCGCAGAGAATCGCACCTACCTCGTTCCAGCGATAGGAATTCATCGCAAAGATCAGAGGCGCACCGATACCGCCCGCGCCTACGAGACCGAGTACCGTAGCGTCGCGGAGATTGATATCAAAACGATAAATGATCGTTGATACAAAATCCGGGAAAAGCTGCGGCAGGATACCGTAGCGTATCTTCTGGAACAGATTGCAGCCGGACGCATCCAGAGATTCCAGAATGCGCGTATCCATATCCTCAATATATTCCACATACATCTTGCAGAGCATGCCGATCGAGCACAGAGACATCGTGAGAAGTCCCGCAAATGCACCCGGACCCGTCACACGGATAAACATAAGGCCGTATACAAAGGCCGGAATCGTACGGATCGCCATAATAAACACACGGAACAGAACTGCAACCGGCTTCGGTACAATATTGGTCGCCGACAGAAACGCAAGCGGAACCGCAAGCACCGCTCCTACGATCGTTCCCAGAAACGCAATGCAGACCGTCTCAAGCAGCAGATATCCGACGCCCTGCGTGGTCGGATTAAACAAAAGCTCTGTATCCGGATGAAAAATACCGTTCAGAATTCCAATCGCGATCTTCATTCCGTCAAGTCCCGATGCCGCGATCTCAACCGTAGAAGAAGACCATGCGAGCAGCGCGACGATCACAAGCGCAATTCCCAGATTAACGGCAAAGCGCTTCGGCTCTTTTTCATAGGCAGCCTGAATTTCCCTTGAAATATGTTCGCTATTACTCATCGCCTTGCCTCCTTAAGTCAGCCTGCTTCTGATGAAGTGGCTGATATATTCGATCAGAACGACCGTGACAAACAGCACGATCAGGATCATGCCGACAGAATCATACTCACGCCAGCCGATCTTCTCATTGAGGATAAGGCCAAGTCCGCCCGCACCCACGTATCCGAGGATCGCCGCATAACGGACATTTCCCTCAAAGCAGTACAGCGCCGTGCTCAGATAGGTCGGAAGCACCTGCGGCATGATCGAACGCCACAGCGCCCTCGGCTTTGAAAGGCCCATCGCCTCACTGGCCTCGTATGCGCCCATATCCACGGTATCGATCAGCTCGTAGAGCTGCTTTCCGATATAAGCAAAGGAAAAAATAGCGATCGCTGTCGTACCGGCAAGCGTGCCGAGACCGAAAATATATGTCGCGATCAGCGCGGTAACCAGTGTCGGAAGCGTACGCAGAATGCTCAGAAAAACCTTGGTCACGCCGAGTACGATCTTGTTTTTTACGATATTGCTCGCTGCAAGCACGGCAAACGGCACGCAAAGCACCGAACCGACAAAAGAACCGAGCAGCGACATTTTGATCGTATCGAACAGCGGTCCCCAGATGCTGCCGAGATAGGACAGCTTCGGCGGGAACATCGCGCCGAGAATTACAAAAAACTGGTTTCCTCTTTTTAAAATCGTTGCGAGATTGAAGCCGGTGATCTTGACGGAAAGGATCGTCATCAACAGAAGGAGCAGCAGCACAAGCGGTGTGCGTGACGCTTTTTCATAGCTGATCTTTCCGTTCGGAAGCTCATACATTTTGGGTTTGAAAAGCTTATCATACAGGGAAAGCTCCGCAGCTTTCGAAGCATTTCCGGAAGCGCCCGCGGATGTCTTTTTCTTATCGCTCATCACGCCTCCTTTGCCGTCTGCTCTGCCGCGGCGGCCTTTTTCTGCATAACCTTATCCTTCTCCTCGTCCTGTCCGCCCTTGTAGATCTCGTCAAGGACTTCCGGCGTTACATTTTTGGAAGGGCCGTCGTATACGATACGTCCGGCGCGGATGCCGATGATGCGGTCCGCATAGTCGAGCGCAAGCTCCACATGGTGAATGTTGATGAGAACGGAGATATTAAGCTCCTGATTGACTTTTTTGAAGTCATCCATGACCTGCTTTGCCGTCACCGGATCCAGCGCCGCAACCGGCTCGTCCGCAAGAATGATCTTTGGATTCTGCGCGAGCGTTCTTGCAAGCGCCACTCGCTGCTGCTGTCCGCCGGAAAGCTGGTCCGCTCTCGTATACGCCTTGTCAAGGATGCCAACCTTATCCAGATTTTCAAGCGCGCAGAGCTTCTCCTCCTTCGTGTATACGCCGAATATCGTGCGCCACAGAGGCATCTCCGGAACCATTGCCGTCAGTACGTTTTTGATAACCGTAGTGCGGTTTACCAGGTTGAAGGACTGGAAGATCATGCCAATGCCGCGTCTGAACTTCCGGAGTTCTTTTCCGCGAAGGCCGGATACGTCCATGCCGTTTACAGTGAGCTTTCCGTCCGTAATATCGTGCATCTTGTTGATCGTACGGATCAGCGTGGATTTACCTGCGCCGGAAAGACCGATAATGCCGACAAATTCACCCTGTTCGATCGTGAGATTTACGTCATCAAGTCCTTTTACGCCGTTCGGATAAACCTTGGATACATGATTAAACTCTATCATACCTTTCTTTTCTCCCTTTTATACCATTCCTCGGGCAGCGCCCTGTGCCCGGCAGACCGGCAGCTGCTTTCTGCCGCTTTTTTCCTCCGGTCCGTCCGGCACAAACCGCCGTCTGTGCCTCCATAAGTTTCTGTAAAAATAACGATAAGGACAGCCGCGGAAATTCACGGCCCTTATGCCTTTTTCCGCAGCTGTCCCCCTCTGTTTCAGATCATTAGTTTGCAGCCTGCATCTGCTTGATGATCTCCTGTGCCTTTTTCTCGTTTTCGTAGTCTTCCTTGCTTGCCTTCTCGTATCCCTGGTGGCTGTAAATAGAGATGACCTTCTTGCCTTCATCTGTCTTTGCGATCTCAATGAAAGCATTTGCAAGTGCCTCTTTCTCGGCGTCGTCCATATCGCCTCTTACAGAGATCGTGTCATTGTAGATCGGAGCCGTAACGCCGATAACGTCCGTCTCATCCCAGACACCCTTCTCGCGTCCGAATTCGGTCTGCCACTTATCCTCATAGTCACGTCTGCCGTCTGCATATACGCAGAGAACATCGACCTGGCCGGAAGCCAGTCTTGCGAAAGAAGAGCCGTAGGAATCAGCCTGTACCGCATGGGACAGATCCGTGATGGACTTTCCGTAATTATCCTGCAGCCAGATGGTCGGATAGATATAGCCTGCGGAAGAAGAAGATCCCATAACAGACCAGTTTGCGCTGTCAAGATCCTCCCAGGTAAGCGCCTCGCCGGCATTTACCTTATCAGCCAGCTCGCGTCCCTTTGCAGACGGTCCTGCAATGATAAGCGCTCTGTAGAACGTAACCTGCTGATCAGATGCCGTGGTCGGCTTATTCTCATTCCATACCTTCGGATCATCAGATTCGATTGAAAGTCCGTCTCTCGTTGCGGTCAGGATAACGTCCGCTCCGTCCTCGTACAGCACATAGGTGCCGCCCGGGATCAGACCTACATCCGTAGTGCCTGCCGTAAGCGCTTCGCCGACTGCCTCATAGTTCGTACCAACAGTGATGTCAACCTCTCCGATGTCATAGCCCTGCTTCTTCATCTCATCCTTCAGAAGTCCTTTCAGCGGCTCAGTCGCCGTTACGATCTCCTCTGGCTCACGGGACGGAACAAAGCTTACCGACAGCGTATCGATCTTCTTAAGGCCGTCAGCCTCTGCGGAAGCTTCGCCTGCTGCAGCCGTCTCGCTGCTGCTCTGTCCGCAGCCTGCAAGCATGGAAGCCGCCAGTGCCATGGAAAGGGTTACTGCATAAAATTTTCTCATTGTTTTTTCTCCTCTTTACGAAACTTTCTCTTACTGAGATATTTCATTCGTACGGGTCCCGCCTCTCCGGAATGACCCGCAAAAATTAGTCTAGCACAATGGTTTTTCATTTTCAAGACAGCACATTGTAAAAATTATGTCAAGCCAGCTGATATTCATCGATCAGATGCTGCACCATTTCCGGTCCGTCCGGCAGGAATACCTTATCGTCAATGACCAGGCAGGGGATGCCTGCGCGGTGTTCCTTTCTGACGCCTTCCAATACCGGCGATGTGTCGCGCAGCGTTAAAAACAGCTTCAGCTTTCCGACGCTCTCACAAATATCCACATACAGATACTTAACTCCATTCTGGGAAAGAACCTCTTTCACCGGCGGACATCCGCCTCATGTTCCGGTTCCGTATAATATCACCTTTCTCATAAACATCCTCCTTCTTACCGTGCAATTCTTCAAAACACAGAAGAACCCCCTTACGGGGATTCTCCTTCTGTGTTTCGCCACATATTTATATCATAAACGCGCGATATCTACAAGTGTCAGATCATTTTCACGGTTTTCAAGGCTTGTGATCAGTGCCTCCGCCGTATCCATCGCAGTGATCACATTTACGCCGGTCTCGATCGCATTGCGGCGGATCAGGAAGCCGTCGCGGCTGTGTTCCACGCCTCTCGGAGGAATATCGATCACAAGATCAAGCCTGTGTCCGAGGATCAGATCCATCAGGTTCGGAGACGGCTCTTCATATTTATTGATCGTCTCCGCGTTAATTCCCGCTGCGCGAAGGTCTTCCGCCGTACCATCCGTCGCATAAATATGGTATCCAAGCGCCTCAAAACGCTTTGCGATCGGGATCACCTCCGGACGGTCGGATTTCCGTACGGTAATGACCATGTTTTTATATTTCGGCAGGCGGATGCCCGCTCCGAGAAATGCCTTGTAAAGCGCCTCATTAAAGGATTTCGAAATACCCAGGCATTCTCCGGTGGACTTCATCTCAGGCCCCAGATTGATGTCGGCGCCGCGGATCTTTTCAAAGGAAAATACCGGAATTTTGATCGCGTAATATCCGGCCTCCTTCTGCAGTCCCGGCTCGTAGCCCATTTCCTTAAGCTTCTTTCCGAGAATAACGCCCGTTGCGAGCTTTACGATCGGAATCCCCGTCACCTTGCTGATATACGGCACGGTACGGCTCGAGCGCGGATTGACCTCGATCACATAGATCTGCCCGTCGCAGAGAATAAACTGGATATTCAGCAGTCCGATGATATGCAGCTCTCTTGCAAGCCTTGCCGTATAGTCCGTAATAACCGCCTTTATTTCAGGGTTCAGATCCTGTGCCGGATAAACGGAAATGCTGTCGCCCGAATGAATGCCTGCGCGCTCGATATGCTCCATAATACCCGGGATGAGGATGTCCTCCCCGTCACAGACCGCATCCACCTCGATCTCCTTGCCCATCAGATATTTATCCACAAGGATCGGGTGATCCTGCGCGATCCGGTTGATATTTTCGATAAAGCGCTCGATGTCATGGTCACTGATCGCGATCTGCATGCCCTGACCGCCGAGCACATAGGACGGCCGCACGAGCACAGGATAGCCAAGGGAATGAGCAGCCTCAAGCGCTTCTTCGACTGTATAGACCGTATGTCCTGCCGGACGCGGAATACCGCAGTTTTCCAGCACCTTGTCAAAAAGCTCACGGTCCTCCGCCGCGTCTACATTTTCCGCGGAGGTTCCAAGGATCGGCACGCCCATCTTAAGGAGCGCTTCCGTCAGTTTGATCGCCGTCTGTCCGCCGAACTGCACGACTGCGCCATCCGGCTTTTCAAGCCTTACGACATTTTCCACGTCCTCCGGCGTCAGCGGCTCAAAGTAAAGCTTATTTGCAATATCAAAGTCCGTCGAAACCGTCTCCGGATTATTGTTGATGATAATGGTTTCGTAGCCTTCTTTCTCGAATGCCCATGCGCAGTGCACGGAGCAGAAGTCAAACTCGATTCCCTGACCGATCCGGATCGGTCCGCTTCCGAGGATCAGAATCTTCTTTTTGTCCGAGGCCGGATCCGCCTCATTTTCTCCATCGAATACGGAGTAATAATACGGTGTCTGTGCGGCAAATTCTGCTGCGCAGGTATCTACCATTTTAAATGCAGCCGTGATTCCGAATGAAATCCGGAGTTCCTTCACATCTTCCGCAGTCCTTCCGCTGAGGGATGCAATCACATGATCCGGAAACTCAAGGCGCTTTGCCTCTCTTAAAAGCGCCTCCGTGAGCGGCTCCTCCCTGAGGCGTTTTTCCATCTCCACGAGCACGGCGATCTTGTCGATGAACCATTCATCGATCCTGGAGATCCGGTGGATGGTCTCATAGCCGATGCCGCGTCTCAGGGCCTCCGCGATGCGCCAGATGCGCCTGTCATCCACGATCGACAGCGCTTCCCTGAGTTCTGCCTCACTTAAATGAGAGAAATCATAGGACATAAGCGAATCCACATGCTGTTCCAGAGAACGGATCGCCTTCATCAGCGCGCCTTCAAAATTCGTACAGATCGACATGACCTCTCCGGTCGCCTTCATCTGCGTACTCAGATTTCGCTTTGCGCTGATGAACTTGTCAAACGGCAGCCTCGGCATCTTTACAACACAGTAATCAAGCGCCGGTTCAAAGCTTGCGTAGGTCTTTCCGGTCACGGTATTTTTGATCTCATCAAGCGTATATCCGAGCGCGATCTTCGCGGAGACCTTTGCGATCGGATATCCCGTAGCCTTGGATGCGAGCGCCGAGGAACGGGACACGCGCGGATTTACTTCTATGACATAGTATTCGAAGCTTTCCGGATGCAGCGCATACTGCACATTGCAGCCGCCCGTGATGCCAAGCTCTGAAATGATATTGAACGCAGAGTCTCTGAGCATCTGATATTCCTTGTCGCCAAGCGTCTGAGACGGCGCCACAACGATGGAATCGCCGGTATGCACGCCGACCGGATCCAGGTTTTCCATGTTGCAGACGGTGATGCAGTTGCCGGCGCCATCGCGCATCACCTCATATTCGATCTCCTTCCAGCCCGCGATGCATCTCTCTACAAGGACCTGACCGACACGGCTCAAACGAAGGCCGTTTTCCAGGATGGTCTCAAGCTCCTCCCTGTCGGACGCAATGCCGCCGCCGCTTCCGCCGAGCGTATAGGCAGGACGGAGCACGACAGGATAACCGATCTCCTCCGCAAACGCGGCTCCATCCTCAACTGTCTCAACGACCTTCGAAGGCGCCACCGGCTCATGGATCTTCTCCATGGTGCGCTTAAATTCAAGCCGGTCCTCCGCCTTTTTGATCGTGAGTGCGGTCGTACCGATCAGTTTCACATTATGCTCTTTCAGAAAACCGGCCTCTTCAAGCTCCATCGCAAGATTGAGACCCGCCTGTCCGCCGAGCGTCGGCAGCACGCTGTCCGGCTGCTCCTTCAAAATCAGCTGTTCAAGCACCTCCGCAGTCAGCGGTTCGATATATACGCGGTCGGCAATATCTCCGTCCGTCATGATCGTTGCAGGGTTGGAATTTAAGAGTACGACTTCTACCCCTTCTTCCTTCAGGGAACGGCATGCCTGTGTGCCTGCGTAGTCAAATTCCGCTGCCTGTCCGATGACGATCGGACCGCTGCCGATCACAAGAACTTTTTTTATTTCCGGATGTTTAGGCATTTTTTCCGCTCCTTTCCTCTGCTTTTTTCTGATTCATCATCTCAATAAACCGGTCAAACAGAAATGCCGTATCATGCGGTCCCGGGGAAGCCTCCGGATGGAACTGGACCGTAAAGATGTTCTTTCCTATATAATTCATGCCCTCGTTGGTACCGTCATTTACATTTTCAAATGCGGGAACGGCAATCGTCTCCGGCAGGCTCTTTTCATCTACGACATAGCCGTGATTCTGGGAAGACAGATACACCTTTCCGGTTCTGAGATCGCGTACCGGATGATTTGCGCCGCGGTGTCCGTACTTCATCCTGTGTGTATCCCCGCCGAGCGCAAGTGCCATCAGCTGATGCCCGAGACAGATCGCAAATACCGTCACATCGCTGTCATAAAGCTTTCTGACCTCCCTGATCACCTCTTTATATTCCTTTGGGTCTCCCGGGCCGTTTGACAGCATGATGCCGTCCGGATCTGACGCGAGCACTTCCTCTGCCGGGGTCGATGCAGGCCAGATCGTCACATCACAGCCACGCGCATGAAGGCATCTTGCGATATTTTCCTTCACTCCGTAGTCCATAAGCGCCACTTTAAGTCCTGCCCTGGGAAGCCGCTCCGGCTCCCTGCGGCTCACGCGCGCCACCTCGTCACCTGTATGATAAGCCCGGATCTGTTCAAGCAGCGCATCCGTATCAAGCGCCTCTTTTGTTTCCGTATGCGCGATCATCCCGCGCATCGTGCCCTTTTCCCTGAGAAGCTTCGTAACCGCACGCGTATCCACGCCTGCGATACACGGAATGTCATAGCGCAATAAAAAAGACTGAATGGTTTCATCGCTGCGGAAATTAGCGGGGATCCGACTCAATTCACGTACGATGAAGCCACTCAGCCAGGGCTTTTCAGATTCCATATCCTCAAGGCAGACGCCGTAGTTGCCGATCAGCGGATAGGTCATGACAACGGCCTGTCCGGAATAGGAAGGATCGGTCAGCACTTCCGTGTAACCGGTCATTGAGGTGTTAAAAACGATTTCACTGATCACATCCCGGCAGGAGCCGTATGCTTTGCCGGGGAAGACATGACCGTCTTCCAGAATGAGAAATGCATTCATAAAAGGCCCTCCTGTTCATAAAGGGACAGAGGCGAATGCCGCGGTATCCCTTACATCCATACACAAAATTTTTGCTATTATACTCCCGTTTTTTCGCGCTGTAAATGAAAAAATCGGAACAAATTTTATGCGTTTTTTTTGAAAATTATACAAAAAATCAAAATAGTAATGCCCGGAGGACAATCTGCTGCGGCATGTATTTATTCATACAGGCATAAAACTTAAATCTCTTCTTTTCCCTCTGTCCCTCTTTCTTATTCCATGTGTTCATGATAGAATAGCTTCGGTTATATCTTTAGGGGTGGGGAACAGTATTATGAAACAACAGACAAATCAAATCACGGAGGGGGTTATCTGGAAGCAGCTTTTGCTGTTCTTTTTTCCGATTCTGTTCGGAACCTTTTTCCAGCAGCTCTATAATACAGTCGATGCCGTCATCGTCGGAAATTTTGTCGGCAAGGAAGCGCTTGCAGCCGTCGGCGGACCGGCGTCTACGATCATAAATCTTCTGGTCGGCTTTTTTGTCGGTCTTTCTTCCGGTGCCGGCGTTATCATTTCCCAGTACTTTGGCTCACGGGAAAAGGAGCGCCTTGAAAGCGCCGTGCATACATCCGTTGCGCTGGCAGTTGTCGGCGGCGCCGTCATGATGGTACTGGGTCTTCTTACGACTACGATATCCCTGCGTCTTCTGAATACGCCGGAGGATATCATGCCGCCGTCCGTTACCTACATGCGCATTTATTTCACCGGAATGATTCCTTCCATGGTCTACAACATGGGAGCTGCCATTCTGCGCGCAATCGGCGACTCCAAAAAGCCGTTCTATTTCCTGATGGCTGCCTGCCTTACAAATATCGTGCTCGACCTTCTGTTTGTACTCGGCTTCGGTATGGGAGTGACCGGCGTTGCGATCGCAACCGTGCTTTCACAGGTCGTATCCGCCATTCTCACGATGTATGTGCTGATGCGTACCACGGATATCTACCGCGTTACGCTTTCCAAGATCAGATTTCAGGCACAGATGCTGCGGTCCATTCTTACGATCGGACTGCCGGCCGGCCTGCAGTCTGCGATGTACTCCATCTCCAACCTCGTGATTCAGGCGGCGATCAACAGCTACGGCACCGATACGGTAGCAGCATGGACTGCCTACGGAAAGGTGGACAGCTTCTTCTGGATGACCGTAAACGCATTCGGCATCGCGGTCACGACCTTCGCAGGCCAGAATTTCGGCGCCGGAAAGGTTGACCGTATCAAAAAGAGCGTACGCATCTGTCTTATGATGGCCGCAGGAACCTGCGTCTTCTTCAGTTTTGTAATTCTTACCTTCGGGCACATTATCCTGCGCCTGTTTACGCAGGATCCCGTCGTCATCGAGATCTGCATGGGCATGATCCGCATCGTGACGCCGACCTACATTACCTATATCTGTATTGAGATCCTGTCCGGTGCCTGCCGCGGCTGCGGAGATTCGTTCTATCCGATGATCATCACCTGTTTCGGTGTCTGCGCGCTGCGCATCATCTGGATCGCACTTTCCTCCGCGCTTTTCCCAAGCGTAGGAGCAGTATGTCTGTCCTATCCGATCACCTGGACAGTGACCTCAACGCTGTTCATCCTCTATTACAGGCGCGGAAAGTGGCTTCGGCATGCGGGGACGCGGATGGTATATATGCAGGAGTAGAAATTTCCTAATCGCCCCTGATGTACCCTTTATTCAGACTATACAAAAGAGCTTCCTTCAGCGTTATCTGCGCCGATGAAGCTCTTTTTGACATAAATATGCTGCATTGCAACGCCTAGTTTAAACTGTCTCTAATTGCAGCCAGGGTCTTTATGTTTTCTTTTTCATACCCATTGAACACCGAATCATCAAATTCACTGGCTGAGTAACGTGGTGTGTACCAGTTTTTCGATGAGAAATACGCATTCAGATCCACTGTATCAAACTGTCTCCCATGCCTTGCGTATACCTCATTGATCGCAAGGCGTAAGGTTTCCTTATCCAGCCAGTCATAGTCATCTGCACTGATATATTCCTGATCAACATCCGGAATAAGATATCCGTCCGGATCGCTCAACGCCGCATTGATGTGATCCGCAATATAATAACCATCTGCCTTAACGCCATATTGAATGCTGTAATCTTCATCCGTATCTCCAACATCCCCCTCATCAGCCATATTGGCAGCTGCTGTCTGAGGCGCTGCAGAAGTTTCTCTGTAGCCCTCTGCCGGATTTCCCGAATTTGATTCAAAACCCTGAGATGGCTCCGGCTCAAAGACCGGTTCACTGAACTGCGTTTCGTCTGATCCCGGATCGTCATAACCATCATATCCATAATCATCGAAGAGATCATAGTCATAGTCATAGCCATAATCATAATCATAACCGTAATCGTAGTCATCATAGTCTGACACACCGGACATAAGGGAACCGAATAAACCAGCCACCATGAGCACAATCACAATTACAGTCACAATTCCGTAAAGCAGGGATGCTCCAATTCCTCTTCCGATCGACGGATCCGGCGAATTGTTTCCCTTCCGGAGCTTTGTTTCAACATGTGCTTTATACAGTTTATTAAATCTGACCGCAAACAAAATCTGCTGAATTGCAAGAACCGCTTCAGAGAGTCCAAGCAGAATTACAGAAATAACCGATAAAGCAGGTACGCCCAGATATGCAATCACTGCCAGCAGCAAGGAAATGCCAACCATGATCAGGGAAACTTTCATGGCTTTCAGCCATTCTCCGATCATGTTTCGGTAGCCCGCATGAAAGAACCCCAGGAAAAAAGACGCCCAGTTCATTTTGTTTTTTCCGGTCTCATCCAACTGCTTAAAACGTGTTTGATAATAGTTGAGATTCGACTTAATGATTGCTGTATAGTCAGCCGGTCCTTCCTGTGCGCCTGAACCCGCCTGCATTTTTGGAGCAGACTGTACATTTGCCGGTGCCGCTGATGTTGGTACCTTCGTTACCGGTTTCGCGGACGAATTCTCTGCTTCCGCTTCTTTCATCTTAAACGCATTTCCGCATACTGCACAGAATTTTGCTTCTTTATCCTGCTTTGCGCCGCATTTCGTGCAAAACTTTATATTATTCTCCATAATTCTCTCCCTCCTGGGTTTCCTTCTGCAATTTCTGCCCACATACTTCACAAAATACATCATCATCCCGAATCACGCTTCCACAGGACGGGCATCTTAATCCCTGTTCTGTTTCCGCCGATGAGCCATCTTTTTCCACCTGCTTCATCTCATCCGGCACTGCTTCACCTGGCATTTGTTCTGCCTGCGGTTCGGTTCCTGAAGTTTCCGCTGCCTGTGCAGAGCTTTCGTCCCTTCCCCTGCCGCTTACCTTGCCGATCAGCTTGTATATCCCGTACACAGCCCCGCCAATAGCCGCAATAACCGCTGCTATTTTGATCAGCGAAATAAGAATTCTAAGAAGGAACATTACGATGGAACCAATGCCCTGTACCGCAAACAGGATCAGTCCTCCGACCATCGACACGATCCAGGTGGAAATCATTCCGCATACGACAAATTCCATAATGATCGTAAAGATCATATTACTCATGCCGCCGAAGTAAATCCGCGTGACAAAATTGTGAAATGTTGTCCATAAGATAACCGTCAGAATAACGATCGCAATCAATGCCGCAATTCCTCCGATATTTGCTATAATACCCATTTTCCCCTCCTTAAGCCTGTTTTATCCCTGTCAGCCTATCCGGATTGCTGACGCCTGGTGAACATTCTTTGTCTATATGATAATCTTTGAAAAAGACAGTTTTTGTCATTCAGATAATTATTTTTAAAAAAATAAAATGTATGAAATCAGCTCCACTGAAAAAGCCGGCGCTCATCACACCGGCTTTTTCAGTATAGTCCTCAAACTCACATGAGCTTTGAAGACCTGTCTTATATGTTTTCAGAAAGGAGACATGCATTAGAGATAGTCCTGAATAAAATCCGCATTCAGGATCGTATCGATATAATCGTTGCTTTGTTTTCTGATCACCCCCTTACGTGAACCGCCGCCTGCTGTCAGAATTTCCTTAAACCTGGTTCCAATATCTTCAGCCGATACGGCGGGATCGATCAATTTATCCAATCCCTGATTTAACACCACAAATTCAGTTGCATCGTTGACAAACCGTCCCATTGTGGATCCGCCAAAAAATGAACTTCCTCCGCCATAGCCACATGCCGGCATCATGTCATCCTCCATCGGTTCCGGCTGATCGTAAAGCAAATAATTCGCCGTGGTTTCTTTGAATGTATTCAGCAGTGACATGAAAGCCTCGTTGCGTCTTACCTTCTTCAGAAGATCCATAATTGTTTCCTTGTTGGTATCCATTCTAAGTTCCTCCATATGTTCCCATTTCATTCAGTCCGCCGGTATAACCGACCTATCTGTATGTTCCTGATCTATATAATAAGCTTTAAAGAGGACAGTTTTTGTCATTCATTATTTTTTTAATGTCAAAAACCAGTGTCAATTTCATTTTTCTTATGTTATAATACCCCTCGTTCTTTATTACCAAGGTCGCGGAGCGCTTTTGAAACAGCCATTTTTCAGAAATCCGCCCGCACAAACGACCGGTGTGTTCGAGACCTTCCACACCTAAAACAAAACTAAAGGAGTAACTTAATATGAAAGAACTGTCTAAGAACATGGGGAATGTTCATTTCCTCACGACCGCTGCGATCATCGCGGCTCTCTACCTGGCGCTTATGGTGCCGTTCCAGCCCATTTCCTTCGGGCCCATCCAATTCCGGATCAGTGAAATGCTCTGCGTGCTTCCGTTCTTTACGCTTGCGGGAATTCCCGGCGTCACGATCGGCTGCCTGCTCGGAAACTTTCTCCTCGGCGCGCCGCTTCCGGATGTGATCTTCGGTACGCTTGCGACCCTGATCGGTGCCTTCGGAACCTACTATATCAGCCAGATGCCGGGACGTCATACCCGCACGCTTTCCCTGCTGCCGCCGATCTTAAGCAACGCGCTCATCATCCCGTTTGTGCTGAAATATGCGTACGGTGCGGAGGACCTGCTGCCGTTTATGATGTTCACCGTAGGATTTGGCGAGGTGCTCGCTGTCGGTGTGCTCGGCTCCATCCTCATGGGCGTACTTGAGCGCTACCGCTCAGTGATCTTTAAATATGCATAACAAAAATTGAACTGAAAAAATGCCGTACGGCTCAGGATCTCATTCCGGCCATACGGCATTTTCTGTCTTTGTCTCTATTTCTTTTCCGCCAGGATACTGTGATCCCTGACATACTTCAGGAACTCCCGTTCCCTTGCATTCAGCTTGTACTGCTCCCGCACCGCATAGGAAAAGCTCATCCGTACCTCCGTGCCGGTAAGCGGCCTGTAGCTCATCTCGTCATGCACCGGACGTCCGCCCGCAATGATCGGCATGATCGTCAGATAATCCCCGCTTCTCATAAAATCAAAGTAGCTGCCCCTGTCTGAGATCGTGATAAGACCCGGATATGCCCCAAGCCCGATCGAGCGGACCAGGGAGAGCGCGTCCTTATCCCCGAAATAGACAAACGGATAATTGTGCAGATCTTCAAGTGAAACAGTATCCTTCTCTTCAAGCGGGTGTCCTTTCCGCATCATGACGGAAAACGGAACGCAGGGAATCAGATCCTTCAGCACGCAGTGGAAGGATTCCGCCTTCTGCGCATAATATTCCTTTGCATATTCCGCATACGCCACGAGCGCCAGATTGACCGTCTGCAATGAGAGCGCACGGAATGCCGCCTGCATGGGCATTTCCTGAAAACTGTCGTGCAGAATACTGCCGGAGCTTGCGCGCATATCCAGAAAGCACTTGATAAAATAGGGAGAATAACAGGATGCAAGCTTCAGGCTCTGAACGCCTGTTTCACCGAGGCTTCGCATCTGCTCGATCTCCGCGAGCACGCGTTCCGTGCACTTTAAAAATTCCTCTCCGAGCTCCGTCGGTTCGATCCCCGTACTGGTGCGCCGGAAGATCTGTATCCCCATTTCCTTTTCAATATTTCTGATCGTTCCGCTCAGATACGGCTGCGAAACCAGCAACTCCTTTGCCGCACGGTTAATTGACCCGTTTCTCGCCACTGAGACCAGATATTCCAGATGATTCAGATTCATATATTCCCTCTTTGGACTGAAAGGCAGTCCTGTACCTGTTCTATACTCTTTTTCCGATTCCCCTTATAACATATTCAGTATAACACATAAAACCATATGGATAAGATTTTTTTTACGTTTCATGATAAATTTATACATATTCCACAAGGTCCATATTTATATCATGTTACAGGAGGGGTTATATGGAGACGAAAAAGAAAAATAACAGCATCTACCACTGGGTGATTCTCGTCTGCTGCGTGCTGACGCTGATGTTCACCTATGCGACACGTTTCAGTCTTTCGCAGCTTTTCAGCACGGAAATTCTGTCGGAGACCGGATTTGCAAGCAGCGCTTATTTCCTCAGCACGACGATTGCAAGCGTAGTCTGCATCTTTACTTCACCGATCGCGGGTAAACTTCTGCGCGGCAAATACATGCGCCTTACTTTCCTGATCTGCTGTATCGGTACCATGGGATTTTATTCCTGCTACGGCCTCTGCCGGGAACTCTGGCAGTTCTGGCTCGTAGGCGCGCTTCAGGGCTTCTTTGCAATGGGTGCCTGCACGATGCCGGTCAACATTATGATCACCAACTGGTTTGAAAAAAGCCGCGGTCTTATGATCAGTATTGCCACCATGGGCATCAGCATCGGCGGTACGGTATTAAGCCCGTTCATCTCCTGGTGCATCCAGAACTACGGCTGGCGTAAGGCTTATTTCATGCTCGGCGCGCTCTGCCTCGTATTCATGATCCCGATCGCGGGCTTCATCGTACGCCGCACACCGCAGGAGGTTGGTCTTGAGCCCTACGGACACGGAGAGGAAATCACTGCCGGCAAGACAAAGAAAAAAGCAGTTGTACAGAGCAGCTGGAATGCGACGCTTAAGGAAGCGAGACAGACTCCTATTTTCTGGATGTTCATCATTGGCGCATTCCTGATCTACTTTACATCCTGTATCATGGGTCACATGAGCTATTATCTGCGCAGTGAGGGCGGCTTTGACGCAGGCTCCATCGCAGCCTATATCTCACTTTATTCCACCATTGCGATCTTCGGAAAGCTTGTACTCGGTGCGATCTTCGACCGCTTCGGCTCCAAGGCGGGAATCGCATTCGGCTGCGGTACCTTTTTCCTGTTCCTTATGGCGTTTTATCTGGTTCAGGGAAGTCAGTTCATGCTGTATGCGGCAGCCGTACTGTACGGCTTCGGAACCTGCGCTGTAACTGTCAGCATTCCGATCATGATCACCAGCATCTTCGGCGCGAAGAACTACAGCGAGATCTACGGCTTCACCTGTTCCTTCACCATGGCTGCAAGCGCAATCGGTCCGTCTGCGATCGGCCTGATCTATGACCTGACCGGCTCTTACAGACCTGCTATTCTGGCACTCGCGATCCTTACGCTGCTTTCGATCGTGATCATGTTCATCTGCATCAACCTCGGACAGAGCAGAAAATCCGCCCAGACATCTGCAGAACAGAACGGTGCCCAGGCGGCAAAGGCCTGATCTGAAAGTTCTGATCCGAAAACCTGATCCGTTTTATTCAGGTTCATATAAACACCTATACAAAAGGGATGGCATACATCACATAACCGTGATGCGCCATCCCTTTTTATTCCCTGAATTCCATGGAACCCATGGAAGCCCTGAAAATCAGACAGATCTTATGCAAACTGGCTGTAATAAAGCTCTGCATAAGCTCCGCCCGCCCTGAGCAGGCTCTCATGCGTCCCCTGTTCGATGATATTACCATTCTGCATAAACAGGATCAGATCCGCATCCACGATCGTGGACAGTCTGTGTGCGATCACAAAGCTCGTTCTGTTTTTCATAAGCTCCTTCATGGCTTTTCCGATTTCTATCTCCGTTCTCGTGTCAACGCTGGAGGTCGCCTCGTCCAGAATCAGCACCGGCGGGTTCCGGAGAAAGACCCTTGCGATCGTAAGCAGCTGCCTCTGTCCGACAGAAATATTTTCCGCGTCATTGCTGAGAACGGTATCGTAGCCGTGCGGCATGGTTCGGACGAAAAAGTCCACTCTCGCCGCCTTTGCCGCCGCAATGATCTCCTCCCGGGATGCCTCCGGCCTGCTGTAGGCGATGTTCTCCGCGATCGAACCGCCAAACAGCCAGGTATCCTGCAGCACCATGCCGAACTGGTCTCTCAGATTTGCCCGCGTCATCGCCGTCGTATCTGTTCCGTCCAGACTGATCTTACCGCCGCAAAGTTCATAGAAACGCATGAGCAGGTTGATCAGCGTTGTCTTGCCCGCCCCCGTACTGCCGACAATCGCCACCTTCTGTCCCGGCTTTACGGAAAAGCTGATATCCTTCATCAGGATATGCTCCGGCGTATAGCCAAAACGTACATTCTGAAACTCCACCACTCCCTCAGCATGCAGAAGCACTGCAGGCTTCTCCGGATCCGCGGTGATCTCCTCCTCATCAAGCATCTCATAAATGCGTTCCAGGGAAGCCAGCGCGGACTGCATGGTATTTACCATATAGGCAACCTCCGTCAGCGGCTCTGAGGCCTGGTTGACATACTGGAAAAATGCCTGAAACACACCGACGGTGAGCGTACCCGTAAGAAGCATCCTGCCCGCCAGAACGGCCAGTACGACCTGTCCGAAGCGGTTGATCAGACGTATGGCAGGATTGATCGCATTCATCATAAAATCCGCCTGTCTGGTCGCCTCAGCGAGCTCCTCCACTGCCCTGTGCATTTTTTCAGAGCTGCTTTTCTCCTGGTTGAATGCCTTGATGATCACCCGGCCGCTGTAAGCCTCTTCCACCTGCGCCGTCACGTTGCTCACACATTCCTGCCTGCGCACTGCGCATTTCAGGGTTTTGGCAGAGACAAATTTTGTCGCTGCCAGCGCGATCCCAGTAAAGATCAGAAATACGGCTGTCAGCAGCAGGCTGAAGCGCAGCATCATGATCAGCGAGCCGACTACCATGCCGACCGCGGTAAACAGCTTCAGCATACCGGTCTGCAGCGCCTCTGCCATCTTATCAAGGTCGTTGACCGTGCGGCTGAGTACCGCTCCCGTTTTCGTCCGGTCAAAGTACGCAAGAGGAAGTCGGTTCAGCTTTTTGCTGATATCCGTTCTGAGACGCAGGCTGAGTTTTTCGGCAAAGCTCGCCATCAGATAGGACTGCAGCGTGTAAAAGAAAGCGGTTGCCAGATAGATCAGCAGCAGAAACCAGATATCCCTGCCGCCATCAGCCCATGTGATGTGAAAGAACTGCCCGCCCGAAAACGCTTCCCTGATCTTATTCCAGAGCAGATCCACAATCTGTGCGCTGTACAAAGGCGCCGCGATCGACAGCAGGGTATACAGAATAACCGACACCAGTACGATCGCAAGGCGTCTGTGCTGGTCATTTACGGATGTCCAAAGTCTTTTTACCGTCGGCCATGCATGTTTCGGCATTTCGAATTCCGGATCTTCTTCCATCAGCTCCGTTATATTCTGATTCTCATCCATTGAGCGTTCCTCCTTTCATCTGGGATTTTGCAATATCCTGATAGACAGAACAGCTTTCCATAAGCGATTTATGATCGCCTGTTCCGACGATCCGACCCTCTTCCAGTACAATGATCTGCTCCGCATTGATGATCGTGCTGACACGCTGCGCAATGATCAGCACGGCTGCATCCCGCACCTCTCCTGCGAGCGATTTTCTGAGCGCCGCATCGGTCTTAAAATCCAGAGCGGAAAAGCTGTCGTCAAAAATATACAGATCCGCTTTTTTGATCAGCGCCCTTGCAATGGAAAGACGCTGCTTCTGTCCGCCGGAAAAGTTAGTGCCGCCCTGTGATACACGGGAATGAAGACCGTCCGGCAGCTTGCTGACGAAATCAGCCTGGGCGATGCTCAGCGCATGCTCCATCTGCTCTTCTGAGGCCGCCTCATTTCCATGACGGAGATTATCTTCGATCGTGCCGGAAAACAGCCAGGCCTTCTGCGGTACGTAAGAAATACGGGACCTCAGCTTCTCCTGTGTCATCCCGCGGATGTCGCTGCCATTCAGCAGGATCGCACCGGACGTCACATCATGAAAGCGGAGAATGAGCTTTGCGATCGTGGACTTGCCGCTTCCCGTACTGCCGATGATCGCAGTCGTCTCTCCTCTTCTGCAGACAAAATCCAGACCTCCAAGCGTATCTTCATCGGCATCCGCAAATCGGAATCCCGCATTTTGAAAGCGGATGACCTCATCTGTCCACTCATCCTGGGCCTCTGTCCTGTCCGCTGCCTCTTTTCCGTCTCTGATTTCCGGCGTAAGGCTCAGGACATCGGAGATCCTCCGGACGCAGATCATTGCTCTGGGAATCAGAATGATGACCATCTGCGCCATGATGATATAAAACAGGATCATGATCGCATACTGTGTCAGAGCCGTGATATCTCCGATTTCCATAAAGCCGGCACCGATCCGGTTTCCGCCAAGCCACAGGATCAGCACAATACTTAAGTTGATCGCAAGGAGCGCAACGCTCTCAAGACCGGCAAACAGCCGGTTCGCCCTGATGGATACCTCCGCATAATCCTCGAAGGACTTCCGCATGCGTCCTTCTTCATGCTTTTCTTTGTTAAAAGCACGGATCACACGCACGCCCGTGACATTTTCCCGAAGCACCACGTTCATCCGGTCCAGAAATTTCTGCAGCTTCTCAAAGATCACTGCCGCCTTCCGCGTTACAAAAACTGCAAGCAGGATGATCAGAAGCGTCACACCGATCAGAAGAAAGCCCATCATCCGGTCTATGGAAAATGCCATGGCAATTCCCATAATGCAGACGGCAGGCACCGGAAGCACCATCTGAATAAACCACACAATCCCCTGCTGTACCATATTCACGTCGTTAAGCGTTCTCGTGATCATGGAACCGGTTCCGAACTGTTCAAAATCATAGGCTGAAAACAGAAGCGATTTATCATAGAGCGCATTTCTCATATCCCGCCCGATCTTCGCGGACAGCGATGCGCTGAGCCAGCTTCCGAGAAGCCCGCCTGAGCTCGTCACGACAGCGATCAGAAGCATCAGAAGTCCGCTTCGCAAAAGATACTCCATATCCCCTCCGCCGATTCCGGCATTGATCATGTTCGCCGTGACAGTCGGGATCAGAATGCCTCCCGCAACGTCCAGAACCATCACGAGCAGTGTAAAGATGCACAGCAGTTTATACGGTTTAATAAACCGCAGGATCAGTTTCATACTATCTTATTTCCTCCATATACCTGTATTCCGTTCCGAAAAACGATCATAATTCTCCGAGCTTTTCCCTGAGGCTGTCCATGTACTTTCTCATAAGGCGCAGAAGCTCTGCCTGTTCCTTCGGCCGCAGCGCCATGAAGGAAGCATTTTCCCTTTCCACAACAGGTACGATGTTTTTATTCACAAACTCTCTGCCTCTTTCCGTCAGGAAAATATGCTTATCCCTGCCGCGTCCCTGCTCCAGATACAGATATCCATCCTGCTCCAGTCTGCGGATCGAAGAATTGACCGTCTGCTTGTTTGCAAACGTGTCATTGCAGATATCCCGCTGCAGACAGCCGTCTCCGCGGTCATACAGAATATAAAAAATACAGAATGCGCTGTCTGATATTCCCATCTTCAGCGCGACCTCATGATACAGATCATTGAACTCCTTATCTATCATATTGAAATCCCTCAGAAATTCATTTGCTTTTTCCGGCATGGTACGGCCTCCTTAGTATGATTTCAGACTTAAAGCAATGGGCATTATAGTATGAAATCGGACTTATGCCAAGTACGGTTTCGGACTTGTTTCTTTTCATTTTTTTATATTTTCCATATAACCCTTTTATTACCTGTATAACTCTTTTGCTATGGAGCATAAATTATTGAGGATAAGTTTTTCTGCCGGTTTTATGCTAGATTATTCTCATCAGATAACAATATTTCCATATCGTATATCATTAGGGAGGGGTTATATGGAGACGAAAAAGAAAAACAGAAGCATGTACCACTGGGTGATCCTCGTATGCTGTATTCTGACGCTGGTATTCAATTACGCGACGCGTTTCAGCCTTGCACAGCTCTTTACGGTAGAGGTCCTCAATGAGACCGGATTTCCGATCAGTGCACTCATGCTCGGCACCACGATCGCGAGCGGCGTATGCATTTTCACTTCACCGATCGCAGGCAAGCTTTTGCGCGGCAAATACATGCGCATCACGTTCTTTATCTGCTGCGTCGGCACCATGGGATTTTATTCCTGCTACGGCCTCTGTCATGAGCTCTGGCAGTTCTGGCTTGTAGGCGGCCTTCAGGGCTTCTTCGCAATGGGCGCCTGCACGCTTCCGGTAAACGTACTTATTACCAACTGGTTTGAGAAAAACCGTGCGCTCATGATCAGTATCGCTACCATGGGCATCAGCATCGGCGGCACCGTTCTCGGTCCGTTCATCACCTTTTGCATCCAGAACTACGGCTGGCGCAACGCTTACTTCATGCTCGGCGCACTTTGCCTGATCTTCATGATCCCGATCTCCGGCTTCATCATCCGCCGTACACCTGAAGAGGTGGGCCTCGAGCCTTATGGACACGGAGAAGAAGCAGCACCGGGAAAGAAGAAAAGCAATGCTGTTGTTCAGAGCAGCTGGAATGTATCACTGAAGGACGCAAGAAAATCCCCGATCTTCTGGATGTTCATTCTCGGCGCGTTTACGCTGTACCTGACCTCCTGCATTCTTGGTCACATGAGCTACTATCTCTATGGAGAGGGATTTGATGCTGCGACCGTCACGGCATATATTTCTCTTTATTCCATCGTGGCACTCTTTGCAAAGCTGATCCTCGGTGCAATTTTTGACCGTTTCGGCGCAAAGGCAGGCGTTACCGTCGGACTTGGAACATTTTTCCTGTTCTTCGTGTGCCTCTATCTGGTGCGCGGCAGCCAGTTCTTCTTATACTCGGCTTCCGTTCTCTATGGCATCGGTACCTGCACCATTACCATCGGCGTTCCGATCATGATCACCAGCATCTTCGGCGTAAAGCACTACAGTGAGCTCTACGGCTTCACCTGTTCCTTTACGATGGCTGCAAGCGCATTCGGCCCGTCCGCGATCGGCCTTGTATATGATCTGACCGGTTCCTATAAGCCTGCCATCCTGACACTCGCCGCTCTTACGGTTCTGACGCTTGTCATCATGATCACCTGCATCAATATGGGACAGAAACGGGCAGCTTCAGACACTCCGGAAGCTAACGGTGCACAGGCAGCAAAGGCCTGATCACAGCTGATGTATACTGTCATCCGGAGGGGCACGGCCATATCCGCCGTAAACCCCTCCGGCTTCTTATAACTTATAACATATAACACATAAAGTATTGGAGATAAGTTTTATCCCGTGTTTCATGTTAAATTAAGAACAGGGTTATAGCAGATTTGGAAGGAGAAGATTATTATGAGATACAATTATCTTGCAGAAGCGGAAAGCTTCAAGGATGAGCTCATCCACCACAGACGTCATATTCATGAAAATCCGGAAGTCGGGCTCTCGCTTCCCGAAACCAAAGAATACGTCATCAGCGTGCTGAAAGAATACGGCTACGAGCCAATGATGTACGGTGAATCCGGCGTTGCAGTACTTGCGGGCGGAAAAAAGCCGGGCAAATGCATCATGCTCCGCGCTGACATGGATGCGCTCCCGATCACAGAGGAAAGCGGTGTGGAGTTTGCTTCTAAAAATAAAGGCTGCATGCATGCCTGCGGTCATGACAATCATACCGCGATGCTGCTCGGTGCGGCAAAGCTTTTAAAGCTGCATGAGGATGAGATCGAGGGAACCGTAAAGCTTCTGTTCCAGCCCGGCGAAGAGTGCCTGAGAGGCGCAAAAGAGATGATCGATGCCGGCATTCTGGAAAATCCGCACGTAGATGCGGCGCTGATGTTCCATGACATTGCAGGAAGTCCGGTAAAAGAGGGTTGCGTAGGCGTATTTGGTCCCGGTGCGGTCTATGCTTCTGCCGACTGGTTTGAGATCAATATTCAGGGCGTGGGCGGTCACGGATCCGCTCCGGAATGGACTCACGATCCGGTAGGCGCTATGTGCGCGATCTATCAGGGCATTCATGAGATCATTGCCGAACACCGCGCACCCTCCGATGCATGTACGATGACCGTCGGAAGATTGTCCGCGGGTACGACCGGAAACATCATTCCGGACAGCGCCTATATGCAGGGAACGATCCGTACCTTCAGCGAAAAAGTACGCGAAAAGCTGAAAAATGACCTTGTACTTCTGGCAGAATACACCGCTAAAGCAAAGGGTGTGACCGCCACCGTTACATTTGGAGATGCCTGCCCTCCGCTTATGGCTGACGGGGAATTCAAAAAATCCTTCCTCGCTTCCATGAAGGAACTTTTTGGAGAAGAGGCCTTTGATATGGAACAGATCTGGGGCGGCGCATTTAAGCGCACCACAAGCTCTGAGGATTTCGCTTATTTCTCTGAAAAGGTACCGTCCGGCATTGGCTGGATCTTCCTCGGAGACAGCCGGGAGGGCCGCAAATGGAGCTGCCACAACCCGAAGGTTCTCTTCAATGATGAATACCTTTACCGCGGCTCTGCTGCCTATGTAAAAGCAGGTCTTGACTGGCTTTACAACCAGAACGCAGTCAATTAAGATTCCACAGTTAACTTACCTTTTACCGGTATATTATTTAACAATCCACTACAGTCAGGAAAAGCCCGCGGTTTGTCGCCGCGGGCTTTTCCTAATAAAGCACCATCATATTCATAGATAATATTTTATCCTAAATAAGCAAAAAATGCAAGAAACAGATAATATATTATCCATTTCCTGCATCTCGTTTTACAATTGAGATCGTTTTACAATTGAGAGATTGAGAATTGAGAGGAATGATTTTACCCGATCTCATCATATCCCACATGGTTTTTGAGCGCCGTCATCAGCTTTCCCATGGAGGAAGTATCGCCGATCAGAATCGCGCCGCAGAGCTTTCCATCCGTAAAATAATACTTCTGATAGCTTTTCTTTTCCGCATCACGTGTTTCTTTTGTCTGATATGTAAGTTCTGTGTTCTTTCCGGTATCCCCGGCTGCAAACAGCGCGGTGTTCATGCCGCGGAAAATGATCGCTGCATCCTTCGGCTGATAGGTGAGTTCTCCGCCTGCCGCCTGATTTCCGGCGATCTTTCCCTGCTCCATCGCCTGCGCAAGGATCGCATTATTCACTCCGTTATACTGCGCACAGTCCCCGCAGGCATAGATGCACGGATCACTTGTCTGCATTTTTTCATTGACCACAACGGCACGCTCCACGGTAAGCCCCGCCTCTTTTGCAAGCGCGGTATTTGCCCGCACGCCGCAGGAAATGAGCACAAGCTCCGCAGGAATGACCGTTCCGTCCGCAAGCTTTACCCCCTCTGCATGACCGGCTCCTGTGATCGCTTCAATCGTAACACCGGTGCGGATGTGCACGCCTTCCGTTTCTCCGATCTCCTGCAGCAGGGCGCCGCCCTCTGCATCAAGCTGTTTTTCCATCAGCACCGGGGCAAGCTCCAAGACTTCCACTTCACAGCCTGCCTTTTTTAACTCCCAGGCAGCCTCAAGTCCAAGCACACCGCCGCCGATCACGACCGCATGCTTTGCTGTCTGAAGCGCCGCAAGCACCTTCTCCGTATCCGCAAAGCGGCGGACGGCGATCACTCCATCTTTATCCGCGCCTTCGATCGGCGGAATAAAGCACTCCGCTCCCTGCGCATAGATCAGCTTTCCATAGCCAACCGTATTTCCCCCGGTAAGCACGACCTGCTTTTCTGCCGGTCTGACTGCTTCCACCGTACAGGAAAGAAGCTGATCAATCTGCATCTCCTCATACCAGCCCTCCGGCTTGATTGCGATCGCTTCGATCGTAAGCGCCTCTGTCAGCGTCTTCGTAAGCATCGGCCGGTTATAGCTTCGATATGCTTCATCTGAGATCATCAGAAGCGTTCCTTCTTTATCCTGCGTCCTGATCGCTGCGGCAGCGTTATGACCTGCCACACCGTTTCCCAAAATCACATAATCATATGTATTAAGGATATCATCTCTTCCTGCCGTCAGTTTTCTGATCATTTATTTCCCTCCCGGACTGTATCTCAAAATTATAAGCTGCAAACCTTCATTATTTCCTGCTGTTATCCGTTTATTACCGTCTGATCACCCGACCCAGTCTCAGGATCGTGCGTCCGAGCGGCATTTTTTTCAGCTCTTCCTCCGTCACCGCGTGCATCAGCATAAGCAGAACACCGTAGAGCACCGCTCCGCAGGCTGCCGCGCACAGGACCGCCGCCGCATTGGAATGCAGCAGGGCATGTACGCCTTCATAGATTCCCCTTGCCGCGGCACCCATCAGCACGGACGCGATGAGCGGAAGCAGAAAGGTGGTCTTTACCTCCTGCCGGTAGGAAAGCGTTTTCCCGATCGCGCGCCAGTTCAGAATGCAGACGACAAGCGCAAAGGTTACATTGCCGATCACAAGACCGTAAACGCCAAGCTCAAGTTTTTCAAGCATGATATAAACCAGCACGACGTGTATTCCGAGAGAAATCGCCGAATGCGTCACCGACTTTCGCATCAGGTCAATGCCCTGAAGCACCGCGTTTGTCACCGTCGAAAGTGAGAAAAAGATCACTGCCGACGCACCCATCATCAGAATCTGTCCCGTCATTTCCGTTCCGTCTCCGAATATAAACCGCATCAGGGGCGAAGCGAGGAAAAACATTCCGCATGCACAAGGAATTGCAAGCAGCATATTGAATTTGATCGTCATGTAGATCTTGTCCTGCACCCCTGATTTCTCACCGCGCACCCTGGACATCACGATGCTGGGGATCATGGACGCGCCGAGCGAAGATGCGATCGCCACCGGAACATTCGTAAGCAGACGGTATTTGCCTCCGTAAATGCCCAGCAGGAACATGCGCTCCTTTTCAGAATATCCTTTTCCGCCCATAATAAGGCCGAACATCGAATTGTCCACGGAACCGGAAAGCTGATATACAAACTGGCTCAGAATGATCGGCGCAAAGGTCAGGAGCAGAAGCTTCATGATCTGGCTATAGTCTGATTCCGCCTCCATTCCGGCTTCCATTCTCCGGTTATCGCGCTCCTGTATCATCAGCACCGCAAGCAGCAGAAAAGCTGCAAGTGCACCGATCAGGGTTCCCAGCGTACCGCCCGCCGCGCCGTAGGAAGCCGGATTATCCGCCGCCGCAAATCTCCGCATGAAATCGTAGGAAGCCCAGATACTGACCGCCGCATGTACGACCTGTTCAATGATCTGGGAAACCGAGGTCGGAATCATATTGCCGTGTCCCTGAAAATATCCGCGGAATACGCCCATGACGGCAAATACGAGTATGGTCGGCGCCATGACCTTAAGCGGCAGCGCACTTCCGGGACTGTTGAAGATCACGCTTGCGATATGATTTGCCCCGAACAAAAGCAGCGCCGTCATCAGCCCGCCGGTGACCACGCCGACGGCAATGCCGCAGCGGAACACCCTGCCGGCATCCCCGCGCAGTCCCTCCTCCTCTTTCTTTGCGATCAGCTTTGAAACTGCCAGCGGCAGGCTGTAGGATGAAAGGATCAGCCCGATATTGTAGATCTCGTATGCCGTATTATAGTATCCGATGCCCTCATTGCCGAGGATCCGCGTCATCGGAATTTTATATAAAAGCCCGATCAGCCGGACAATGATTCCTGCCGCAGCAAGAATACTGCCCTGCACCAGATAATTGCTTCCCGTATTTTTTTTCGTTTCATTCATGGTAAAATCCAACCGGTTTTCTGTATTTCCGGACACCTCCCGGACGGTATCATTATAAGAGAATCAGGAATGAAACTCAATAGTGAATCATTTTCCCGCTTTTTGTGGTATGATGATACGAACAGCATATCAATGCAGAAAGAAGGGACAAAAGCATGGCAGAGCTCCCCTTAAGCCCCGGGCGGGACGCACAGCTCGAAGAAGCGAAGCTTCTTGGTCTTTGTAATGAGATTCTAAAGAATACGCAGAGTGAACTTTCTTTAAATCTGCGTTTCCTTGACGTCGCGCTTTCCGCGCTTTCCTTTGTTCCGGACGGCTCTCTTTCAGAAAAAGGCAATACACTTGGCTTTGCGACTGACGGAAACAGTTTTGCTTATGCGCCGTCCGCTCTCACAGGCATGTACCTGCACGGCAGGATCAATGTCAACCGGGTTTTTCTTCATTCACTTCTGCACTGCATCTTCTGCCACTTCGCAAACAGGGGCACGCGCGATCCCTTTCTGTGGGATCTCTCCTGCGACATTGCCGCAGAATATATTGCTGACAGCCTCCAAAAGCCCGGTATCAGGCTGCCGGATCGTCCGATGCGCAAGGAGGTCTATCAGCAGCTTCTGAAAGGCGGCGATACGCACCGTCCCCTGAAGGTTCTGAATGCAGAGGGTATTTACAGATCGCTCTCTGAACAGGCCCCCGGCAAATCCAGACTGATTTCCCTCTCGCAGCTCTTTGCGCGCGACAATCACTGTCTCTGGGATACAGAGCCGGACAAACCGGATATACGGATGCAGCTCTCTGTGAAGAATAAATGGCAGGACATCAGGGACAAAATGCAGACGGCGCTTGAAACGGGCGACCGGGATCCCGGAAAAGAACGGGATCCGCTTTACGAAGACCTCCGGGCAGAAAACAGAAGGCGCTACGATTACCGGGATTTTCTGAGACGCTTCAGCATCCTGAAAGAGGAGCTTCACGCGGATGAGGACAGCTTTGATTACATCTACTATACCTATGGACTTTCGCACTACGGAAATATGCCCCTGATCGAACCGCTTGAGACAAAAGAAGTATTTGCCGTCGAAGAATTTATCATCGTGATCGACACCTCCTTTTCCACAAGCGGAGAGCTCGTGCGGAAATTCCTTTCGGAAACCTGGTCGATTCTTTCCGAACGGAACAGCTTTTTCCGAAGTATCCACATCCGCATCATCCAGTGTGATGACCGCGTTGAATCGGATGTGCGCATCACCTCTCAGGAGGAGATGGAAGGCTATCTTGAAAGCTTCAGACTGATCGGGCAGGGCGGCACCGACTTCAGACCCGCCTTTTCCTATGTAAACGGGCTGATCCGGCAGCATGAATTCAAAAAGCTGCGCGGACTGATTTATTTTACCGACGGAAAAGGCATCTACCCTTTGAAGCGTCCGCCATATGAAACGGCATTCATATTCCTTGACGACGATTATCAGGATTACGATGTCCCTCCGTGGGCCATGCGCCTGTTCATCCGAAGCGAGGATCTGGAAGAGACCAGCAGCAAACAACAGGAGAATCTGAAATCATGAACATACAGGAAGCGAAGGAAGAAATCCTTCATACAATCGAAGCTTATTTTGCAAAAAACGAAGATGGCAGCTACCGGATCCCTGCGCTCCGCCAGCGTCCGCTCCTGCTGATCGGACCGCCCGGCGTGGGCAAAACACAGATCATGTCACAGGCTGCAGAAGAGGCCGGCATCGGGCTTGTTTCCTATACCATTACGCATCATACGAGACAGTCCGCGATCGGACTGCCCAAAATTGAACAGAAAAATTTCGGGGGCAGCGCGTATTCCGTAACAGAGTACACCATGTCGGAAATCGTTGCTTCCGTATATGAGCGGATCGAAGCCGGATATCCTGAGGGCATTCTGTTTATCGATGAGATCAACTGCGTCTCGGAAACGCTTGCGCCTACAATGCTGCAGTTTCTGCAGGCGAAAACCTTCGGCAACCATAAGCTGCCGGATGGCTGGCTGATCGTAGCCGCCGGAAATCCGCCCGAATACAACAAATCCGTCCGTGAGTTTGACATCGTGACCCTGGACCGCATCCGGCGTCTTGACATTGAGCCCTCGTTTGAAGCATGGCAGAAATATGCTGCAAGAAAGCTTCTGCATTCAGCCATCACGACCTATCTCGGAATCAAACCACAGAACTTCTGCCGGTTTGAAACGACCGTAGACGGACGTTTCTTTTCCACGCCGCGCGGATGGGAAGATCTTTCAGAGCTCATGTATGCCTATGAGGCGCTGCATATTTCCGTATCCCGCGAGATGATCGGGGAATTTATCCAGCATCCGGAGATCGCAAGAGATTTTTCAAACTACTATGATCTTTATAACAAATATGAGGCGGAATATCAGGTGGATGAGACCCTGGACGGGAAGATCCGGGAAGAGCTCTGCGACCGCTTAAAGAAAGCGCCTTTCGATGAAAAATTCTCTGTCGTAAATCTCCTGGCCGCAAAGCTTTCTGCGCTCTGTAAGGATCTTGATCAAAGGGCGGATCGCCTGACCGCGCTTAGGGATGCCTTCCACAAAGCGGAAACGGCGGAAGGCGAAGGCGGCCAGGAGCGCTCCGCCGAAGCGCTTCGCGAAGAGTTTAACCGGCTTTCCGATGCCTATGAGGATGCATTTGATGAGACAGGGCTCAAGCTTGAACATGCCTTCAACTTTATGGAAGCCGCTTTCGGCGCAGGGCAGGAAATGGTGCTGTTTATGACCGCCATTACCTCAAGCTACTATCTCATGCGTTTCCTGAAGGACTATGAATGCGAGCGCTATTACCAGTACAACCGGGATCTGATGTTTGAGGACAGAGAGGCGGCTATTCAGAAAGAGCTGCGAAACCTGTCCTGATCCCGGTTATGCAAATTTCTCAGCCAGATTTCCGAGGATCTCCACAGCCTTTTCCATTGCCTGAATCGGGATGAACTCATGGCGTCCGTGGCAGGCATGTCCGCCTGTTCCCAGATTCGGACACGGCAGTCCCATATAGGACAGGGTTGCGCCGTCCGTGCCGCCTCTGATCGGCTCCTCGATCGGTGCGATGCCGGCTTCCCTGATCGCCTCGCGTGCGTATTCGATCAGCTCCTCGTGATCCGGTACGATCTGCTCATACATATTGCGGTAGGAATCAGTGATCTTAATTTCTGCGGTACCTTCGCCGTATTTCTGATTAATGTAATCCGCCGCGCTCTGCATCAGCGCTTTTCTTGCTTCAAGCTTTCCGGCATCATGGTCTCTGATAATATAGGAAAGCTCCGCCGTCTCCGTCTTTCCTTCCATGTTGTTCAGGTGGAAAAATCCCATGCGGCCCGTCGTAGTCGCCGGCGTATCAAACGGCGGCAGCATCGCGTGAAATTCCATTGCGATCAGAAGCGCATTCTTCATAATGCCGAAGGATGCGCCCGGATGTACGCAGACACCGTGAATCGTCACCGCTGCGGAAGCCGCGTTAAAGTTCTCATACTCGAGCTCTCCGATCTCCTCACCGTCTACGGTATAGCCGTAGGAAGCGCGAACCTTATCCATATTGATATATGCCACGCCGCGTCCGATCTCCTCGTCCGGCGTAAACACGATGCGCACCTCAGGATGGCGGATCTCTCCTGCAAGCATGCGCTCTGCCACGGCCATGATCTCCGCAGCGCCTGCCTTGTCGTCCGCGCCGAGCAGGGTCGTTCCGTCCGTCACGATCAGGTCCTGTCCCACATACTTCTTAAGCACCGGAAAATCCGCAGTCTTCGTTACAATGGAAAGCGCCTCATTCAGCACAATATCGTTTCCGTCATAATTCTCAATGATCCGCGGCTTCACATCCTTACCCGACATATCCATCGCGGTATCCATATGTGCAACCAGTGCAAGCACCGGCTTTCCCTCCGAGCCCGCGGATGCCGGGATCGTCGCATAGACATAGCCGTTCTCATCCAGCTCCGCATCCTTTGCTCCCATTTCCTTAAGCTCTGCAAGCAGCACCTCCGCAAGGCGCTTCTGCTTTTCCGTAGACGGAATCGTCTCACTGCGCTCGTCAGACTGCGTGTCAAAGCTGACATACTTTAAAAATCTGTCCTGAACCTTTGTCATTTTCCTTCTCCTTATTTCAGCGCTGTTTCAGCGCATATTATGATCCATATTCTTAACCCCTGCGGGTCTCTTTCTGATATGAAAACGGAACCTGATCCCTATATCAGTCCCAGCTCCTGCATCGCATAGGCGATGCCGTCGTCTTCCAGCTTTTTCGTGATAAAGCTTCCGTAATATTCCAGCTCCGGCGCATGCGCACCCATAACGACCGCATGCGGCACCGCACGCAGCATCTCGAGATCATTTACACTGTCCCCGAATGCATAGGCGTTTTCCAGCGGTATCCCGCAGTATTCCAGGGTTCTTAAAAGCGCTTTTGCCTTATCATGGCCCTGCGGTACGCACTCGTAAAATCCGCCCGACTGATCCATCATATGAAACCATCTGCCGTATTTTTTAAGCATTGCCTGATAATCCGAGCTTTCATTTCCCTGCATGCAGAATTTTGAGACCTTCGAAAGTGCCTGAAAGCCTTCAGCGGCCATTCCGCCCTGATTCAGCACATTCTGCTCTACCTCTCCGGACCATCTGACCCGAAGCTCCGGAGAAAACGCGATGCCTTCCGGTCCCTCCAGCCACATATCAACGCGGCAGTTCCCGCTGTCCTTTTTTAATTCCTCCACAACATCCGGCGGAAGGATATATGTATAAATACTTTTTTCTCCCAGAAGGATCTCCGTCCCGCAGCCGCACAGCAGCCCGTCCGTTTCAATGAACCGGTTGATATATTCCGCAAGCGGTTTTACCCTCCCGGAATTAACAAATATCAGATGTCCCCGTTTTCTTGCTGCCCGGATCGCATCCACCGCACTCTCCGGCACATGCCCTGCATCATCGAGAAGCGTTCCGTCTACATCAAAAAAGAGCGCCTTTTTCTCCGTGTTCATTAAGCTCTGTCCTCAATCTCCATGATCATATCGACACGGCGCTGATGGCGTCCGCCTTCTTCAAATTCTGCTGAAAGCCAGGTATCGACGATCATCTTTGCAAGCTCGCTTCCAACAACGCGCGCACCGAAGCAGAGTACATTTGCATTGTTGTGAATGCGGGACATCTGTGCGCTGTAGGGCTCCGAGCATACGACCGCGCGCACGCCCTTTACCTTGTTCGCCGCAAGAGAGATACCGATACCCGTTCCGCAGATCGCAATGCCGAGATCTGCTTCTCCGTTCACTACGGCACGGCCTACCTTTTCTCCATACACCGGATAATCACAGCTCTCCGCCTTATCCGTGCCGATATTTTCCACTTCATAGCCCTGTTCCTTAAGGTGCTCCATGATCACATTTTTCAGTTCAACAGCCGTATGGTCATTTCCGATAATAATCTTCATCTCATTCCCCTTTCACAATTACACTTCTTTTTCATAATTTTCCGGTGCATAATGGATCACCGAGGTTCCATTATTTTCGAATTCAAACGGAATATGCATCAATCCGCTCATTGCTTCGATCACATTCTGTTTATTTTCAGGTTTTGTATAAAAAAGCAGGAACCCGCCGCCGCCGGCTCCAAGCAGTTTCCCACCCAGCGCTCCGGCATCCATCCCCTTCTGATACATGCCGTCTATGCTGTCTGTGGAGATTCCGCCGGCGATTCCGCGCTTCAGACACCAGCTGTGGTGCAAAAGCCGTCCAAATTCATCGAGATCTGTATTCCGGTCCTCAAGAATGTGTTCTGCCTCATCGACAAGCGCGTACATTTCCTTAAGCTCTGAAACCTTGTCCTTCAGCGCCTTCTGTGTACCTGCCTGAATATCAGAAGAAAATCTGGAAAATCCTGTGAAAAACAGAAGCAGGTTTTCATTCAGCTGTTTTTTCCTGTCAGGGCTTATGATAATGGGATTCACGCGGTATCCGTCCGCATCAAAATCAATGCGGTTAAGGCCGCCGAATGCAGCCGCGATCTGATCCTGCACGCCGCCCGTCTCATTGCAGAGCGTGCGTTCCAGAAAAATAGCCTGATCCGCGAGCTTCCTTTTGTCCGCATACTTCCCCTTCAGTGTGCTGAAGGCATTCAGCATGCCGACCGCAAAGGAGCTGGAGGTTCCAAGCCCCGATCTTGCCGGCAGATCCGCATCGTAGGTCAGTCTCAGCTCATGCATATCCATCATCTGCATTGCGTTCCGGATTGCCGGATGTGCGATATCAGCCGTATGAACGACGCGTTCGATCTTTGAATAGATCAGCTCATTCCGGTAATCAAAAAACCGTGGAAGATGTCTTACGCTCACATAACAATATTTATCAAAGGTCGTGGAAATAACCGCGCCTCCGTATTCCTTATAGTAGTCAGGGAAATCCGTTCCGCCGCCGAAAAAGGACATGCGGAAGGGGGTCTGTGTAATAACCATTGTATTTCCTTTCAGTACAGCAAAAGGGCCGTCGCAGTTGTGACAGCCCGGTTGTTTCATTTTTATTCAGCGGAGGTCTCGGTTTCAGTTTTGGTTTCAGTTTCCGTTTCTGCAGCAGTTCCGGTCTCAGCCTCTTCCGTCTCCGTATAGGTGATCTTTGCGTTATCGATCACGAAATCGACTGCCATCTGCTCAAGCGTCGCCGTCCGGATCTCTTCTTCGTCAACGTTTTCCTTAAGTGCGTCGAGAGTCGTATTGTTGTCCGCTGCAAAGGCTTCCATCGCCGCAGTATCCGCCGTCAGGTTTTCTTCCTTTGCGATCTCATCCATAACAAGGATCTGCTTTATGCTTTCCTCGGCAACATCTCTTAAATCCGCTTTAAACTCCTCGATCGTCTGTCCCTGCATGGCAAGCATATCAGCCACACCAAGACCATATGACTGAGTCATCATCGGCTCGTAATAGTTTACGATCAGATCCGCCACCTTCCAGTCAATGGCCTCTTCCGTCGCTGTTACCTCGGAAGCCTGTACGACCTGATCGATCGCCTGATAAGAAAGGCTCTGACGGTTGGAATAGTCCTCATTGTCCTGCAGCATTGCACGGGTCTTTTCCCTGTACGCATCTGCCGTCGTTACTTCCGGATCGATCTGCGCAGCCAGGCCGTCCGTAAGCTCCGGCGTACGCTTCACATCGTTGACCGTTACATCAAACGTAACCGCAGCTCCTGCAAGCTCCTCATTGCCGTAATTCTCCGGGAAAGTCAGATTGAGCGTGGTCTTGTCGCCTTTCTTAAAGCCGATCAGTCCATCCTCAAATCCATCGATGAAATTCCCTGAGCCGATCACAAGATCATAGCCCTCAGCCATGCCGCCGTCAAAGGCAACTCCGTCCTTTTTCCCGACATAGTCGATATTGACAGTATCTCCCTCTTTAATTGCATCATCCACAGATTCGATATAAGAAGGAAGCACATAGTAGCTGATATAATTGTCAACATCCAGATCCGTGATCTGATATGGCTTTTCCGCGGAAATCTCAATCCCCTTGTACTGACCGAGCTTTACCGATCCCAGAGATGCCGGCTTCGGAAGCTTCCTGAGCTCCTCAAGCTCTGCCTCTGCCGCGTCCGTATCGGCAGCTGATTCCGAAGCGGTTTCCGTCTCTGTTTCTGCCGCTGCCGTCGTTCCCGTCGTTTCTTCCTTGCTGCCGCCGCATGCGCTCAGTGAAAGTGCCGCCAATGCTGCTGCCGCCAGAATCGTTTTTCTTACTTTGTATTTCATCATCGTTTTGCTATTATCTCCTTAAATTCATTCTTACTTCAGCAGGGACGGATTCGGGAAGTAGCGGAAGAGCACCTTCGCCACCATCTTCTCATCGCTGATATACGGGTTATTCCAGAAACGTGCATCCCTCGAATTGTTCCGGTTGTCCCCCATCATAAAATAACAGTTTTCCGGCACCTCAAAGTGCATATCTCCGGTATAGAGCATCGGCTCCTTCAGATAGTCTTCCGTGATCTTTTCCCCATTTACATAAACCGCTGCCGTGGCAAGCTCAGCATCATCGGAAGGGCTGTCCACAAGTCCCGGCGGGATTTCCGAAAGCTCGGAAGCCTTTACGCTTCCCTCCTGCTTAATCTCGATCACATCTCCCGGCATACCGATCACGCGCTTCACATAGTACAGCGTCTTTGGCTTCGTGATCTTCTTGCCGCAGAGCGGACAGATCTCCGGCGGCTCGCCTTCTCCCATCGCTTTTTTACAATGCTCGCAGATCCAGCCGAATTTGAAGATCGCAATATCCCCGCGGTCCGGTTCTCCGAAGGTATAGCTCAGTCTGGAACCGATCACTCTGTTATGCTCATTGATCGTAGGCTCCATGGAACCGGTCGGCACCTCTGAGTTTGCGATCACAAAGGTATTGAGCACAAACGCAATGATCGCCGCTGTTACGATCACCTGGAGCCAGCTTATGATCTCCGAAACAACGCCGTTCTTCTTTACCTGCTTCCTGCTTCTGCCTCTGTTTTTGCCTGTTACGCTGCTTTGGTCCCCGACGGCATTTTCCTGCTCCGCATGGTCCTTCGGCTTTGCGCCCTCGCTTTCCTGATCCCGTTCTTCACTGGCATATGTTTCCTGCTCCGGAAAAACGATCAGTGTTTCATCCTGTTTTTTGGTCTCGTTCTCTTTATCCATAGTGTATTAATAATACCCCAAAGAGGTAGGGAATGCAAGTTGGAAGGTCTTAAGAATTTCTAATCAAATATAAAATCTTCAGCACTGTATTTATCCCTTTAATATCCATCTGCTTAATCCGTCATGCGGCCGTTCGGGTTTTCGTTCAAATATATTGATAAAGCCGGTATCCGTCGTCCGGTCCCGAAAAGCCGGGTATAAAAAGCCATACTCCGGAAGCTCCGGTTCGTATTCTCCGGCAAGCGGACAGACTGTGCAGATGAGATAATCATATATTTCCTCAGAGCCTTCCAGCCACTCGTTATCACTTCCCTTTACCGGCACGTCATATCGTCCGTGAAACAGGAGGCAGGCATACGGATATCCCGGACGAAACTTCTCTCCGATAAGCTCGTAAAATACATCGTTCAGCGCATCATTCTTCATTTCCGATGCCCGGATGCCGTCAAGCAGCTGCCAGAGGCTTCCCGGTTTGCGTATCTCTTTTAAGATCCGGAAATCCTTAAGCTGTTCGTTTGTCTCTGAGATCAGAATCTCCTTTGCGATCTTAAGTTCCTTTGTCCGCTCCGGCACTGACAGCTTTAGGAAATTGGTATTAAAAGTGCCGTCCACATACCCCTCTTCATCATAATATGCGCCGGCGATCCTCACGATCGAAGAGCGCGCCGGCGTCATCCGCCTCGTAAGCTCCAGCATGTCGTTCCTGTTGATCATTTTTGCTCTCCGTTTATTGTTTAAAATACGAGATAAACCTGCGAGGGCAAACGTGCACACCTTCGCAGGTTTTCTATTATCATTTCTCTTTATTTTATTTGTTTCGCTTTAACAGGTCAATCCTTTTCCGGTCTGTTGCCCGGCTTTAATAGTTTTCAGCCAGTCTCTCGAAATATGCCTTCGGGTGATCGCAGCACGGACATTTATCCGGCGCTTCCGTTCCCTCATATACATATCCGCAGTTGCGGCACTTCCAGAGGATCGGAAGCTCCTCGCTGAAGGTCGTCCCCTCGGTATAACGCTTCAACAGCGCTTTGTAACGCTCCTCATGATGTGCTTCAACAGAGGCAACCATACGGAACTTTGCAGCAAGCTCAGGGAAACCTTCCTCTTCCGCCTCGCGCGCCATTCTCGCATACATATCCGTCCACTCATAGTTCTCTCCTGCCGCCGCATCCTTCAGATTTTCTGCCGGATCAGAGATATCATGCAGCTCTTTATACCACATCTCCGCATGCTCCTTCTCATTTCCCGCTGTCTCGAGATACAGTGCCGCCATCTGCTCGTATCCGGCCTTCTTAGCCTTTGAAGCATAGAACGTATACTTGTTTCTCGCCATGGACTCTCCTGCAAATGCCTCCTGCAGATTCTTCTCCGTTTTTGTTCCCGCATACCTGTTTGACATAATAATACCTTTTCCCTTTCCTAATGATTTTGGCTTTGTTTTTACAGCCCTCCCTGTTTCCCCTACTGTATTATATGATAGCACAAGCATACTTCTCTATCAACGGATTATTTGGGATACTATGAATACCCCTTGCACACCCAGCCGGTCTGATATTGCTTTAAAAACTCATACTTTCTAGAGCCGCACGACGAACAGCACAATGTTGCCATCGCAGGCGCTCCCACTTCTTCATCATTGCCCGTTTTTCCATGAATACAGACTCTGCTGCTTCCCAGACAAATTGCAGGAAGCACGCTTATGCGAATACTCTTTTTCTGACCGCAAATACCGCATATTGTATCCGGTTCCTTTAAGATATCAGACTTAATTATCAGATCCGAAGCTTCTTTTATAACTTCCGAACTACGGTATCCCCGGCATTCTGTAACGATCTCACAGCTCAGCGCCTCTTCCCGCTTTTCATAATTGCAGTTTCCGCATATTTCCTCTGAGGTTCTGTCAAATATTCCTGTCTGATCTGTTCCATAAGCAAAATGTCTGCATGGCTGTACCCCGGATTTCTGTTCCGATCCATATCTCACTGTTTTTGTCAATGTATCGTCACCACATGACGGACACCTTAAATCAAATACCTTATAGTCTCTGCCTTCCGCATACACCGGCTGCAGCATTGTCAGCAATAGAAATCCGACAGCTACACAGGTCACGATGCGGCGGTGTTGCTTTTTCCTGATATAAAACAGTCCTTCGATTCTCTGCCGTATATTTCCGGAAAACAGCGCCGTATGCGCCCGCATTTTTTCCTCTGTTCCGTTTCGACTTAACAGCAAAACTGCATAATTTTTCCTCTGAGCCGGCTGCATGCTTTCTGTTGCCGCCTCATCACAGGCCATCTCAAGATCCAGACAGGCATACCGCTTCCAGATCCAGATCGCGGGGTTGTACCAGTAAAGGCAGCACAGCAGCAGATAGAATTCCTTTTTCAGAATATCCCTTCTTCTCACGTGTGTGCACTCATGCCGCAAAATCATTTGTTTATGAGCTTCACAAAGCCCTTTCGGCAGACAGATCAGTGGATGCAGGATTCCAAATACAAACGGTTCCATGATCTTATCAGAACTGCAGACCGGAATATGACAGACTGCAGTTTCTTCCTTTTCCGTTCTCGCATTTTTTACAAAACATGCAAGCTGAATGTATTGGACAGCTTTGAATATGATCAGGCACGTGAAACCGGCAGCCCAAATGCTAAACATCCAGGTTTCCAGCGGCGGCTGTCTTGTCACCGCATCCGTATATAACGTTCCCGCTACCGGAGCAGCCCATCCTTCTGTCTGCCTGACAGAAAAGGAAACCGGCATCGCCAGCGGAACAGAGAATATTCCAAACGGAAGCATAAAACGAATTCCTAAAAGCAATTCCATGAAAGCAAGATCTCTGGCATACACTGCCTTTAACAGCGCCGGATGCAACCTGACCAGCACGAGGGCAGTGCATATGATAAATACATTTCTATATAATATTTCCTGCAGCATTTCCCCTCCTCCGGCCACTTAAGCCCTGGAACTATTTCTGCTCTTCTATGAACCTCAAAAGTTCCTTTCTATCCGTATCTCCGATTTCTTCTGTCTCAAAAAATGCCGCCAGAAAATCTCTTTTGGAATTTTTGAATAGTTTTCGAATTAACTCTTTTGTTTCCTGCTGCTGAACTTTTTCACGGGACAGTTTTGCCGTACAGATAAACCCGGGATCTTTTCTCTCAATCGCGCCTTTTGCAAGACATTTTTTTATAACCGTATACGTCGTGTTTTTATTCCATCCGATATCTTCGCCTAATTTTTTTGCGATATCGCTTGCGCGCATGGATCCGCGGTCCCATAAAAGATCCATGACTCTCAATTCTGAATCAAATAACTTCATCAAATGATCTGCTGCCTTTCTTCACCGTCGTTTAGACTATTGCGATAGTCTTGTCTTTATACTACTGGAATAGTCCGGATATGTCAAGGTTAATCTCATTTATTTAACCGAACGCTGTTCTTAATTAATCGCTGTACAAGAGAATGAAACTATTTACATACAAAAAAGGAAGCCATCTCTGACTTCCTCTTCTGTGCCTTACAGCAGGCTGTTATGCTTAACCGAAATATCTCTGAAGCAGACCAGCGAATGCCTTGCCGTGTCTTGCCTCGTCACGAGCCATCTCGTGTACAGTGTCGTGGATCGCGTCAAGGTTCAGTGCCTTTGCTCTCTTTGCAAGGTCAACCTTACCAGCGGTTGCGCCGTTCTCGGCAGCAACTCTCATCTCAAGGTTCTTCTTGGTGCTGTCGGTAAGAACCTCGCCCAGAAGCTCAGCAAATTTTGCTGCATGCTCTGCCTCTTCAAGACCTGCTCTTCTCCAGTACTCTCCGATCTCCGGATATCCCTCTCTGTATGCAACACGTGCCATAGCAAGATACATACCAACCTCAGAGCACTCGCCCTCGAAGTTTGCGCGAAGGTCAGCCTTGATATCTTCCGGAGCGTCAGAAGCAACGCCTACAACGTGCTCTGCTGCCCAGGTCATGCTATCCTCTTCCTGCAGCTTAAACTTTGATGCCGGTGCATGGCATACCGGGCACTCTGCCGGCGGATTCTCTCCCTGTGCTACATAACCACATACTGTGCAAACCCAAGTCTTCATAATTCAGTTCTCCTTTTCTTAAAATAGTTATTTTTCCCTATGATATAAATTGCTTTGCGGGACCGCCCTAATCAGTCCCGTTTTCTATATTATAAATGCTTTCGCATCTATAAGCTTTTTCATCCGCAGCATTTACTGCTGCATATCGGCATCTTTATGCCGTTTCAGACAGTCCGTACAGTTTCCGTAAAATACAAGATCGTGGGAATCCACTTCGCCCGGCGCATGCTCTCTGATCGCATTGTCGATGAGCTCCATGGTCTCGACAGGCATATCATATACACGCCCGCAGTCTCTGCAGATAAAATGATAATGCTGCGACGTATTGTAATCAAAATGATCCGGTCCCGACACATAGCTCATTTTTCTGATCTCACCGTTTTCCGCAAGCTGATTCAGATTGCGGTAAACCGTACCCAGACTGATATTCGGAAACTGCCTGCGGATCGCGGCATACACTTCATCGGCCGTCGGATGTCCGTGGTTTCCGTCAAGAAATGTCTTGATCGCCTCTCTCTGTTTTGAATACTTCGTCGTCTTCATTTCCATCTGTTGTCTTCCTGCTTTTCCTGTCCTCCGCCTTCTCTTTGGAGTTAGCCTTCTCTAATAACAGTAATCATTACTGTTATCGATATAATAACAAAGCGGCTGACGAAAGTCAACCGCTTTTCCCGATTCTTATGTTCCTTTTTTCGTGCAGAAGCGACTGGAAAACTGCGCTCCGCTATCATACAGCTTCCGCATCGTCCGCCGCCTCTTTCCCGTCCATTTACAGCTTTACAAACCGCACGCAGTTCGGCTGATTCACTTCAACGCTCCTGTCGCTCATGATCAGAAGCCCTCTTTCGTAGTCAACTTTAAAAAAGGTGATCTCATTTGACTGATGATTTGCCACGGCCAGATGCTTTCCGTCCGGAAACAGGCTGATATCCTTGGGATAGTCGCCGCTGATCGGCATCGATGAAAGATACGTAAGCAGCCCGGTGTCCTCATCCCGGCTGAATATTGTTACGGTATTTTCTCCGGCATTTGATACCAGCACGTTTTTACCATCCCGGGTCAGTCTGATCGCGCAGGCTGCCGTCATCGACTCATCCCCCTTGCCGCTGGTCGTTCCGATCGTCTGGATCTTTTCAAAAACAGGTCCGCGGTCGCCGGCATCATAGGTATAGACCTCGATCACATTTTTGATCTCATAGATCAGATATAAATACTTTCCGTCAGGGCTGAAGCGGAAAAACCGCGGGGACGATCCCCTTTCACAGCGGATCGCATCCACCTGGCGCAGCACCTCGTCACTCGGATGGTATTTGAAAATTTTCACCTGATCGATACCGGAATCACAGGACATGATATACTTGCAGTCCGGCGTAAAGCGGCTGCAGGTCACATGCGGCCGGAAGTTTCTTTCCGCAACGCTTCCGTATCCGCTGTCATAGACCTCATACTTGATTTTTCCCATGCTGCCATCCGGATTGATCTCGAGGATCGTCATCTTGCCGTCATGATAGCCGGACACGCAAATATACTTATCATGCGGGCTGATACTCAGATGACACCCGCGCAGGCCGTTGATCTTTACGCTGTTAAGACGCTGCAGCGTTCCGTTTTTCAGGATGCGGAATGCCACCACGCCCTCGTCAGCAATCGAATAAAGCCTGTCGGCGGTATGTGAGTTGATCACGTAGGAGGAATTGTCCACCTCTACCTCACAGCGCTTCGTGAAATGTCCCTTTTCAACATCCACATCATAACAGGTGATGCCCTTCGCCTTTCCCAGATAGGAATAGGAGCCTACATAGGCCATGTATTTCTCTGCCATACCAAAACTCTGCCTTTCTGCTGTTTTCGCATTTCAATATCCGTTATTTTACCACAGAACAGGCCGGAGCGTACACGAAATTTACACTTCCTGCATAAAATCCTGCGAAAATCCATCCGAAACGAGCGCATGGAATGCATGCTCAATCGCATCATAGGAATATCCCTTACGTGCAAGAAAAGCATATGCCTTCTGCCTGTCAGGATCGGAGAGCTCCGTCCGTTTCCGTCCGAGCCTTCCTCGCAGCGCCTTTTCGCAGGCTGCATATTCATCCTCAGGATTCAGATTCTCAAGAGCTTCCTGGATATCGCTTCCCGATATACCGCGCTCCTTAAGCTTCGCAATGATCTCACGCCGCGACTTCTTCCCCTTAAGTTCCCCGGTATAGGTTTCCGCATAGCGTTTGTCGTCCACAAACCGATGACGTTCAAGAAAAGCAAGCGCGTCTTCGATGATCTCCTGCGGATATCCTCCCTGCTTTAGCTTCAGCCTGATCTGCGCACTTGTTTTATCGCTGTCCTTCAGATAGTAAAGCACCTTCTTTTTTGCCCGCGGCTTAAGAATTTCCTCAAATATCTTTTCCCTTTGCGCGCCCGAAAGTTCTTCTCCTTCCCTGAGCGCGAGGGTTCTCAGCTCCCCGTTATACAGGAGAAAGCTTTCCGCCCCCTCATCCAGGATGATCTTTTTTCTTTTTTTATCAAATTCCCTGATTCCGCTTATCAGCATGCCCCCTCCTCTGCAATTCCTGCTATATACAACGGGAGTACGCATTCCTGCGTACTCCCGGATCCTGAATGGTTTTACTGCCGGCATAGTATATCGTATACCCTGCCTGATCTTACTGTTCAGATGCGTCTGCTCCTGCCTCAGCATCCTCAGACGGAAGCAGTCCCTTTCTTACGCGGATCTCGTGATCGAGCGTCTCGAATACCTCCGGATGCTCCTGCAGATAGATCTTTGCATTCTCACGGCCCTGACCGATCTTTTCACCCTGATAGGCAAACCAGGCTCCGCTCTTTTCCACGAGGCCTTCCTTTACCGCAAGATCGAGTACATCTCCTTCTCTGGAAATCCCTCTGCCGTACATAATATCAAATTCAGCCTCTTTAAAAGGCGGTGCGATCTTGTTCTTTACGATCTTTACCTTTACATGGTTGCCGACCGCCTCCGTGCCCTGCTTCAGGGTCTCAACGCGGCGTACATCCATACGTACCGAGGCATAGAACTTAAGCGCGCGGCCTCCGGTCGTCGTCTCCGGATTTCCGAACATCACGCCGACCTTTTCACGCAGCTGGTTGATAAACACAACAATACAGTTTGACTTTGAGATCACGCCGGTCAGCTTTCTGAGCGCCTGTGACATCAGTCTCGCCTGCAGGCCTACGACAGAATCTCCCATCTCGCCCTCGATCTCCTTGCGCGGCACAAGCGCTGCAACGGAGTCGATGATGATAATGTCCACGGCGCCGCTTCGCACCATCGTGTCCGCGATCTCCAGCGCCTGCTCGCCGTTATCCGGCTGCGAAATATAAAGATTGTCGATATCCACACCGATATTTCCCGCATAAACCGGATCGAGCGCATGCTCTGCATCGATGAAGCCCGCGATACCGCCCTGCTTCTGCACCTCTGCCACCATGTGCAGCGCCACTGTCGTCTTACCGGAGGACTCCGGACCGTAGATCTCCACGACTCTGCCGCGCGGCACACCGCCAAGTCCGAGTGCGATATCCAGGCTGAGCGCACCGGTCGGCACCGTCTCAATATTCATATTGTGGCTGGAATCGCCAAGCTTCATCACGGCGCCCTCGCCGAAATCCTTCTGGATCTGCTTGATCGCGGCGTCCAGCGCCTTCATTTTATCGTCTTTGTTAATTGCCATTCTCTGTCTACTCCCTTTCCTTGCCACTGCCATCGTGGTAGGTCCCTGTCCTGTATAAGGGAGGTTCACGGCTCCCTATAATCGAACATCCTTTTGCCTGTTAATCATAGCATAAGGCATCAAAAGCCGCAAGCATTTCCACGCGGGAACCCTGGAGAAATCCGGATTTAATTATGATTTCCATACAGGTAAAACGGACATCAGTCATCAATGGAAACATAGCCGTCCACGGCCCACTGATAGGTGTTAACAGACTGCAGCAGATTGAGCTTTGCAAGCTTTGCGGAAGCCTCATAGCTGATGCAGGCGAGCTGCTGTCCTTCATATTCCGCCCTGCCAAGCATGCCGAGCTCATACCGCTTTTTCGCAGCGTTTTCTGAAAGCCTCGCCCGCTCCAGGGTCGTAAGCGAAGCCTCATACAGCGCCTTTTTCTCCTTCATATCCGCATAAAGGCTGTCCATCTTTGCGACCAGCAGGCCCTTTTTTTCATTTTCCGTACGGTCACGGATCTCCATGCCGAAGCTTCCGGCATGCTGTGCCTTTCCGGCTTCTATGATCTCCCTGTTATGCATGATCGCCGCCGTTTTATCCGCATCCGGGTTTGTGGTATCCACATAGGAGACCTCGGGTTCCGGAACGGCCCCGATCTCCGGAAGTGTAATGCCGTCCCAGCCGAGCTGCAGACCGATCGCGCGGCGGATACTGTCCAGTCCGTTATCCAGCTTCGAAAGCGTATTCTGCGCTGTCTGAAGCTCCTGCTGCGCGGACAGTACGTCATAATCCGTTGCAAGCCCCTGCGCCCTTAATCTCTGCTGCGTTTCCAATGTCGTCTGATACAGGGCGACCTGCTGCGCAACAGTCTCCCTGTTGGCAAGTGTCTGCTCATAGCTGAACACAACGCCCTGCATCGCCTGCGTGAGCTGTTTTTTTACAGGCATGAGGCTGCGCTCGATCGACTTTGAAGTATTGGTGATACTCCTTGATGAGCTCCTGATTCCGCTCCTGATATCGCTCATACTTTTTCTGGTATTCCGGATCGTTTCAGACAACACCTTCTCCGCCTCATTTTTACTGAGCGGCTTATCCGTGATCCCGGTAATCGGAGGCAGTTTCGTTCCGTCCGACATCTTTGCGATCTGTTCCTGCAATTTCTTAAATTCCTGCAGCATCTCATCCGCCGTATCAAGCGCTGCATGCATATCCTTTACAAATACAGGATAGGCTGTCTGCATGATCGTCACATTTCCGGATGCCGAATCAAACGCCTTCGTATACGCCGGATTATAATACTGTACCAGATCTCCGATCTCGTCCCATTCAATCAGGTTATCCTGCATCCTGTTCCAGGTCTCTTCGGAGCAGCCTTCCGGAATGTGGTCATACGGCGGCATGGCATGTGCTGCAAGCGGCATACCCGCCGAAAGGCAGGCTGCCAGAAGGAGCGCCGTACCAGACGCTCTCACAGCCGTTCTGCATCCGTTGTTCCCGTTTCGTTTCATCACTGCGTTCCTCCCGTGGAAGCAAGACCGTTTACCGCACTGTCATATGCCGCCCAGGCAGTAAATACCGCGAGTTCCTTCTGGCGCGCTGTGTTCTCAAGCGTTTTTACTTCATTTTCAGCCGCGGCATATTCCATGCGGCTGATCGTTCCAAGCCCGTACTGACGGGCGCTTTTTTCAAAATTTTTCTGCTTCAGTGTAAGCTCCGCTTTTGCCGCGTCGCTGTCCGTCTTTGCAAGCGTCAGGCTGTCGTAAGCCGATTTTACGGAAGCGCGGATCTGCTGCTGATCCGTATTTACCGTCTTCTGGTACTGTTCCCTTAACGTGCTGTCCGGCGCGTTCGCAAGCTTTCTCGTATCGATCATGAGCTGCCAGTTGTTCTGAAGTGCCGTTTCAGTATCGGCATCAGGGTCGATTGCAAGGATCGAATCCGCTTCAAATTCCGGAAGCGCTCCAATCTCGGCATCCGCCTCATAATTCCAGCCGCAGAGCACCTGCATCTTTTTCTTATAGCTGTTGATGGACGCATCCGCCGAAAGCAGGGCAGCCTGCGCATTCTGCAGATTTTCCTTTGCCTCGAGTACCTCAAGCTGCGTGCCGGTGCCGACATTTTTCCGGTTCTCTGCCGAGCGAAGCAGCTGCTCCATGTAAGGAACTTTTATCTCACCGGCTTCCTTTTCCAGCAACGCCTGATAATAGCCGATGAAATCATTTCGCACCGCCTGCACGATGCTTGCCTCCGCCTGGCTGTACTGCCAGCGGATCACATCACTGTCCGCTACATTATTATCCGCACTGCTCCGGAGCTGTTCTGCCTGAATGCGGTACTGAACCGCCGTCATATCGCCGCCTTCTCCGTTTCCTTCCACCTGGCTTGCGAGCTCATCCATATCGTCTGCCGCATCCAGAAGCGCATTCCGGTATTCCTGTGCATCCTGACCGGAATCCTTCTGATACGCCTTTTTATTGTTGAGAACGGTCGCGTTATATTCATTGACAAGTCCGGGGATCTCGCTCCACTCGAGCTTATTGTCACGCAGCGCATCCCACTCCTCCGCGCTTCTGGCGAATTCCGGCGCTGCCTGCGCGCAGAGCATCCCCTTCGGTACAAGTACGGAAAAGCAGAGCGCCGCAGCGAGGCAGGTCACGGCAAATGCCGCCCTGCTCCGCTGTCCCTGTATACTGCTGTTCTGTCTTCTTCTCATTTCTTCACCCTCATCCGATATTCTTCCGTCCGCAATGTGCGTCTTTTTCTCCATTATAAAGAAGCTTTTTCCCGCACACAACTTACGTTTACCTTACAGCGGCGGATGTATTTAATCTTCAAGTCTGCTGCCCTCATCCATCACGGAGGTCACGCTGTCCACGTCCACAGCCTTCAGTCTGCGTTCTGTTTTTCTGTTCATAAGCGCATAGTAGACCGGAAGCACCAGGAGCGCCATCAGCGTAGAGGCGCAGAGACCGCCGACGTCAACGAGCGCAAGGCCCTGCATGAGCTCTCCGGAATCTCCGTAGCCTGCTGCCATCGGCACCATCGAAACGACCGTGGTAAGCGTCGTCATCAGGATCGGACGAAGTCTCGTCGCGCCTGCCTCTATCAGTGCTGTCTTTAATGACATTTTTTCCCGGTACTGGTCCACCGTATCTACATAAAGAATACCGTTATTTACGACGGTACCGATCAGCATCAGGAAACCGATCAGAGACGGCATGGAGATCGGAGCATCAAACAGCCACAGGCAGAAGAAGGAGCCGATCAGCGCAAACGGTATCGTCGTCATAACCATGAACGAGAACCGCGGCGATTCAAACTGGGCTGCCATGACTACGAATACGAGGAATACAGCGATCACAAGCGCCATAAACAGATTTGTGAACTCCTCGTTCATCATCTCCATCTGCGCATTCACCTGTTCCTCCACGCCGTTTGTGAGATTCGGCGTGACATAGCTGTCATACAGGCTCTGTTTTGTCGAAGCGTCCGCAAGACTTGTATAATCCGCCGTGATCTCCGCCTGATACTGCTTATCCGAGCGGGTCAGGGTCTTCGGGCTGTCCTCAAAGCGGATATCCGCAATGTCCTTGAGCAGTACCTTTCCTCCGGTGCCTGTTCCGATCAGAATATTTTCCACCTGATTCAGCGTTTTAAATTCATCCTTCGGATATTCCACCTGAACGGAAAGCTCCTCTCCGTCCACATCCATGGTATCCGCCTCCCTGCCGCCGAGCATGAGGTTCAGGTTTGCCGCTACCTGCGCCGGCGCAAGGCCTTCCGCCGCTGCCGCCACCGGATCAATATCCACCTTGATGAGCGGCGATGCATTCGCAAGGGAAGAGCTTACGCGCGTTACGCGCGGATCATCCATAAGCGCCTCGGTAATTCTGTCCGCTGCCTCTTTCAGATCATCATAATCCGCATTCGCGATCGTAAGGTCAAATCCGCTGCCCGCATTCATCATGGAGGTCGTTGAATACGCCTCAACCGAAATATCCGCATTCGAAACGGCCTGCAGCCTGTCCTTCCAGAGCTCTACCGTCTCATCCGTCGTCTTTTCACGGTCTTTTTTCAGGTATCCCGTAACGGAAGCGGTACCGCCGCCCGACATGCCTGACATGCCTGAACCTCCGGATGAAAGCATATAGGACTCCAGATCGCTGTCAGCCGTAATGATCGCTTCGATCTGCCGGTAGGTCTCCTCCTGTTTTTCAATCGTAAGGTCCGGCTTCATGGTGATGGAAATGCTCACCGTTCCCTCATCCGTCTCCGGCATCAGCACTGCCTTCAGCTGCCCCGCAAGCATAAATGCAAGGACCAGCATCAAGACCGTTCCGGCCATGATCATTTTTTTATGCCGGAGGATCTTCTCCATGAGATTTCTGTAGGCATTCTGCATGGTACGGATTCCCCGGTAGGCACCCGCCTGCGGATTTTCCTGCGGCCTGTAAAATACAAAGCACAGCGGAACGATCGCGACTGCAGACAGCAGGGATGCCACCATACAGAATACGATGGTCATGCCGAGCGGCTGGAAAAACTGGCCCGACAAACCGCTTAAGAAGCCAAGCGGCAGAAATACAACGCAGGTCGTAAGCGTCGAGCCGAGCACCGAATCGCCCACGGTCCTGGTTCCGCGCAGGGCTGCGCTCACATAATTTTTGAACTCCCGGCGCGGCTCTTCTCCCATCGCACGGAAGCACGCCTCAAGCACAACGATGGAGTTATCCACCATCATGCCGACGCCGAGCACGATCGAGCTCAGCGTGATGACGTTAAAGGAATATCCCATGGCCCACATCATGATCAGCGCTGCCAGAATGGAGATCGGAATGGAGGTCGCAACGATCAGGGAGCCCTTCACATCTCCAAAGAAAATAAAGAGGATCGCGACGGAGATCACGATTGCCATGAGCATCGTGGACACGACGGATTTCAGCGAGCTGATGATCTGGTCCGCATTGTCGTTTACGACCTTATATTCCAGATTCGGATCTGATGCCTGCAGATTTGTAAATGCCTTTTTTACCTGCGACGAGACATCGACCGCCGTATATTTCTGGTTTCTGTTGATGCCGAGGATCACGGTATCCTGTCCGTTATAGCGTCCCACCGCCGAAGCATCTTCCTGCTTCTGGCTTACGACAGCGATGTCCTCAAGATAAATGATGTTTCCGTTTCCTGTCGTGATCGGAATGCGCTTAAGGCTTTCCGGCGTTTTGTATTCCACGCCGGCAGAGACATTCAGATTCGTATTTCCAACGCCCGTGTCACCCGCAGGATAAGTAAAGGACGCAGCGCCCACCAGCTGGGCCACCGTGCTCAGGTCCAGATGATACTGGGAGAGCCTTTCCGGAATCAGCTCGATGCTGATATATTCCTTTGATCCGCCTGACACATCCACCGAAGCGACTGCCGAAAGCTTTTCAAGCTCCGGTACGACTTCCTTTTCAACATAGTTATAGACATTGTCGACGCCCTTATTGTTTACGCTCATATAGACGGATGCCATGGCGTTCACATCCATTTCCAGAATGTTCGGCTCGTTCGCATCCTCCGGAAGCGATGATTTTACCAGATCCAGTTTTTTTCTCAGGTCCGAATAAGCGTTATCCATATCCGTGCCGTACTCATACTGCAGCAGCACCATGGAATAGCTGTCGGCTGACTGGGAAGTCATCGTATCGATTCCGCTCAGTGTATTGACTTCATTTTCGATCGGCTTTGTGATCAGCTCATCGATATCCTCCGGACCTGCGCCCGCATATACCGTCGTTACAACGAGCATCGGCATGTTGATCTCGGGTGTGAGCTCAAGCTTTGACGAAAAAATGGACATGGCGCCAAAAAACACCAGACACAGCACCATGAGGAGCGTCGTAACGGGACGCTTTAAGACAGCCTTTGTAATTCCTCCCATTGTACGCCTCCCTTATTCCGCTGCCGTTTCAGTTGCTGTTTCAGTTTCAGTTGCCGTTTCAGCTGCCTCTGCGGAGGGCTCAGACGTTTCCGCTTCACCCGTAGTTCCGGACTGTTCTCCCGCATCCGCGGTCAGCACCTGTACCTGCGCGCCTTCATACAGCTGATTCGTCCAGCTCGTGATCACAAGATCCGTATCTGAAATGCCGGAAATGATCTCTGTTCTGTCCGTATCGGAAAGTCCTGTTCCGACCTCGATCTTGTGCACGGTACCCGCACGGTTTCCGTCCATGATCGTGACACGGCTTCCCGCTTCATCCTGTGCAATATCGCTCTCATCAATATAGCTGAGCGTATAAATATAATTCTTTCCGCCGTCATAATATACCGCATCCGTCGGTACAGTCAGGACATTATCCGCCCGGTCGGATACAAAATAAACCTTTACGCTGGCGCCTGCCGGAATCGCGCCGCCATCAGCAATATTCGCCTCGATCTGATAGAGCCCTGTTGCCTGATCCACAAGTGTTGAAACGGCGGTCACGCTGCCCTCATAGGTCTGTCCCTGTTTTTCCGCTCTGATCACGGTTCCCACTGAAAATGCTGGAAGCATGCGGTCCGTCACGGAAAACTTAAGCTTCTTTGCACCGTTTCCGGAGATCACGCACAGTTGTGAGCTCTGGGAAGCCATCGCGTTAAGCTCCATCGATTCTGTTTCAATTCTTCCGCTCACCGGTGCGGTCACAACGGAGAATTCCACCTGCGTATCATACTGAAGCTGCGCGGACTGAAGCTGCAGTCTGGCGCTCTCAACGCCTGCCGCAGCCTGATCATAGCCGGACTTCGTCTGCTCATACGCCTGGCTGGAGATATCTCCGGTCTGCAGAAGCGCCGTCATGCGGTCGAGATTTGTACGCGCCGTCTGAAGGCCGTCCTGCGCGTTGCTGACTGCCACCTGCGCACTGTCCAGCGCGATCTTTGCAGCGTCGATCTGCTTCTGATTATCGATTTTGCAGATTGCCTGACCTTCTGTTACCGTATCTCCCTGCCCGACATAGATCTCCCGGATCTCGCCTGCGACCTTAGGCATTACATAATAAACGTCCCCCGCTGCAAGCTGCCCGACCAGGCTCGTCTCGATCCCGATCGTCCCTCTCTGCGGCGTATCCACCGTCACGGTCGGAAGCGGCGCTGTTACAACAGCATCCGCAGGCTTCGTGATCCGTTTTGCAACCGCAGCCAGAAGTAATATGATAAATAATACCAAAAGGATCTTCCAAACCCTTACTCCGGTCTTCTTTTCTCCAGTCTTATTCATGTTTTAAAGCTCCTTCCTTCACAAATCTCATTCTGAGCCGGTAATCTTCCATTACCGGTCCCGCATTTTCCGGTCTCTGGCAGATCTCCACGACCGCGATCATCAGGTTCATATAGCAGCACATCATAAGCGCAAGCATTTCCCCGGCATCCTTCACGCAAAGACGGGATATATCCGCATTTTCATAAATCCATTCGGCAAGCGCCATATGTTTTTCCCGCTCCGAACTGTTGTGTTCAAATGCATGCATCGGATTAATGTTCGCATGGATCGCCACATTTTTCTGAAAACGGAAGATCTTCGTCTCCCTCAGGTGTTTGAGACAGGCATCCAGAAAAAGATCCATCGCGGCAAAAAAATCTCCGTTTGCTTTCCGTACGCAGTCCTTGATCACCTCATCATGCGTTTTCCGCATGACTTCTCCCAGAAAACACAAAAGATCCTGCTTGTCCTCAAAATAAGTATAAAAGCTTCCTCTGCTGATGCCTGCTTCTTTAATAATGCGGTTGATGGAAACCGCCTCCAGCGGTTCATTGCAGTATTCGTGCATGGCTGCAGCAATGATTTTCTCTTTTTTGTCTTCCGGCAGCTTCATAAATCGTTCACTTGCCATTCGGTCTTCCTCCCTGAATAAACCGGTCCGTTTTCCTTACACGATCACCTCTCTTTGCTCCTGCGCACAGAAGGTGACATCCTGTCACATCATAAATGACAGCATGTCACCCGTCAATAGACAAGATGCATAATTTATATTTATTTTACAAATCCGACCCGGTTACTCTTTTCATGCGGCGGGATTCCGCGTCATACCCGCCATATACAAAAAAACGGCACGGCCCGCAGGCTGTACCGTCTCTGTGCTTTATTAAGTTTTGTTGCGCCATGCCCGCCGGCATCCGCACCGGAGCGCTGATCTTCCCATCAGCGTTTTTTCGGTTTCTTCTCCCGTTCCTTTTCTTCCTGACGAACGCGCGTAATGACCGCCTTTTCCTGGTTTTTGATATGCCGCTCCGTCACATCCATACCGGACGCGACATCCTTGTTCTTGAATGCCTCAATGATCGAATCGTGTTCCCGGATCAGCGACTTTCTGTAGTTTTCATCCTTCAGATATTCCAGACGATAGCGGTACATGTTTTCCTTGAGACCATGCAGGATCTCTTTGAGTTTTTCATTTCCTGCCGCATCATAGATTACAAAATGGAACTGTTCATCCGCCTCCGCCATGCTGATCAGCTTCGCGCCTTCGATCGCCTCCCGGAATGCCTTCTCCGCCTCTTCCAGTTTTTGAATGTCCTCAAGTCCCGCACGGGTGATCGCAAGCTTTAAAGCCAGCTCCTCAAGGGTCATGCGGATCTCCAGAACATCCTTCAGCATCTTCTCGGAAATACCGGCAACTTCTGCTCCCTTGCGCGGTACCATGATCACGAGGCCTTCCTTTTCCAGCCTGCGGATTGCTTCCCGGATCGGAGTACGGCTGACGCCCATCTTCTCGGCGAGCTGTATCTCCATAAGCCGCTCTCCCGGCTGAAGCTCGCCCTTCAGAATCGCCTGTCGCAGCGTTGTATATACCAGATCCCGAAGCGGCATATACTCATTGAAATTGACTGTAAAATCTGTGCCCATAGCTCACCTTTCTGTCTTCCCTGTATCTTCCCCAAGATATAATTTCATGCCCCTATGTCTCACATACCATTATATTGTATATAAAAAAGTACAAGTCCGCAAGCAAATTTCACATAAAAACTGTCCTTTTTCCACTATAATGCCGTAATTCTGTAAAATGAAGTCTCGATCACCTCATCGCACAGCTCCCTGTATACGCCGGTTCTCAATGCGTCCGCGGCTTTTCCGAGCAGTTCATTATCCGTAAACAAACCGAATACAGTCGGGCCGCTTCCGCTCATAAGCGTTCCCATCGCCCCGAGCTCAAGCATGGCCTCTTTTAATTTCGGCACCTCCGGCGCCAGCGGTATTGTCGAAAGCTCCAGGATGTTTCTCATTCTTGCCGAGAGACGTCTGATATTTTTATCCTGCAGCGCGGAGATCACCGCATCAATATCCGGATGCGCCTCTTCCGGTCTTTCATTGACGTGAAGCGCTTCATATACCGCCTTTGTCGAAACACCGCAGCCGGGCTTTGCCAGCAGCACGCGGCAGGGCGGTGCCGCCGGAAGTTCCGTGAGCACCTCTCCAATTCCCTCCGAAAGCGCAGTACCTCCCATCAGGCAATAGGGAACGTCCGCTCCGATCTTTACGCCAAGCGCCGCAAGCGTCTCTTCATCCGCATGCAATCCAAAGAGCTCATTCATCCCCCGCAGCACGGCTGCCGCATCCGAAGATCCTCCTGCAAGCCCCGCAGCCGTCGGAATACGTTTATCCAGATGCAGCCGCACACCATCTTTCAGCCCGAAGGTTTCCCGCATCAGTTTCGCAGCCTTGTACATCAGATTGCGTTCGTCAAAGGGTACCTCTGATAAGCTGTGTGCAGTCATTCCAGTTTGATTGGCAGCAGCCATATGCTCTTTATATGGTTCCAGTATGATTTTATCCTGGCCCGGGAGCATTTCCATATAAACATCATCACACAGTGCCAGCGACTGCATCACCATGCGCACCTCATGATAGCCATCTTCACGTCTCTTCAGCACATCCAGGCTGAGGTTAATCTTTGCGTGCGCTTCCAGTTTGATCGTCTCCATCGCATTCCTTTCCTGCCATATTGCACGGCATGGAGATATCCTCCTGCGGGACTTCTCCTTCATCAGTATTATCTTTATTATATATGCCGGCCCCCAAAAGACGCAAGGACATCTGTCGTCTCTATCCGCTCTGTTCAATCTGTTCACATCCCGTTTACAAATCTTTTAATTTTTAGTTACTTCCTGCACATAGTTCAGACATGTTTCTTTTTTATACTGAGTAACGTAAGCAGCAGATGTTGATACTGCAAATGCTAATAAGATTTTTTCATAATACTTGCCCCGGATATCAGATATCCGGGGCTCCTCCCATTTCAGGGGAAAACCCTATCCATCATAACCACCGGCTAAACCGATGATTTGCAAAATAATAAGCAAAAGGCGATCCGGGTCGAGGTAAAAAGGCTGAAACAGAAAAATCCGATAAGCCCGGGAACTTGGGCCTGTTTTAAACTATGCCAAATGGGACAACTTCCGAAAGG
>JAUNHA010000078.1 GCA_030524135.1 Eubacteriales bacterium
ATCTCATCTATCCGCAGGTCGTGGGAAATTCCGTGGAGCTTCCGGCGATCTGGGTACTTTGTGCAGTGACGCTCGGCGGGTCCATGTTCGGCATTATGGGGATGCTTGTTTTTATTCCCCTGCTTTCCGTTCTGTATACGCTATTGCGTGAGCAGACATATGCACGCCTTGCGGGACGCAGCGCTGCCTTGAATGCCGCGCGCAGACAGAATGAAGCTGAGGGATGCGGTGCCCTGCATCAGGAAGACGGAAAATAGAAAAATCGCGGTGGCTTTCCTTGTTTTGCAGATGCCTATCTGCTATAATAGGAAAGTGTTGGAATAGGTGCAGGATATAATCTGTCCTGCCATATCTGCAAGGAGGCAGTAAAATGAAAATCGAAAACATTTCGGATGTTGAAAGTTTTTTTAAGGTAATAGATGCGTGCAAGGGCCCGGTAGAGCTGATCTCTCCGGAAGGAGACCGCATCAACCTGAAGTCAAAGCTCAGCCAGTACCTGAGCATGGCGAGCATCTTCTCGAACGGCTACATCAAGGAACTGGATCTCGTAGCCAGAGATAAGGAAGACGTGGAGCGCCTGATCAAGTACATGTATCAGGGCGCTTAAACAGGATTCATAAGAAGGCACAGTCAGTGCTGATACGACAAAGACAGCCGCTCCAGTTTCTGGGGCGGCGATTCAGGGTTTGCGGACAGGAAACTGATCGAAGTAAGAAACCGGTCTGACCGGGTAATGAGGTATGAAATGGCTCAGAGCAATGAGAGAACCACAAGAGCAAAGAGAGGCAGCGAGGGCGGACACAGAGCCAGAGGCCCGCGCAGCAGGGAAGCGCAGGAAGTTGCGAGAAACAGCGCCAGACAGAGAAATGCCGCTGCGGATAAGGCAGAGAGTACACGTGAAACTACCGTGCGCCGTGAGACGCAGTATGGCGGCAGGACCGGAGGAAGCGGAACAAAAAACGGAAGCACCGGCGCTTCCGGAGGCAAAAACCGGAAAAACGGGAACAGGAACGGGTCCGGCCCAATTCTTTATGTGGGAATCGGTGCGGTCGTTCTGATCGCGGTACTCTGTATCTTCCTTCTTGTGAACGGAAAAAAGGATGGCCGGCAGCCGACGGAGAGCAGTCTTTCCGAGGAAGCTTCGACTGAAGAGACGCTTGCAGCGGATGTGATCCGCGGGGAGGCTTATCTCGATCTTTCGCTTCTTCCGGAGGCAAAAGAAAAGCTCACAGCAGCAGAAACCGCAGGAGAGGACAGCGGAAGCTCTGCGGCGGAGAGTGAAGAGAGCGGAGAAACTTCTGCAGAGGCCTCTTCGGAAACACCTTCGGGCGCGATGCTTTCCCTTCAGGGAAAGACGATTTCGGAGGTCAGGGATGAAGTTGCTCAGTACTACAGCTGGAATATGGCGATCGTAAACGATAATGCGGATGTTGGTGCGACCGTAACGCCGACCGTCGATGCGAACCAGACGACGGAGGCGGCAACGATTGGCGATGCGGAGAATCCGGACAGCCTTCCGTCAGAAGCGGCGGAGCAGGCACAGACGCCGGCAGCAATCACCGTAACAAATGAAATTGCCGTTCCGGACCTTGTGGCAGAAGCCCTGAATACCGTGCTTTCCCAGATCGAAAGCGATAATGCGGCTTATACGGAAACCGATGCGGCGAAGACCTACGTGCTTCAGTTTGATGATCTTGGCGCGGCGGCAAACAGCGTTGCGCAGGACGCGTCCACGATGTGGTACAAGATGCCGAAGGGCGGTAGCATCGGATCCTATGACAAGGCGAATGATAAATTTATCATGGAGGGCGCCCAGTCCGGATTTGAAGTGGATAAGGCTGCGCTTGCAGATGCGGTAGCGGCAGCGGCTGCTTCCGGAGATTTTTCCGCAAGGATCACGGTGCCGGGTCATACGCTTTCCGCTGAGGAGGCGACTGCGGCATCCGAGTATAAGATCATCGGAAGCTTTACGACAAAGACGACGAGCAATTCCGTCAGAAACAAAAATATCCAGCTTGCCTGCGAGGCGATCAACGGTACGATTCTGACGCCGGGAGCAGAGTTCTCCTTTAACAACGTTGTCGGACAGAGAACCGAGGCGAAGGGATACGGCGCTGCAGCCGCATATAATGAGGGTGAGGTCGTTCAGGAAGTCGGCGGAGGTATCTGCCAGGTTTCCACCACGCTGTACAATGCCGTGCTCAGAGCCGGTCTTAAGACGACAAAGCGTCAGTCCCATACGTTTGAGCCTTCTTACGTTACGCCGGGATACGACGCGACGGTAAGCTGGGGCGGCCCGGATTACCGCTTTGCAAACGTTGCTTCAAAGGCCGGATATTCCAATGAGGGATCTTATTCCATCGGTATCCGTGCGCATTACGCCAACCGGGAGGTAACGATCTCCATTTATGGAAGACCTGTACTGAAGGACGGATATACGTTTGAGCTAAGCTCGAAAAAGGTGAAGGATATCGACGTCGTAAGAAAGCTCATCGAGCCGGGAAGCGACAGAAAACCGACAAGGGGCACGAAGGGGTCCCAGTGGGTAACCAATCTTGTGATCAAGAAAAACGGCGAGACGGTGAGCGACGAGCTTGACCACAACACCTATTATTCCGGTCATATCGAGTACTATACGGATGCGCCGGCGGCGACGGTTCCGGCAACGACGGCTCCTGCGGAGACAGTGCCGCAGACGACCGCGCCGGCTGAAACAGAGCCGCTTCCGACGGATGTGATCTCGGATGTACCGCAGAATCCGGAACCGCAGTATGAGACCGGTGTAAACGGAGGTCCGGGAGTAACGGCAGTGCAGACGACTGCAGCCACGGAGCAGGCAGTCCAGCCGGGACCGGGTGAGACCACAACGGCTGCACCTGCGCCGGCCCCTGCTCCGACAGAGGCACCGCAGACAACGGCAGCTCCGGCACCGGCACCTGCGCCGGCTGAAACAGCTGCGCCGGTAACGCCGGAAGGGGGCAGCGGACCGATTTCGGACGCACCGCCAGCACTTTAATACTGATCTGTAACGCAAATAAAAAACACATTGTATCAGGGATGGAATGTTTTAGTGAAAAGTTCCGATACAATGTGTTTTTGCATGTATTTTTTTGGAA
>JAUNHA010000079.1 GCA_030524135.1 Eubacteriales bacterium
ATATTCTTCCGCTCTGCGGAAACGGCGCCGACATCAATATGCTGCGGGAAGCCGGCCTTGACAAGGCAGATATTTTCATTGCCGTCAGCCCTTCTGACGAGCTCAACCTGCTCTCCTGTCTGATCGCGGAACGCGTCGGCAGGGTCCGCACGATCGCCCGCGTGCGCAATCCACTCTACTCAAGGGAAACTGAATTTTTAAAGCAAAAGCTCGGGCTCTGGAAAATCATCAATCCGGAGCATCTTGCCGCTGTGGAAATCTATAAACTGCTGCAGTATCCCGCGCTGAGCCGTCTCGATTCCTTTGCAAACGGCAAGGTCGTCATCTTTAACATTCATGTGAAATCCACTTCCCGCCTTGTGGGACTGAGTCTTCAGGAGCTCCGGCGGCAGACAGGGCGCAATCTGCTCGCCTGCGTCGTGGCACGCGGCAGTGCGCTCACCATCCCGTCCGGTTCTTTTGTGATCAGCGGAGACGACGACATTTCCTTTGTCGCAACGCTTGAGGAAATGACGAGCTTCCTGCAGTGGATCGGACTTCCCAGCAAACCGGCTCAGAACTGTCTGATCACCGGTGGAGGCACGATTTCCTATTATCTGACCGAAGAGCTTCTTCGCCACGGACGCCGGGTCCGCATCATTGAAAACAAGCCGGAGCGCTGCCAGCAGCTGTCTGAGTATTTTCCGAAAGCGGAGATCATCTGCGGTGACGGCACCGACCGGAAATTCCTGATGAAGCATGGAATGGGACAGGCTGACGCCTTTGTACCGCTGACCGGTATCGACGAAGAAAATATCGTGATCGCAACCTATGCAAAAAACATCTCTGATGCAAAGGTCATCACCAAAGTGAGCCGCGCGGATCTTGGAGAGCTGATCGATGCACTGGATATTGATTCCGTCGTATTTCCAAAGCTTCTGTGCGCAGACCTGATCGCTCAGTATGTGCGGGCGCTTGCCGACGGTGCGGGCGGAAACGTGGAGACACTTTACCGGTATCTTGATAACCGGGTTGAAATCGTAGAATACAAGGCAACAGACGATCCCCTGCTCTGCCGCATTCCGTTTATTGATCTGAATCTGAAGAAGAACCTGCTTGTCGCAGCACTGATCCGTGACGGGCACTTCATCATCCCGGGCGGACAGGATATGATCATGCCCGGAGATTCCGTCATTATCGTAACCATGGATCAGGGGCTTTCGACCCTGCATGGAATTTTAGCATAGGACCGGCAGACCAATGAGTATTCGAATTATTGCTTATATCATCGGATCAGCACTTAAGGTAGAGGCAGCATTCCTTTTGCTTCCGCTCCTGTGCGCTCTGATCTACGGGGAAGCCCTGCTCCCTTATATCATTACGATCCTTTTGTGCGCGCTGCTGGGTTCCCTCCTCTGCCTGCGTCCTGCAGACAAGGCCGAATTTCAGACCAGAGAGGGCTTTGTCGCAACAGGTCTTGTGTGGATCGTGCTCTCTCTGACAGGAATGCTCCCGTTTCTTCTGAGCGGTTCAGTCGGCAGCGTCTGTGACGCGTTCTTTGAGACGGTCTCCGGACTTACGACCACCGGAGCCAGCATCCTGACAGATGTGGAAAAGCTTCCGCACGGGCTGCTTTTGTGGCGCAGCTTTATGCACTGGATCGGCGGAATGGGAATTCTTGTATTCATGCTGACGCTCCTGCCGTTTGCGGGCGGATCCCAGATGAACCTGATGAAGGCGGAAAGCCCGGGACCTTCCATTTCAAAGCTCGTCCCGCGCGCCAGGGATACCGCAAAGATCCTGTATGGAATCTATGCGGCAATGACGGTTCTTACCATCATGATCCTGCTTCTTCTGAGAATGCCCCTGTTTGACGCGCTCTGCATTTCCTTCGGTGCAGCGGGCACCGGCGGTTTCAGTATACTCAACAGCGGCTGCGCCACCTACACGGTCGCACAGCAGAATGTGATCACCATTGCCATGATTGCATTCGGTGTGAACTTCAACTTTTATTACCTGTTGTTTATCCATAAGGCAGGGCTTGCCCTTAAGATCGAGGAAGTGCGCTGGTATCTTCTCATCATTGGCGCAGCGATCCTCATGATCACAATAAATCTTCTGAGCCGGGGTGTATACAGCTCCATTCCGGAAGCGCTGCAGACCTCGGCTTTCCACGTCGGCTCGATTATCACGACGACCGGATATGCCACAACGGATGTAAATCTCTGGCCGAATTTTTCCCAGGGAATCCTCGTTCTCCTGATGTTCTGCGGTGCCTGCGCGGGCTCTACCGGCGGCGGACTGAAAGTCTCCCGTCTGATCCTGCTCTTCCGCAGCTATACAAGAGAACTGGCCTCTTTCCTGCACCCGGGCATCGTCCGCCAGGTGCATATGGACGGAAAGCCGGTCGAGCCTGCCGTGCTCCGCTCCACCTCGGCATACTTTTTTATCTACATGGTTATCTTTGCAGTATCCCTGATGCTGCTGGCTCCGGACACCACAGACTGGATCACGGATTATTCCGCCGTAGCTGCCACCTTTAACAACATCGGTCCCGGTCTCGGCATGGTGGGAACCGTCGGAAATTATTCCGGATATTCCGCGTTCAGCAAGCTTGTCTTAAGCGCCGATATGCTGATCGGCAGACTGGAGATCTTTCCGATCATGCTGCTGTTTGCACGCGGAACCTGGAGAAAGTTTTAAAGCATATTTTAAACAGGCTTCGCCAGAGTACAGCTGTTCCATTTTAAAAAACCGCAGGCCGGTAACGATGAAGTTACTTGCCTGCGGGGTTTTTATCTTCTATCTACTTAAGACACATCAATCAATTTTTTTAATTCCAAAATAGAAGCAATTTCATGATCTGCAAGACTTCTGTCAAATCCATACCTATCATCAATCAATGCTGCCACTTCTACCCCGGCATCATGCGCTGCCCTTATTCCCACTGTTGAATCTTCAATAACCAAAACATCTTGCGGTGCAACGTTTAAACGTTTGCATGTATTTATATAAATAGCCGGATCAGGTTTACTCCTCTCGAAAAATTCACCACTCACCACTAAATCTAAATATTTATCCACTTCAAGTTCCGTCAATATTTTCATAACTAAATCAAATT
>JAUNHA010000028.1 GCA_030524135.1 Eubacteriales bacterium
TTTTAGAGGATTTTTATTTCCGTTTTTTGGTATTTTTATTATACGTTATACACATCAGATAATCCACGCCGCTGAGCGCTCCCGCCGCCCAGGGGTCTGAGGCCAGCATCATGATGAGCGGCACACTGCCCCAGCTGATGATGTTGTAGCCAAATCCGATGGGGATTCCCCTGGCTTCGTACTGATAGCACACCCGGCTGAACGCCTCCATAGCCTGGGTGACAGTCCGGTTTTTCACACCGCCCATATTGTATGCCCGGAACATCTGGATGCCGTCGATGTATTCCACAATCCCGCTCACCGTTTCGGCACTGACCTGGTTTTTCGCCACGCCATATATCTTTACCACCCGGAAGGACAGCCACAGATCGGGAATCAGCAGTGCGACGACCGTCAGCAGGATCAGGCCTGCCGGCAGCCAGACGGTACAGACAAAGCCCACCAGCATTGCGGAGAGCGTGGCATTTTTGATAATGTTCCCGCTGGAATGAGTCAGGATTTTCTCATAGCTGCTCACATCGCTGATCATGGTGTTCACATATTGCCCAACCTGCCCCTGGGTAAAGCGCGCCAGGGGGATCCTCTTAAGCTTATCGCCCAGAAACAGCCGTAATCGCCTGGATACTGATGCTCCGCCGATTTGGACCTGCGTGTACCCGGTGCTGTAAATGACCAGACGCATCAGGAAAATAGCGGCAAGAACAGCGGTAACGCTACCCACCATCCCGGCGGTAAGCGTTCCCGACGCCAGGGCGGTGAGGACGATGTAGATGAACAGATAACTGCACCCGGAGAGAATGCCCTCCAATACGGTCAGCGCTACGCCAAGATAAAAAGCCCTGTTTTTGCAAAACGGCGATTTATTCATCATCTTGTCCTCCTTCTTTCACGGAATAGGTAATAGCCCTTGCCGCCCGATAGTCGGCCCAGGCTTTGCGGTAGTAAGCGTTTTTCTCAAGTACCTCCTCATGGGTTCCGCAGCAGGCAATGGTATGATCCTCTACTACCGCCACCTTGTCACACATCTTTACCGCCCCCAGCCGATGTGCCACGATCAGCACGGTCTTGCCCCGGCAGAGGTTTTTGATGGCCCGGTCGATCTCCACCTGATTCTCCGGATCAGCGGCGGAGGTCGCCTCATCCAGAATGAGAATGGGAGCATCCTTCAAAATAGCACGGGCAATGGCGATGCGCTGGCGCTCCCCGCCGGAAAAACGCGAACCCATGGCCCCAACTTTTGTGTCGTAGCCCTGGGGCAGAGACAGGATGAAGTCGTCGATCTGTGCCAGACGGGCGGCTTCCCGGACCTGTTCCAGCGTGGCCTGCGTGCCCATACGGATATTTTCCAACACACTGTCCCGTGTGAGGAAGGTCTTCTGAAACACGATGGAGATGTGTGCGAGCAGCTCCTCGTAGCAAATGTCTCTGACATTCCGGCCTCCAATGCGGACTTCTCCCTTTGTTGTATCGTAAAAGCGGGAGATCAGCTGGATGATGGTACTCTTGCCCGCACCGGATACGCCTACCAGGGCCATCTTTTCCCCCTGCTTTACCGACAGAGAACAATCCCGCAGTACATCCGTCTTTCCATCATAGGAGAAGGTCACCTGATCAAGCGCAATGCTGCTCTCCTCCGGAAAAGAGCCGCCTCCTTCAAAGACCGGAAGTTCCAGTATCTCCCGCACCTTTTCCACACCGCTGCGGGCCTGGGCAAAAGAGGTGGACATCTTCTGGAGCGGCAGGATCTCCGTCAGGTACATACCTCCCACATAGGCAAAGAGAAGAAACACACTGGCGCTTACCGAGCCCCGGAGAAACATAAGTCCCCCTGCGGGGATCATCAGGAGCATACCGCATTCCACAAGCAGCAGGAAGGCAGCATAGGGCGGCGCGGTTTTATGAGTCACCAGATTCCAGACCCGGTTTTCCTCCGCAATAGCGTGGGAGAACTTTTGAAACGACTGGCTCCCCATATCGTAGGCCTTGATGAGCCGCATCCCGGAGACATACTCGATCATTACCGAATTGAAGCTTACCAGGGAGCGGTTGACATCCTCCAAAATCCCCTTCATGCGGCCAAAGATCACGCCCATCACAATTCCTGCCAGAGGCAGGGGAAGCAGAGAGATCAGCGCCAGAGGAACGTTGACCGACAGCAGATAGAGGAAGATCACCACCGGGCCGGTGAGATAGGCTACGAACTCCGGCAGGTTGTGGGCCAGAAACAGTTCCAGCTTTTCGATATCCTCGTTAAGCACGGTCTTGACTGCTCCCGTGCTCCGCTCGTCCAGTGCGCCCAGGGGCACCTTTGCCAGATGCTCCGTAACCATGCACCGCACCAGGAACAGGGCGCCATAGGCTCCCTTATGAGACAGCACCCCGGATGCTCCCAGAAGCACCATCCGTCCTACGGTGCCCGCCATCACAAAAACGGCGCAGTCCGCGATCACCGCCGGGGTGCAGGAGCCGGACAGTACTGCATCCATCAGACGGTACAGTCCCAGGTAGGCAGTGATCGCCAGCAGTCCGCTTCCAAAGGCACACAGTACCGACCCGATCAGCCATTTCTTCTCCGGTCCGGCCCACCCGAGCAAAAGCCTGACCGGACTTGTTTTTTTCTGTTGCATATTGCACTCCTCCCTTACCAGCCTTGACGATACCGGCCGGATATGATACTTTGGTTAGTAAATGCTAACTAAATAACAGCATACGTCCTGTCTGTCACAGAGACAAGGTTTGAAATACCCGTGCGGCTGATCGGGGCATGGATTCGGCTGATCGGGACGAAGGAGGCGCGTCAGAATGTATAACTGCAATGTATTGGATGAGCAATATGCCGGGGCCATGGCGGAGCATGGCTTTGTGCCGGAGCCGGACAATCAGAGGTATGGGGGCATGGGCCTGTGCTGGCGGCAGGCCGGTCCCGGCGGAAGCGGCTATTTCTGGACCTATGGGCAGCAGGATCTGTATATGATCAAAATTCACGATTTCTTTTTTTTCGAGGACCAGCTTCTGGAGTTCCACTGGCCTGAGAGTCTGAGCGTCACCTGGTACGAATCGATCTCCGGGGAGGAATTCTCTCCCTGCCGTCGGCTAGTGTCAGGCTGTGTCAAGAGCTTTATCGGCGGGCGGGAACCATACCGGGCGCTGATTCATCGCCGGGTTCCCATCGTATCCATCGGCATTGAAATCACCCCGGCCTACTATCAGGACTACCTCCGCCGTCAGTTCCCGGAGGAGTTCCAGAGCCTGCTGGAGTCCTTTCAGTCTCTGGACCAGACGGAGCACTTTCCGGAGATGGTCCGTCTGCTGAAAGAGGTCCGGGACTACCGGGGCGAAGGGCTTGCCGCCAGGCTTTTTTATGACGGAAAGGTAGCGGAAGCTGTAGCGCTGGTGGTGGAACGGCACCGCGCCCACCCAATCTCCAGGCGGGTACTGACGCCGGAGGATGAGCGGATGCTGGCGGATGTGGCTGCCTATATCACTGCCCATTGCGCGGACCGGCTGCCGCTGGAACGCCTTGCCCGCATCGGCTGTATGGGCGTCTCCAAGCTAAAGGACACCTTTCATACCCGATACGGCTGTACTGTCACGCAGTATATTCAGGGGCAGCGGATGGAGCGTGCGGAGCAGCTGCTGGTGAATACCGATCTGCCCATAGGCCGGATCGCTCAGATTGTGGGCTATCAGAATCCCAGCCGTTTTGCGCAGCTCTTTCGCCGCAGCACCGGACAGAGCCCGGCGGCATTCCGGGCATTATCCCGCCTGTGAGAAACAGAATTTTGGGAAGTGTTTTCAAATATGAGCAACAGTTCAACACTCTGCTTGCTTTTGTATTTTGCGGGATGTATAATTCTCATTGAAAAGTAGCGCAATAAAATATGGAAGTTTTCAATGAGGAGGATCGCATGGAAATTAAACGAGATCGTTATTTGAATAAACTCATATCGTTTATGTGGGATGGGCAGGTGAAAATCATTACCGGCATCCGCCGCTGCGGAAAATCATATCTGCTGCGCAACCTGTTTCGGGACTACCTGATTGACCAGGGTGTACAGGCGGATCATATTTTATCTTTTGAGCTTGATCTTGCAAAGGATATTCGATTCCGCAATCCCTTGGAGCTTACAAAGGCTGTAAGGGAGCTGACAGAGGGCAGAAAAGAGCAATTTTATCTGTTTGTTGACGAAATTCAGATGTCTGATGAAATAGCAAATCCTTACAATCCCGGTGGTAAGAAAATTACGTTTTATGATGCCCTCAATGACATGAGATCCCTGTCCAATTTGGATATCTATGTCACAGGAAGCAATTCAAAAATGCTGTCATCTGATATCCTCACTGAATTTCGCGGCCGCAGTGACGAAATTCGTGTGCATCCGCTTAGCTTTGCAGAATACTATTCAGCTGTTGGGGGAGATAAGGGTGAAGCATTCGATAATTTCGCCTTCTACGGTGGTATGCCGCTGATTCTGTCACGTCCAAATGACGCAGCTAAGATGACCTATCTCAGTTCGTTGTTCCCTGAGGTTTATCTGAAAGATATCGTGGAGCGGAAACATATAAAACGGGAGGATGTACTGTCGGCCATCCTTGATTTGCTCTGCTCCTCTGTTGGTTCACTTACGAATCCTACACGTATTTCCGACACCATAAATACAAAACAGAAGCGTTGTGGTGAGAATATTGTCGCATTGAATACGATAAAATCCTATATGGATTATCTGGCTGACGCCTTTTTATTTGCTGAATGTAAGCGCTGGGATGTGAAAGGCAAAAACTACTTTGACTATCCTAATAAGTATTATTGTGAGGACATTGGTCTCCGAAACGCAAGAATTGGCTTCCGGCAGCAGGAAATGACGCATATTATGGAAAATATCATCTATAATGAGCTGATTATCCGGGACTGCGCAGTTGACATCGGAATTGTGTATTCTACAGAAAAGAACGCGCAGGGGAAAAACTCACGGGTGGCGAGGGAGATTGATTTTGTTGCTAATTCCGGAGGGAAAAGGACCTACATTCAATCTGCCTATGCTCTGGGAACGGAAGACAAGAGTCTTACGGAAAATAAGCCTTTTGCGCTGACAGGGGATTCCTTCCCCAAAATTATTGTTCGCCACGACATCCATAAACGTTGGTACGATGATAATGGGATTCTGAATATTGGCATCATTGATTTTCTGCTGGATGATGATCTGGTTTCAGAATGACAATCCTGAGTAGCACCTTACCCACAATGCTTTTTATCAAAATTTCATCCAGCGTCAGGAGATACTGATTGGAGCAACCACCATTTTTTACAGGGCAAGCCCACTCTTTTGTAAGTTCAATGTTTTCGGTACAGTAGAACTTCTGTCCGTAATCGTTGTATTTCTTTTGCTTCAATGACCTCTGCAATCTCCATGGCGGCTTTAGCGCCGACCGAAGCGGAGCGTAGACACAGAAGAATAAAAAAACTGTAAACCCTTATCAATAAAGGCTTACAGCATTGTTTACTGGCGTCCCTGAGCGGATTCGAACCGCTGGCCTTTCGCTTAGGAGGCGAACGCTCTATCCTGCTGAGCTACAGAGACGTATGTGATTGTTTTCGGCACATCCCAAAGCAAATTCTCTGTGGATACCGCGCGAACTTTGTGGATAAGCTGTTATTTTGGTAACAGCGAAGTTATTATATCATATTTTGCGGTATTTTCAATGCGTTATTTGGAAGCCCGGCACGTCTCATGGCATTCCCTTGTGACATTTCTCGTGGCATGCTCTCCGCCGGCATCCGTCTGTCATCCGGTTTGCCAATATTTCCGCTTTCGGCAGCTATTCAGCGATAGAAGCAAAAATCCTGTATCTTAAGACCAATAAGACTGGTATAATATTGCTGCATATTTTGAGAAAGAGAGATGAAAAATGGAGTTAAGGTTTCTGGACTGGGTACAAACGCTTCGCACGCCGGCCGGCGATTTTCTTGTGCCGCTTATCACAGGGCTTGGAGACAGCGGGCTGATCTGGATCATCCTGACCGCCGTGCTGCTGATCCTTCCGAAAATGAGGAGAACCGGAGCAGTGGTTTTGACGGCGCTGCTGACGGATGTGTTTCTTTGCAACCTGATCCTGAAGCCGCTTGTGGCGAGAAGCAGACCCTTCGATGTGAATACAGCAGTCGAACTTCTGATCGGAAGGCCGGATGATTTTTCGTTTCCTTCGGGGCATACGGCGGCATCCTTTGCCGTGGTGGCGGCGCTGTATCTGAGCGGATCAAAAAAGCTCTGGAAGGCGGCGCTTTTAGTGGCAGTCCTGATCGCAGGTTCCAGATTGTACCTGTATGTCCACTATCCGACGGATATTTTCGGTGGCATTGCCGTGGGGATTGCTTCCGGCGTGATCGGCTTTCACATCTGCCGTCATCTTTCGAAGCGCGCGGCAGACAGGAAAAGCACTTGCGTTTAGCACTTCATCGTGATAAACTGTACCAAATTTCACGCAAGGGGGATATTGGGATCATGGAGTTTTCAAAACGGCTTGATCTGTTTGGAGAAGAGATTTTTGCTGAACTGAATAACAAACGTATTGCGGAGGAGGCAAAGGGCAGGAAGTTTTATAATCTGTCCGTGGGAACGCCGGACTTTGTTCCGTTTCCGCATATTAAGGAGGCGCTGATCAGCGCGGCGGCAGAGGACGCCAACTGGAAATACGCGCTGCGCGATATTCCGGAGCTTCTGGAAGCGGTTTGTTCTTATTATAAAAGAAGATTTGGCGTAGAGACGATCACGCCGGAGCAGGTAATGACTTTTAACGGAAGCCAGGATGGAATCGGTCACATGGGGCTGGCACTTTTAAATGACGGTGATACGGTGCTGCTTCCGGATCCCTGTTATCCGGTATTTATGACCGGTATGCGCCTCGGCGGCGGTGTACCGTATTTTTATAAGCTGACAAAGGAAAACGGGTTTTTGCCGAACGTATCGGAGATTCCGGAGGACATTGCCAAGAAGGCAAAGCTCATGATCGTATCGCTTCCGGCAAATCCGGTCGGAAGCGTGGGGACACCGGAGCTATATGCAGAAATTATCGCGTTCTGCAGAAAGTACGATATTCTGCTTGTACATGACAACGCCTACAGCGACATTATTTTTGACGGCGTGAAGGGCGGCAGTATTTTTAATTACAGGGGCGCGGAGGAGATTGCGGTAGAATTTTTCTCCCTCAGCAAGAGCTTTAATGTAACAGGCGCCCGCATCAGCTTTCTGGTTGGAAGAAGTGATGTTATTGCGGCATGTAAGAAACTGCGGACCCAGATCGATTTCGGCATGTTTCTTCCTATACAAAAGGCAGCGGTCGCGGCGCTTACCGGCCCGCTTGATGGCGTCAAGGAACAATGCGGCGTCTATGAGGCGCGCAGAAATGCGTTCTGCGGAGGGCTTCGGGAGATCGGCTGGGAGGTACCGGACAGTCACGGCAGCATGTTTGTCTGGGCTCCGCTTCCGGAAGGCTATTCGGACAGCATGGAATTCTGCATGACTCTTATGGAACGGGCAGGTGTGATCTGCACGCCGGGAAAGAGCTTCGGCCCGTCCGGAGAAGGATATGTGCGTTTTGCGCTGACATTGCCTGCGGAGGAGCTGAAAAAGGCAGTATCTGCGATCCGGGAGAGCGGTATTCTCTCATGATTTCCGGCAGCTTACGGGGAGAGCGGGACGCGTTCCTATCATAAGGGCGTCAAATATCACGGCAGAACCTCATGAAAAAGTGAAATTGTCCTTGAAAAAGACAGACTGATTGGATATAATAGCACGAGCGGGGCCTGCAGAAGCGCAGGCCGTTCTCGTCTGTAAATTTTTTTAGTAAGGGAGAAAGATATGGGTATTTATTTTGCAATTGCAGCGGCAGTGCTTGCCCTGGTTTTTGCGTTTGCTATGATCAGCTTCGTAAAAAGCCAGCCGGCAGGAAATGACCGCATGCAGGAATTGGCGCACGCAATCCACACCGGCGCTAAGGCATTCCTGTTCGCAGAGTACAGAGTACTCGTTATTTTTATAGCGGTACTGTTCCTGTGCATCGGAATTGGCCTCGGCTCCTGGATCACTGCTGTATGCTTCGTACTTGGCGCATGTGCATCCGTACTTGCCGGCTACCTCGGCATGGACGTTGCTACGCATGCTAACGTACGCACGGCAGCCGCAGCAAAGGACGGCGGAATGGCAAAGGCACTTCAGGTTGCCTTCAGAGGCGGTTCCGTTATGGGTATGTGCGTGGTAGGTCTTGGCCTTCTGGGCTGCGCGGTTATCTATCTGATCACAGAAGATGCAAACGTTGTCATGGGCTTCTCGCTTGGTGCTTCCTCCATCGCGCTTTTTGCACGTGTGGGCGGCGGTATCTATACGAAGGCTGCTGACGTTGGCGCGGACCTTGTAGGTAAGGTTGAGGCAGGCATTCCGGAGGATGATCCGAGAAACCCGGCAGTTATCGCTGATAACGTAGGTGATAACGTAGGTGACGTAGCCGGCATGGGTGCTGACCTGTTTGAGTCCTATGTAGGCGCGATCGTATCTGCGATTACGCTTGGCGCGCTTGCTTTCGGGGCGGAAGGCGCGGTATTCCCGCTTGTTCTGTCCGGTATCGGCATTGTAGCTGCGATCATCGGCAGCATGTTTGTAAAGGGCGGCGAGGGCAAGAACCCGGCAGCAGCTCTTAATATGGGATCCTACTTCGCGGCAGCAGTTGTGATCGTAGCTTCCTTTGTACTTTCCAATATGGTATTCGGCAACATGAACGCGGCGATCGCGATCATCGCAGGTCTGATCGTAGGCCTTGCGATCGGTAAGATCACCGAGGTTTATACCTCCGGCGATTATGCATCTGTTAAGAGAATCGCTGAGGATTCCCAGACCGGTTCCGCAACGAACATTATTACGGGTATTTCCGTAGGTATGATGTCCACCGCGCTTCCGATCATTTTCGTAGCAATCGGTATTTTTGTAGCTTACTATTTCAGCGGCATCTACGGCATCGCGCTTGCGGCTGTCGGCATGCTTTCCACGACCGGTATCACCGTTGCGGTTGATGCTTACGGTCCGATCGCGGATAACGCAGGCGGTATCGCAGAGATGAGCCATCTGGATCATTCTGTTCGTGAGATCACGGACCAGCTCGACGCAGTCGGCAACACGACCGCAGCTATGGGTAAGGGATTTGCGATCGGCTCTGCAGCGCTTACTGCACTTGCACTGTTCGTTTCCTACTCTGAGGTTGTAGGCATTACGACAATCAATATCATTGATCCGTATGTTATCATCGGACTCTTTGTCGGCGGTATGCTTCCGTTCGTATTCTCATCCTGGACGATGGCTTCCGTTTCCAAGGCAGCACACTCCATGATCGAAGAGGTTCGCCGTCAGTTCCGCGAGATTCCGGGCATCATGGAAGAGAAGGCAAAGCCGGACTATACGAAGTGCGTTGATATCTCTACCAGAGCAGCGCTTCGCGAGATGATCAGACCGGGCATCCTCGCTGTTATCGCTCCGATCGCTATGGGTATCGTACTCGGACCGGAGGCGCTTGGCGGTATGCTTGCCGGCGCGCTCGTTACCGGTGTGCTTATGGCAATCTTCCTTTCCAACGCAGGCGGCGCATGGGATAATGCGAAGAAGTACATCGAGGGCGGCGCATTTGGCGGAAAGGGTTCTGATCCGCACAAGGCAGCTGTTGTAGGTGATACCGTAGGTGATCCGTTCAAGGATACCTCGGGACCGTCCATCAACATCCTGATCAAGCTGATGACGATCATTTCTCTTGTGTTTGCACCGCTTATCGCAGCGATCGGCGGCATCCTGTAATCACAACAGAGATACGGAATATAGACAGAAACCGGGCATCGGAGCAATCCGATGCCCGTTCCGGTGCATGGGAAAATGCAGTCGGAAGAGAAAGGAAACCGGATGGAAAAAGAAACAAAACTGAAAAACCAGCCACTGCCTGAGGGAAGCGGATCCGGGGAACCGGCTGCTGCTGAAAACAAGATGGGGGTCATGCCGTGCAACCGGCTGATCCTCACCATGTCCGTGCCGATCATGATTTCCATGCTCGTACAGGCACTTTATAATATCGTTGACTCGATCTTTGTTGCAATGCTGAATGAAAACGCGCTGACTGCCGTATCGCTGGCATTTCCCGTGCAGTCACTGATGATTGCGATCATGGTGGGAACCGGCGTCGGCATCAACGCGAGATTATCCAAAAAGCTTGGAGAGGGAGACGGAGAAAACGTCAACAGGACGGCCGGGAACGCAATTTTCCTGACCTTCTGCAACATGCTGTTTTTTATGCTCCTTGGTATCCTGTTTACGGAGCTCTTCTTCAGAACACAGACGGAGGACGCACAGATCATTGAATACGGCATTCAGTATCTGTCCGTCGTCACCTTCCTGTGCGGAGGCTTTGCGTTTCAGGTGACCTTTGAGCGTCTGGTGCAGGCGACCGGACGGACGCTTTATTCCATGATCAGCCAGGGCGTGGGAGCGGTCATCAATATCATTCTGGATCCGATCATGATCTTTGGTCTCTTCGGATTTCCGAAGCTGGGCGTAACGGGTGCGGCGCTTGCCACGGTGATCGGTCAGTGGGTTGCTGCAGGTGTCGGCCTGTATCTGAACCTGAATAAGAACCCGGAGATCTGCTTTGCACCGCGTTATCTGAAACCTGCAGGACGCATCATAGCGGACATCTACGCGGTCGGCATCCCGTCGATCATCATGCAGTCCATCGCATCGGTGATGACATTCGGCATGAATAAGATCCTGATCGTTTTTTCCTCGACGGCAACTGCGGTATTCGGCGTATATTTCAAGCTTCAGAGCTTTGTGTTTATGCCGATCTTCGGTCTGAACAACGGAATTGTGCCGATGATCGCCTACAATTACGGTGCGCGTAAGCCGGAGCGTATGCGGCGTATTTTCAAGCTCGGAAATTTCTATTCCTTTGTAATTATGGCAGTTGGAACGATACTGTTTAACATTGGTGCCGACTGGCTGCTTACACTGTTTTCCGCGTCGGATCAGATGCTGGAGATCGGTGTGCCGGCACTCCGCACGATCAGCCTCGCGTTTGTACTCGCGGGCTTCAATATCATCTGCTCTTCCATGTTCCAGGCGCTCGGCCACGGCATGCTGAGCCTGTGCGTGTCGGTTATCCGCCAGCTTGTGATTCTTCTGCCGGCGGCATTCCTGTTTGCGAAATGGAAGGGACTGTTTGCGGTCTGGTGGGCGTTTCCGCTGGCCGAGATCGTGGCTTTTCTTCTGAGCATTCTCTTTATCCGCCATATTTTCCGCGCGGAGATCGAGCCTCTGGAGCCGGAGAAAGCCGCCTGAAAAGCGCGGCGCTTTACATAATTTGTGAATTCAAGTATAATGTGAGGACGGGTATAACAGCCCGTCCATTTTCATTATGAATAAATTGAGACTATCAGGAAAATTCATTGCATGCATACTTTTGCTTGCATCCGTTCTTGTCACAGCCCTGCCTGTGACTTCTTTTGCTGAGGAAACCTGGCCGTCGAATGTTTCTGTCACCGCGGAGGGCGCCTGCGTCATGGATGCGGATACGGGGACGATTCTGTATGGGAAAAATGCGGATACCGCCTATTATCCTGCGTCCATTACCAAGGTAATGACTGCGCTTCTCACGCTGGAAAACTGCGCGTCGCTGGAGGAGATGGTAACATTTTCTCATTCCGCGGTCACGCTCGGCGAGGACAACGCGACGATCATCGGTGCGTCAGCCGGGGATCAGCTTACCGTCAGGGACTGCCTGTACAGCCTTCTTTTCAAGTCGGCAAACGAGGTGGCGAATGCGCTTGCAGAGCATGTCGGCGCAAAATTTCCGGAACGAAAAGAGGCGGGGATGAGCGATGCGGACGTATTTGTCGCTATGATGAATGAACGCGCGGCAGAGCTTGGATGCACGAATACGCATTTTGACAACCCGTCCGGCCTTACGGACCCGGATCATTACACGACAGCGCATGATATGTGCCTGATTCTTGCGGCAGCGATCCGGAATGACCGTTTTGTAGAGATCGAGAGCCGTACCTACTGGACGCATGCGCCGATCAAACGCTATCCGGATGCGGATGATCCGTGGAATACGGTCTACCAGAGCCACCGGATGATCAGAAAGAATTCCTACTATTATTATGACGGTGTATTCGCGGGAAAGACCGGATTTACGACGACGGCGGGAAATACGCTGGTCACCGCGTGCCGCAGAAACGGCATGACGCTTGTTGTAACGGTGCTGAACGGACACATGACGCATTATGCGGATACGAAACAGCTTCTGGACTTTGGTTATAAGAATTTCTATTCGCTGAAGCTTACCGATTATGATACGACCTATCAGTCCATTCAGGGTGACCTGTCCGTCATGGGACTTCCGGTGACGGATGCGGTGGCGCTTGCAATCGATGAGGACAGCCGGCTTACGCTTCCGAAGGAAGCGGAGTTTTCCTCTGTACAGCAGAGCCTGGGGTTTGACCTGAATGAGGAGGATCCAGAGGATGCTGTGGCGAAGCTCAGATACTATTATGGAGAACGGGAGGTCGGAACGGCATATCTCCGAAGCCGGATGATCGGCAGAAATGCAGCGCTCGCAGAGGTGGAAACGGATCCGCTGTTTAATGCGCTTACAGAAAGCAGTGCGCCGGATGTGCTGGCAGCTCCGGACGCGGAAAGCGCGGCGCTTAATCCTGCGGAAAATCCGGAGGAGGCTTCCGCGGCCTCGGAAGAACTGCAGGCACGGGAGCCTGCAGGAGCTGCAGCGCCGGCGGATGATGCCGGAGCAGCGGCTGATCACAGGGCCGGCGGGGAAATCAGAGGACTGGCCGGGATCTTCAGGGGACTGCATGTTTCTCCGACCGTTATGCTCATTCTTAAGGCGGCGGGAGCGGTCTGCGTGCTTGCGGTTCTTGTGGGAGCATGGCTTCTGCATCAGGAGAAAAAAGAAGCAAAGCAGAGGGCAAGACGCCGTCAGAAACGGCTGACACATACGAGGGATCTTACCGGGCAGCAGAATATTACACTTGACCTGATGGTGCAGCAGCGTCTCAGAAAAGACAAAAGGCGCAGAAGCAGACGGCGAAAGTAATGGATCAGTGGATCAGGCGCCGTATTCTTACGACAGATTAAAGTTTTATTATAAATTTTGCCACGTTGTTTGCAGATTCCATTTATGTTAGAATGAAAAACATGAATAAAAAGAACAGAAAACTTAAGAAAAACAATATAACTGCATACGGCTTCTTCTGCCTCAGCACGGCGGCACTGGCCGCGCTTCTTTCCGCCTGCGGCGGAAACGGACGTATGGCGGAGAATGCCGCGGCATCCCCGTCGGAGATCGTCATCGATGCGGGCAGCGCTGAGGAGGGACAGCCGATCGTCCGCATGGATCTTGACGGAGCGGTGCTTCCTGTTTTGCCGGATATTACGACGGCAGAAGACAATTCACAGCTTGCGCCGGCCTATCTCAGAAAGGGCGATCAGCATGAAGTGGTAAAGCAGCTTCAGCAGCGCCTGATGAACCTCGGCTATATGGACAACGATGATCCTACGAATTTTTATGGAGATGCGACGGCCGTAGCTGTCAGACATTTCCAGCGGCAGAACGAGATCACGCAGGATGGTATCTGCGGGACGGAGACCTGGGACAAGATCTTTTCAGCAAGCGCGCCGTACTACGCTGTGTCAAACGGAACGGATGGAGATGATGTCGCGCAGATTCAGCAGAGACTTTATGAGCTCGGCTATCTGGCAAATGCGTCGGATGTGACGGGACATTTTGGAGATTCAACGGAAGAGGCAGTTAAAAAACTGCAGAATGTCAATGCGCTTTCCGTAGACGGAACGGTCGGGAAGGAAACGATCAACCTTATTTATTCGGATGAGGTAAAGCCAAACCTGATCGCGTTCGGCGAGGAGTCAGAGATCGTGCTGAAGTGCCAGAAGCGCCTGAAGGAGCTCGGGTATCTTCGTGACGAGCCGGATGGAAAGTTCGGCAATGCAACACAGGTCGCGATCAAGGAATTCCAGTCCAGAAATGACCTGATCGTGGATGGATACCTCGGACCGACGACAAGGCTTACGCTGGAGAGCTCGGATGCAAGGCCCTTTGGTCTTCGCGTCGGCGACCAGTCTGAAAGCGTGTGGACGGTACAGAAGCGCCTTAATCACTATGGCTATCTTGCATCCAGTCTGATCACGGGATATTACGGGGACCTGACAGAGGATGCAGTCATCGCATTCCAGAGAAACAACTCTCTTGCAGCGGACGGTACCGTAGGCGTGCAGACGATGGCAAAGCTTGAGTCGGGCGATGCAAAGAAAAAACCGGCAGAGACCCAGAGAAGAACGCAGCCGACGACAAGGCGCGGAAGCAGCGGAAGCTCCGGCGGCAATTCAAATTCCGGCGGCAATTCGGGCGGAAACAGCTCCGGCAATTCCGGCGGCAGCACGGGCGGCGGAGGCGCGACGGTAAGCGGATCCGCGAGCGCGCTGATCAGCAAGGCGTCATCCAAACTCGGATGTCCTTATGTGTGGGGTGCGAAGGGACCGAATTCCTTCGACTGCTCCGGCTTTGTATACTGGTGCCTCAACCAGGTCGGTGTCCGCCAGTCCTACCTGACCTCTTCCGGCTGGAGAAATCCGGGACGTTATCAGAGGGTTTCAAGCTTTGACAGCCTCAGGGCAGGCGATATTATTGTCGTAAGCGGCCATGTTGGAATCGTGGCCGGCGGCGGTACGGTCATTGATGCGTCGTCCTCTAACGGACGCGTGGTTCACCGTTCGCTCTCAAGCTGGTGGAGAAACAACTTTATCGTGGGATGGCGTATTTTCGGTTAAGAAAATGCAAAACATACAGCCGGCCGCAGTTTTTGCGTACCGGCTGAAGGTATTAAAAAGGAGGAAGCATGCAGCAGACCATACTTGTATGTGATGATGAAAAGGAAATTGTGGAGGCGATCGCCATTTATCTTGAGGGCGAAGGCTTCCGCGTGCTGAAGGCCTATGACGGGTATGAAGCGCTGAAGCTCCTCGCGGATGAGCCGGTCGATCTCATTATCATGGATGTGATGATGCCGGGTCTTGACGGTATTCATACCACGCTTAAGATCAGGGAGACCTCGTCCGTGCCGATCATCATCCTGTCCGCAAAATCGGAGGACACGGATAAGATCCTCGGCCTGAATATCGGAGCGGATGATTATATTTCAAAACCGTTTAATCCGCTTGAGCTTGTGGCGCGCGTAAAATCACAGCTCCGGCGCTATACGCAGCTCGGCAACATGGGCGGCGGACAGTCGCAGGCGGTATTCAAATGCGGCGGTCTTACGATCAATGATGACAATAAAGAGGTTTATGTAGACGGAGAACTGATCAAGCTGACGCCGATCGAATACAATATCCTGCTGCTGCTCGTAAAAAATGCGGGAAAGGTATTTTCCATCGATGAGATCTACGAGCAGATCTGGAATGAGGAAGCGATCGGTGCGGACAATACCGTGGCGGTCCATATCCGGCATATCCGTGAGAAGATTGAAGTGAACCCAAGAGAGCCGCGCTATCTGAAGGTAGTCTGGGGCGTCGGGTACAAGATAGAAAAACAAGCGTAAAACATGAAACGAAGCCTGATCATCATCATACATATGCTTTCTGTCCTGCTCGCAGTGGCAGGATTAAGCGTGCTGTACATAAGCTCGCCGGGCGGATATGGTCTGTCCTGGACCGTGAAGGAAAGCTATGAGGAGACGCCGCAGTTTTCGGAAAAGCTGAACGATGATATTGCCGCGATCAAAGAGCTCGCGCAGCTTCGGGACGCTTTCGAGAACAACGGCGAGCTTGACATGGAAAATGTCGTGGCGGAAACGGATGTGGACGGCACCTATACACCGGTCACACTCAGGGATGCGATGCAGAACGCCCAGAAATTCGGCTGTTATCTGGATCCGCAGAGCCATGCGCTGACGATCGGAAGCGTTTCAGGAGAACCCAAGGATTACGAGGTCAAGGTCACCTACAAATATTATGATCCGGATTATTTTGATTCGATCTCCGCGGGGCCTGGCGTAGGCGTTACGACGGTGCGCGAATTTTCCATCGAGATTATGCGGGCGCTTTCCCGCTATTATACGCTCAAATCCCGCTATATCGGGACAGAGGGAAATCTCTATTTTGAGATGCGCTATATGAATGCCGCCGGGGATTATGTGGATTTCTATAATACGAGCCGCAACCCGGAGGAGCTCACAGGGCTTGGTAAGTATATTTACGTGCGCGGCGACAGCCAGAACGTGGATACGAATATCGATCCGGTTCCGGAAAATGCACTGGATATTGAGACGGAATTCAATCCCAATGCAGATGAAAATGATGAGTATAATTTCTTTGCGGTAGTGGATACGGCCTATCCTTATCCGGACAGCTACAGACGTGCGGCGCTCCGGTTTGAGGGAGATATCAGGAAGGCGTATCTTGCGGCGGGAATGCTCATGATCGGGCTTCTTCTGTCCGCGATGAGCATGGTTCTGATCGTGCGGTTTGACGGTTACCCGGACCGGGAGGCGGCCTACAGGCTGCGACCGGCAGACCGGCTTCCATACGAGATCTATCTGTTTCTGTGCGCGGTAGCGGCAGCAGCCGGGCTGTTTTTGATGTCGCTTACGGGTTTCCGTATTGTGCGGACCGTAACGCCTGAAAAGGAATGGTACTACTGGTACCGGGTGCTGAACGCCCTGGTGATCTATGCCGTGGCGATCTATGCGATGCTGGGAACGATCCGGCGGGAATACGCCGGCGGCATACTGAAAAATACCCTGATTCACGGGTTTATTTCCGATCTGAACGGCTATGCGGCAAACCGGAATATTGCGGGCAGGCTGTTTGTGCGGTTTTCTCTGTTTGTGGGCGGAAACCTGTTTCTGTGCCTTATGATCACCTGGCTTTATATTCACAGGACAGAGAACAGCGTTTACCTCATCATATTTGCGGCAGGACTGCTTATACTGGCGGCAGCTGATCTTGGGGTCTTCCGGAGGATGTATACAGAGGCGAAGCAGCAGGACAGCCTGGACAGCGCGCTGATCCACATGTCGGAGGGCAATACGGCGTTTGAGCTTGATACGGAGCAGTATTCCGGGCGGGAAAAGGTGACTGCGGAGCGGCTTAATCATATTTCAACGGGTATCCGGGAAGCGCTTTCCGAGCAGGTGAAATCGGAGCGGCTGAAGGCCGATCTGATCACAAATGTTTCGCATGATATCCGGACGCCGCTTACCTCGATCATCAATTATGTGGACCTTCTGAAGCGGGAGAGCGACAGCCTTCCGCCGAGAGCGCTCGAATATGTGGAGGTGCTTGAAAAGAAGTCCGCGCGCCTTAAGAATCTGACGGAGGACCTGCTCGAGGCATCCAAGGCAAGTTCCGGAAATATCAAGCTGGATATGAATAAGATCAATCTGGTGGAGCTTGCGATACAGGCGGGTGCGGAATTTGAGGATAAATTTACGGCGAAGGGGCTGGAGCTCTGCCTGGATACACCGGAGCATCCGGTATATATCCTTGCGGACGGAAGACATCTCTGGAGAGTGCTTGAGAATCTGTATAATAACGCCGCCAAATACTCCATGGAGCATACACGCGTCTATGCAGCGGTAAGCGAAGCGGACGGGAATGCGGTCTTTACGATAAAAAATGTTTCGGCTGCAAAGCTTAACATCAGTCCGGATGAACTGACGGAACGTTTTGTGCGCGGAGACGTATCCCGCACGACAGACGGTTCCGGGCTCGGTCTCAGTATTGCCAAGAGCCTTGCGGCACTGCAGGGAGGAGAGCTGCGGATCGAAATTGATGGAGACCTGTATAAGGCAAACGTTATTTTTCCGCTGTATGCGGCGCCGGAGACGGACGAAGAGGAAGTGATCGGAGGTTGAACTTGAAATGAGAATAAGACACATCAAGGGCTCGGAAGACTATATTGCCGCAAGCCCGTTTGTAATAGATGATCCGGGGGCGTACCGCGGATGCTGGAAGCGGGAGGTATTTGGTAATGAAAACCCGCTGTATCTGGAGGTCGGTATGGGAATGGGGCAGTTTATCAGAACCCATGCGATGCTGCATCCGGCAATCAGCTATATCGGATTTGAGATCAATACGACCGTCCTGTACAAATCTCTGCGGCGCTATGAGGCGCTGCTTCCGGAACGGGAAATGAGCACGGAACCAAAGGACTGTAATCTGCGCTTTATCCGTCAGGATGCACGTCTTCTTGCAGAGGATTTTGCACAGGGCGAGGTGAATCAGATCTATCTGAACTTTTCGGATCCCTGGCCGAAAGATAAAAATGCAAACAAGCGCCTGACTTCACCGGTCTTTCTTGCGCTGTATGATAAGATCCTTGCGCCGGGCGGCGTTATAGAGTTTAAGACTGACAATGAAGGCCTGTTTGATTATTCGCTTGAATCCATTCCGCAGAGCGGATGGGAGCTTCTGGATGTGACCAGAGATCTGCACGCTGATCCGGTGCGCAGCGAGGGAAACGTCATGACGGAGTATGAAGCAAAGTTTTCAGGAAAAGGAAACCCGATTTATAAATTAATTGCGGGCAGGAAAGGAGAACAATAATGGCAAAGATTTTTAATGCGGAAGAGTTTGAAAAAGAGGTACTTGCGGCGGACGTCGCATTTGTGGATTTTTATGCGGACTGGTGCGGACCGTGCCAGGCTATGGGCCCGGTGATCGACAGCCTTGCAAAGACCTATGAGGGAAAGGCTGTGATCGGAAAAGTAAACGTGGATCAGTTCCCGGAGATCGCAAAACGGTATCGCGTAATGTCCATCCCGAATATGATCGTATTTAAGAAGGGCGAGATCGCAAAGCAGTTTATCGGTCTTACGCCGGAGCCGGAAATTGAAGCAGCGATCAACGCGGCGCTGTAAGAAAAACACTCCCGCGCCGTCCCCGGAAGAAGCTGAATGAAAGTGTTGTATCCGGGTTCGGCGCGGGAGATAAAAAAAACTTGAAAAGCTGTTGACAAGACGGCCGTTTTGGTATATTATATTGCTCGTGCTCACAAAACGGAGCACACAATAGAATGCACCCTTAGCTCAGTTGGTAGAGCAGTAGACTCTTAATCTATTTGTCCAGGGTTCGAGTCCCTGAGGGTGCACGCCGGAAGTTCTGATTTTGCGACGTAAGGGCGCGGGGTCGGAGCTTTCTTTTTTTTCGCTATAAATAAGGCTTTTAAACACCTAAGAGAAAAGCGGTCTGCTTTTCGTTCAGATTTTCAGCAGAAGAATTTTCCACATTCCCTAGACAAATAGATTTTTCATTAAGGAACTTTTCATCCATAAATGAATAGAAATTTCTTGCTATCATATTCTCACGTGCAAGATGCTCATAAATCCTAGTTGTCGATATATCTTCATGCCCCATGATAATGGAAAGTGAAAATAAATCAACATATCCCTTAGTATCCAAAGAGTGAATGCAATAGTTCGTAGCGAAGTTATGCCGGAGCTTATGAGCGGACAACTCAAACGGCAGTTTCTTCTGCATATCCGTAAAAGCCTGAGAGATAGTATCATTTGAAATAGGAGTACCAGTTTTCGTAAGAAAGATGTAATCCGTAATGTGATACGGGCAGATATCCATATAATTAGAAATCATCTGTCGAGTAAAAAGGTTAAGCGGAACAGTACGGTCTTTACCACCTTTACCATGAACCGTAAGCATGAACACATCCCCTTGCGGTTTATGGATATCAGAAAGCCGGATTTTCGTAACTTCATTACGCCGCAGACCACAATCAAACAACAGGGAGATAATAGCACGGTTACGGGCTGAGACAAAAGGAATATAAGTATCACAGGCTCCAAATATCAGCTTGATTTCATCAACACTATAAATCGTGCGATCCTTTTTGCGGGCTTTTGGAACTTTGATTTTACTAGCCGGAAAAGGTAAGCGGTATTCACCATCAAGCCACCGGATAAAAATTTTCAAATCTTTCGTATAGCTCCGGGCTGTAGCATAAGCCAGACGCCCGTTATAAAGAGATTTCAAATAAGTTTGAACCATTTCCCAGTCAATCGCAGAAACGTCCGTATTTTCGCTTACAAAGCGAATAAAGAGTGAAATAGTACGTTGATATTCATTCACAGAACTGGACGCAAGCCCAGAAGCGGTTTTATAATCCAAGAATTTTTCCAGCGCAACAGATAAAGTCATCGTCATTCCCTATAATATTCTAAAGCACCTTGAACAACTTCAATACCGCCGAGTTCCTCACAGCGGACTTTGTTTTTTAATAAGCGGTTTAATCCAGAGTTGATACGGTCAGTAATAAAAGAAAAATCGCCGCCATAATGAAGAAATAAAGCCGTAATAGTAGGCATATACTGTTTATCAAGATATAATTCGGATTTTTCAAGCGTACTGACCGGATGCGGTTCAGAAAGCCGGATTTTCTCAACTGTTGAGACAAACTCTTGCCATAATGGGAGCGTAGTGCATCTTGAAATATTGGTATCATCTCGTTCAACAATTCGGAAGTATTTATTAAAGATACCCATAGCCACGAGACCGAGCGACTGTTTTTCAAGAAGAACTTCAACAAACTTGTTTGCACGCTCGTTTTTCAATTCAAGTTCGAACCGTGTCCATGGATAATCAATTTTACTGTCATCGGGCAGTTTCTGGTTCTGTTCAAGCTGTTTGTCATAAACTCGAAGCATGATATCACTTGTACGAGAACCAAAATAGATAGTATCGCCAGTTTTAACATAATCCTTTTCAGAAATATCATGTTTATAGACCTTAGAACGGGCAACGATCTGCCTATTACGGTAAAACCGTTCAATATCATCACAGGAAAAGAACCGATTGCCTATATCATCCACGGCAACATCTACACGGGTAAAATGCCCGATATTGGAAATAGAACGGAATATCTCAAATTCGATATCTTTAACCGATAGACCGTCAAAACCGGAATTCACAGAACCAGACTTAAAACTATTATATAAAATGGACATATTCGAACCAGATATATCGAAACAGATACCCATATCCGGAGTACCGTCAAAATAAACACGGAAACCAGAAGTACCATTCAGAACAATAGATGACTTATATCCAAGTCCACCTCTAGGACACTGGGAGAAATCAGAACGGGAGAAACCAAAAATTTTAAGAATATCATCGATACAATCGAGTTCAGTAACCACAAACCGTAAGTAGTCAATCAACACAAACAAGCCATTGTTTAACGTTGTAGCATGTTCCATTTTCTAGACCTCCACATAAGAAAAAGTTTGTTCCTTGTAATTTGTACCCCCGTATTACAGGACGGGGGTTAAAGGTTTTTAACGGAAAAACCAATAACCAAAAGCGATAAAAAGTAGTACTAAATCGTTACTTAGTCAAGTAATAGGTTCGTGTCGGCGGCGGGGCCCTGCAAGCAGGGAACCCGCACTGCCTTCCCCTCACTCTGCCCAACAGCCCAAGTCGGCGCTTCCGCCGGACTTCTGGCAGTGGGCAAGACAACAGGAAAGTTCAATGCACAAATCATGTATCACATTACGAGCCAAATCTCATTAGAGTACGAAGAAAGTCCTCTTCTTCAACTGCACCCAATGAATAACCGTTATAATTAAGGCTATCCTCAATATACAGCCGGAACGCTTCGAAAGATTTATCTTCAGTTTCTTTCTGGCAGTAAAGCAAAAAAGCAGAAGATATAATCCGGTATACTTCAGCCTTATCAAACACTTTGTCAGCTTTTACATTAACAACTGAATACTTCATAGACTTACATCCTTTCGAAATAAAAAAGCGAATATACAAAACAGAATACAAATGTTAAAATAGAAATGCGTATATTTATGGGCGTATACGCGAACGTGTATAAGTGGTATCACACATACATAGTATAATGCCATCAGATAAAAGTCAAGGAGAAAATATGATTAGTTATAACAAACTCTGGAAAATCATGGCTGAAAGAGACATGAACAAAAGCACACTATTAGAAATTTTGTCACCGTCAACGATTGCTAAAATAAGCAGAAATAGCAATGTCAACACAGAAACAATAGAGAAAATTTGCGATTTTCTCGATTGCCAACCCGGCGATATAATGGAAAATATCACTGAAAAAAAGATAGAAGAAAACAGTCAGAAACTAGCTGAACAAATGAATATGCTATTAAAATATATGGAGCTTTCAACGGGTAAAAACATGGAAGAAATCAGCAAAGAAACCATGGAAAATTTACCGTCATTTATGGAGAAAATGCAAGAAAATAACTTTGATATGAATTCAATACTTCAAGAAATGATAAACGAAGCAAAAACAAAAGCATTAGAAAACAACAAAGGCGGAAACTCTGCATCGTGAGAGGGTATCACGCTGCATTAGACAAGAGGAACCAAGGCGGGGCTTGCCCCTCTCGGTTCCTCTTTGCACATTCTGTGTGAAGCTATGCTTATGTCAAGTGCTGCCCTACGGCGTACCGCTTCGCCTATCGGCTGCGCTTGTCACTTGACATCCGCATGCGCTTCAAAGTGACGTGCGAAGTATTCGGCAACGGCAAGGTTTACGAAATCTGCCTTAGTAATGCCGATACGGGAACATTCCGTATCCAGACGTTTAAAAACTTCCTCATTGAACCAAATAGTAGTCTTAACTTTCGGCTTATCGAGCTTTTTTCTCCACATATAAATACCTCCATGTTATGAATTAAAAATATAGTTAGAAAATGCCCTTGATGCGATCTCTTCACATATCAAAATACCATAATTAAAAAGAACACCTAAATACGGGCAATCATCACCGCCAAAATAAAAATTATAGTTATCCACATGCTTTAATAAAGCATACTCTCCGAAGAGTTCCTCATCGGATAAATGCGAGATATAAGCACGTATCCATTCGCTGTCATTAGTAACAAATGCGTCAAAATCAAGGTTAGAATATATCATAAAAATATACCTCCATGTTACAAAGCTCTTAATCTATTTGTCCAGGGTTCGAGTCCCTGAGGGTGCACGCCGGAAGTTCTGATTTTGCGACGTAAGGGCGCGGGGTCGGAGCTTTCTTTTTGCACAAAAAAAACCGGAAAAACAGGCTTTCGTTCATAGAATCTTAACTTGCAAAAATATAGTTATAATAGTAAACTACATCTATAACAAGGAAAGCTGCTTGCGCGGAAGAAAAAGACAGTTTTGATCTGCGCAGTTCTGGAGGTTACTGCATGGCTGATATCAGAAATACCGGCACCTGGCAGCGCGTGGAGCGCGGCCTGTCCGAAATGGCTAATCTGTATAGCAGAGGAGAATATAACCTGGCTCTGGTGAAAGGAAGACAGACGATGGAACAGATCGTTCGTCTGTATGCCGGTCAGAGCTTTGTTGTTTATACGGATCTGGCTGATACAATTGAAAATCTGTATCAGGGGCGCTATATTGGCAAGGATACGAGAGATTCGTTCCACATTATCCGTCTGCTCGGAAACAAGGCTGTACACGAGGGCGATAATGAGCCGCAGGACGCTGAGCGCTCTTATCAGCTTCTGGAAAATGAGATCAGACGCTTTGCAGGCGGCAGCACTGCCGCAGGGAACCAGAAAGCAGAAGAGGCTCCGGCAGACGACAGGGCTTCGGCACAGGGGCAGCCTGACCTTCTGTTAAAAAGAGAGCGGACGCGCGTACCGGCGGAGGGAACCCGCCGCAGCACGGAAAGCCGCAGACGCTATGACAGGCTGGATGACCGCAGCAGCAGGGACACAAACAAGGTTCCGACGAGAGAGGACAGGCTGCGTGCGCAGAGAAACGGCAAAAACAGCAGATCGGGAAGAGGACAGAAGCAGCCACAGGGAAACGGTGTGACTGTTTATGATGTTCTGCGCGTTCTGATTCCGGCGATCTGCATTATTCTTCTGGTTGTACTGATCAGAAGCCTTTTGTTTGGCGGAAAGTCTGAACCGGAGACAACAGCGCCGACAGTAACTGAGACCGTGGCAGAAACCGAGCCGGTAACGGTTGCTCCGCCTGAGACGGAGCCCGAGACGACGGCCCCGGCGGTTCTTTCCTACAGAATCAAAGGAAATGCTGTTAATGTCCGTTATGCGGACAATGAAAACCGCGTATATACACAGCTTGCTAATGGCACCGAGATCGGGGAAGCAACGCCTGTAGAGGGCACTGACAAGATGCAGTTTACGCTTGACGGCATCGCTGTGACGGTAAACAAAAATTACATCGAAGCCATTGAACCGGCAGCACCATCGGCGGCTGAGACAGCTAATCCGCTGGCGGAGACGGCAGCACAGTAACATAATTTAGTACTTCAGGATTTAAACAGGGTATGGGGAAGAAGCTTTATTTCCCATACCCATTATTTGCGCAATAATTTAAGGAGAAAAGGCCATTATGCAGGATTTGATCGAACGGATTTCGAAAATAGAAGAGGCGACGGAACGCGTGCGTGCCAGCGCTGAGGAAGAGAAAAAACGCATCGAAGCGGAAGTGGCGGCAGAGAGAGCGGCATATGATGCACAGATCGAAGCTGATACGGAGAAAAAGCTTCAGGCGATCCGGGCAGAGTACAAACAAAAGGCGGACGCGGCGCTTAAGGAGCAGAGGGATGCGGCAGACGGCGTGCTTGCGCGGATCGCGGACTATTATGAAAAGTCGCATGTCCGGCTTGGAAAAGAAATTTTCGGAAGAATCATAGAGGAATGATATGAGCGTTATTTCATATAGTGGAATTGCCGCAAAGATCAGGGCGATGAAGGCGGAGCTTCTTACGGAATCTGATTTTGAAAAGCTGGAGAGCTGCAGGCTTTCGGTGCAGAAGGCGGAGTTCCTCGCGGGCTTCCGGCCGTATGCCGCGCTGTTCCGGAATGCAAGCGATGAAAACCTGCACAGAGCAGGGCTTGAACGGAGGCTGCGGCTGTCGTTATTTCAGGATTTTGACAAGCTTTACCGGTTTGGAAACGTTCGTCAGAAGCATTTCCTTAAGCTGTATTTTGCGTATTACGAGGTACAGATGGTAAAGGAGTGTCTGCAGGCTGTGCTCTCAGGCCGGCCGTCGCAGTTTGAGCTTGCCCTGTATGAGGATTTTATAAAAAAATATGCGAAGATCGATCTGATCAGGCTTGGAGAAAGCAAAAATCTTACGGAATTTATTGAAAATCTGGCCGGAACGCCGTATTATTCCATTCTGAAGCGGCTTGAGGAAAGCGGCCATGCCGGAACACTCGATTATGAAACGGCGATCGATATGCGTTACTTTATGTCGATGTGGCGCAGGAAAAAGAAGGAGCTTTCTCCGGCAGAAGAGAAAATGATAGAACGGACTTTCGGAAGCCGGATAGATATGCTGAATTTGAACTGGATCTACCGCTCGAAAAAGTATTATCATTTGACACCGGAGGAGCTGTACGCGCTGCTCATTCCGATCCGCTATCAGATTTCCGCACAGGAGATGAAAAAAATGGTTGAAGCGCCGGGACTTCAGGAATTTATCGAGCTCGAGCGCGCCACCTGCTACGGTCCTATGGTCAGGGCTTATTTGGAAAAGCAGGGCGGAACATTTGCCGATGCGCAGGGAGCGCTATTGCTCCATTTATATGAGCGGGAGGCAAGACAGCATCCGTATTCGATCGCACCGATCCACTCCTATTTCTTTTTGAAGGAGCGGGAGATAGAACGTATTATTTACATTGTAGAGCGTTCGCATTATACGGACAGCAGAGAACAAGGGACTGAAAAGGGGGTATTATCGTGATAGAGAAGATGCAGTTCTTGAGTATCACGGGTCCGAAAGCGGATTTTGACAGGGTGGTGGACACCTACCTTTCCAAATATGAAATGCATCTGGAAAACGCGCTGACAGAGGTAAAAAATGCGCAGGGTATCGCCCCGTTTATCGAGGAAAACCCGCATAAGGAAGAAATTGCCGGTCTGCGGGCGGTACTCAGGGAATACGGGCAGATGATGCCGGACGAAAAGGAAGAGATTTCCGGGCTTCCCGAGGCGCTTGAGATCACGGATGCGCTTTCGAAGACGCTTTCCGCCTGCATGGAGAAAAAGAAGAAGCTGAAAGAGGATGTTGCGGTCCTGGAGGACTCCTATAAGAAAATCGTACCGTTTATCGGGCTGAATTATAACATCAGGGAGATCCTGCATTTCGACAGCATTAAATACAGCTTCGGCCGCATGCCGGTGGAGTACTACAAAAAAATGCAGGATTATG
>JAUNHA010000080.1 GCA_030524135.1 Eubacteriales bacterium
TAATAGGCCTCCTGTGATATAGTGTATTCTATCACAGAAGACCCTTCCTTGTTTCTTTATTTACAGACTTTTTCTCATAGACTCGCAAATTCCAGTGAAATGGAGCGCCTGTTCCAAGGGAACGGCGCACTCATTCCAACGCAAACGGCGTGAAACGCCGCTATGTTTTGTTTGTCTTATTTCTCGGTCTCCCGCATACTGATTCCGTTCATTTCGATCCGATAGCTATGCCGTTTATCGGTGATGCGCGCTAAGCAGGCATCGGCATATGTATGATCGTGAAACAGGTCAAACCATGACCTGACCGGAAACTGGGAGATCAGGATGGTGGATCTTCTTCCGTCCCGTCCGTCTATGACTTCAAACAGATCACGACATTTATCCAGATCCAGTTCCATTAGTCCGAAGTCATCGATTGCCAGCAGATCAAGCCGTGTCAGCGCGGTGACATATTCCAGATAGCTGGACTTTAGCCTCGCCTGCTCCAATTCCAGCATCAGCGTATTGGCTCTGATGTACCGGACCGTCTTGAGCTGTCGAAGAGCGGAAATGCACAGCGCATTACTCAGATAGGTCTTGCCGCTGCTTGTCATCCCGGTGACGAGGAGATTCTTACCCTCATCGATCCAGTGACAGGTTGCCAGACGTTCGATGGAAGTGGTATCCAGCTTTCTTGCCGGATCATAAATGGTCTGATCCAGATCGGCATTCGGATAGCGCAGATGGGCCTGCTTAAGGAAACGGTTGAATTTTTTATCATACCGGATCTGCCATTCGTGATTGACGATCTCCGAAAATCGCTCCATGAAAGAGGCCAGGTCAGTGTTAGGATTTTGAAGCTGCGTTTCAAATGCGTCCGCCATTCCGGACATCCTAAGAGCACGCAGCCGCTCACACAGGATAATTTCTTCTGTCGTAAAGGAAGGATTCGTAATCATTGATAGCTGTCCCTCCCTCTGATATTTTCATGCTCCGGCAGTCCGTCGGTTGAACGCTTCTGTAAAGAGCTATGATCCATCATGCGGCTGAGCGCTTTTTTGAAATAGGTATACCGGCAGGCAGAAGCATCAATACAAAACTGAGCGGCCTCCTCTACGATATGGCGTGGCACATCCTGACAGGTATGCAGGATGCCCTTGCAGCTGTTATAGGCCTGTTCCTCATGCTTTACACTGCGCAGCATCCGGTCAATGAACGTTGACATGGCTTCTCCATATACAGAGGCCCAGCGCCGGTAATACGCGCCATCATGCGCATTCAGTTCCTTGTAGTACTGATGCTCCGGCGGCATATGGGTATCATCCGTGATATAGCGTGGAAAATCCCTGTAAGATCGTGCATGTGTACAGATCAGCCGATTATTCTCGTCACAGATCCGTATCTCACTCATGGTGGCTTTCAGCATTGCAGGCTTTCCGTGATACGTGTACAATACGGAGTAATAGTGGCCATCATACTCGAGATGATAATTATCCGGTATGCGAAGGAAATATCGGTAGTCACAGCTTGTGAAGCCGCCCGGAGGCAGGGGACGCATCCGCGGTTTATCATAAGTCTCAAAGGCATACTGTCTTGACCTGCGGATATCTTTCCTGTTTCGGAAATCTCTCTGGTTGATGTCCGCTATTATTTTTTGCGTTTCCAGATTCATCGCTTCGATACTCGTAAATATCTTTTCCTTCAGACGTTCGACCAGATGCGTCTCCAGAAAGCGGACGTGGTTCTCAACCGTTGGTTTCCCTTTTGGTTTTCGCGGCGGCGGTGGCAGCACGATCGTATCATAAAAATCCTCAAGATCGGAAAACACGGCATTCAGGAGCAACTCATCTTTGGAATGCTTGGTTATGGCTGTTTTCAGGTTGTCCGGTACAAGATACTTAGGAACTGCCTGATAGAATTTCAGTGCGTTTACAACGCCGCTGATAAAGTGCGGCAGTTTTTCGTCCGGAAAGATCTCTGCATAGACAAGGCTGCTGAACCCGAGTGTGGTCGTGAAGATGTGCACCTTGCGTATCTCGCCGGTCGCCGGATCCGTCAGAAGCTCCGGCTGGTCTCCGACCCAGTCGATATACATCCGTTCGCCGGGGATACGTTCTACCGGCATGGTGACCTTTTCCTGCCCGAAATTCTCGGAGAGAAAAGTGCGATAAAGCTCATAGAACTGCGAGAGCTGATATCCATTCGGATTTTTGTCTTTATATTCCATCCAGAGGAAGGCGAGATTTGGATGCTCCATGGCTGCTATCCTCGCATGGATCTGATCGAAATCCGGCAAAGGCTTTTCCGATCTCTGCATGTTTTCCGGTGGATAGAAAGCGGTTTCAACCGCTTTAGGACTCATGGCTTTCAGTTCTTCCAGAGATAGGCCGAGTTCCCTGAACCGCTTCATGATGAGGGTGACAGTACTCGAACCGATGCCGTACCGTTTTTGGGTCGTTGCGTATCCGACTTTTTGAAGCCTGAGTTCAACGACACCGATGATTGTCGCGTATTTTTGCATAGCGAGCTCCTTTCTGCTAATGGTGATAGTTACATCATCATTATAAAGGAAACACGCCGTTTGCTTTGGAATGGACACACCGTTACATCGGAATAGACACGCCGCTCATTTCGGAATGGCTACGCCGTTTGGCTGGAATTCGCAATCCATCGGTTCGTAGGGCTTAGGAACATATTTAGGATTGGGAGCTTTCACAGCAGCCATGCCTTGTTTGCGCAGGAAGCGGTATAGTCCGGTAATAGACCGCTGATAGCCCCGCATCGTGAGCTTCACCCAGAAGACAACAAGCCCGGCGTGAGGGTTTCTGCGGCGCATCCTGGAGATGAGAGCGATCTCATCTGGGGTATGCTGATTGGGATGATGGTGAGGGCGCCTGGAACGCTCCCGCAGGGAATCCCAGGAGCCGTCATAGCGGCGTTTCCAGCGGTAGACGTACTGGCGATTGGTTTTGTACTTCTGAGCCGCTTTGGAAACGCCATATTTTTTAGCGTAACGGGTTAGAGTAAAGAAGTAGTCAGTTGAATAAAAAGATAGAGAGAGCACC
>JAUNHA010000081.1 GCA_030524135.1 Eubacteriales bacterium
TCGAAATCATAGTCCTCGGCAGCAGTCCAGATCATATTGAGGGCACGGCGCTGTTTTTTTGTATAGTTTCCTTTATCGATCATTGTTTTCAGCGGCTTTTCAGGCTGTAAAGATATCCTTCCGGGATGCTTTTTTCGGAATCCGTGCGGCGATCACATCGTGCAGAAGATTCTGCTCATAGCTCTCAAAGGTTTTGTTGGTAATTCCCATATCAAGTGCCGCGAGCGGTGAGAGCCCCTTGTCCATGAGGCCGATGGCATCGATCAGACCGCGCAGGTCAAGGATAGAGGATGAAATCTCACCATTCTGGTATTTTCTTTCAATATCCATGAAAAGGCCGGCAAACTGGCGCTCATATTCCGGAGAAAGCGAAGGGTATTCCCTGTGCAGAAGCTTTTTTAACCCGTCTTCCGAGATCTCCGGCATGCGGATAACGGCAAAACGGGAAAGCAGCGCTTCGTTTAGATCACGGGTTCCCGCATATCCATAGTTCATGGTGGCAATAAAGCGGGCCGCCGGATGAATATTGATACGGTCATAGCCCGGCACTTCGATCATGCGGCGGAAATCGAGCACGGAATGCAGTACGGCAAGCGCTTCATTTCTCGCCATGTTGATTTCGTCCAGAATGCAGAAGCCGCCGTCCTTTGCGCAGCGGTATACGGGGCCTGGCCGGAATTCTACTCCGCCGTTGCGGAAGGTATCCGTTCCGATCATATAGGAAGCATCCATATTGATATGGAAAGAAAGGTTATAGGATGGTCTTCCGAAAACGGCAGCGAGATTATCGCAGAGCACGTTCTTTCCGGTCGCCTTTGAGCCGACCAGCAGAAGGTTTCGTCCGCAGATGAGCGCGGTCAGCGCCTCCTCCCATACATCCTTTCCGTAATAGTAAAAGCGGGGAGCGGCAGAGGTGTCCTCCGAAAGCGGCACCTCACCGTTTGCTCTGCGAAATTCATCGATATCGCTAAGCAGGGTTTCGCTGATCTGTTCTTCTTTTAAAAATGACAGCAAATTCATCGCCTCGTTTCTTTCAGAATTTTTACGCCTTCATAATAGCACAAGCGATCTGAAAAACAAGTGGGAAAATATTGACGTACAGAATATTGTACGTTATAGTCTCGGAAGAGAATGAAAATTGGCGGAAAGGAAGCACAGCATGGATATCAATCAGGAATCATTAAAGATGCACTATGAGCTTGGCGGAAAGATCGAGGTTATTTCCCGCAAGAAGATCGAAACAAGAGAGGATCTTTCACTTGCATATACGCCGGGAGTGGCAGAGCCCTGCCGTGTGATCGCAAAGGACTATGAACAGTCCTTTTTGCTGACGCGCAGACAGAATCTCGTCGCTGTTGTGACAGATGGAACGGCAGTACTCGGTCTCGGAGATATCGGTCCGGCCGCGGGCATGCCTGTTATGGAAGGAAAATGTGCGCTGTTCAAGGAATTTGCAGGCGTGGATGCGTTTCCGATCTGCATAGATTCTAAGGACGTGGACACGATCGTACAGACTGTTTATCTGATCTCAAAGAGCTTTGGCGGTATCAATTTAGAGGATATTTCCGCACCGCGCTGCTTTGAGGTCGAGCGGCGGCTGAAGGAACTTTGCGATATTCCCGTATTTCATGACGATCAGCACGGAACGGCGATCGTCGTAGCGGCGGCGCTGATCAACGCGGCAAAGGTGACGGGAAAGGAAATGGGAAAGATGCGCATTGTGATAAATGGTGCCGGAGCTGCAGGAATTGCGATCGGAAAGCTTCTCATCCGCATGGGCTTCGGCAATGTGATCATGTGTGACATCAACGGCATCATCTGCGAGGGAGATGAAGGGCTTAATCCCGGACAGGAGGAAATATCCCATATCAGCAATGCCGCGCATGAGCACGGACTGCTTGCGGATGCCATGAAGGGAGCGGATGCGTTTATCGGCGTATCACGGCCGAATCTCGTTACGAAGGAAATGGTTGCGTCCATGAACAGAGGTATCGTGTTTGCCATGGCAAATCCCGTGCCTGAGATCATGCCGGATGAGGCAAAGGCAGGCGGCGCGGCTGTTGTCGGAACCGGACGTTCTGACTTCCCGAACCAGATCAATAACGTGCTCGTATTCCCGGGCCTCTTTAAGGGAGCACTTTCTGTACGCGCAAAGGAGATCACTGAGACGATGAAGGAGCGCGCGGCATACGCGATCGCGGGCATGATTCCGGAAGCGGAGCTTACGGCGGAAAATGTGATTCCGTCCCCGCTTGATAAATCAGTAGCCGATGTAGTGGCAAAGGCCGTTGCGGATACTGCGGTGGAAGAAGGAATCGCCAGAGCTGCAGTGCGCTGATCGTTATATATAAAATACGGAATATAGAATACAAATACAGAAAAGGGTACGCTTTTCTTTGAAAGAAACGCACCCAATTAATAATTATAATATAAAACCTTGATTTCTGACACCCCGGAAACACTGCCAAAAATATTGTACTTTTTTCGGTACAATCGTCAATAGAAGAAACCCGGATTTCATGCTATGATATAGACAACTTAAGAAAAGAACTTATAAAACTCCAGAGGCTGTCGACAAGAGTACAACAAGAGGCAGATGAATTTAACAGATGCCACAGTAGATAACGGGCAGCACTTCATAGGGAAGAAAGATGAAGGAGAAAAATAAGTAAATATCTTTCTTAAGGAAAAACTTCATAGCCATGGAGACCTGATAATGGGATCCAGGTATAGTTCACAAGAGTGAATTATATCAGAACTTACCGAAGGAAGGTGAGGCGGATGAAAATTATCGAACTAAGAGGAATTAGGAAAGGGGTATAGTCCAATGGCAGAGTGTAATTGACAGGAGCTTTCGTGAAAATGTTAAGTAACGGAAGCTCCTGTCTCATGCATAAAGCGTTTTCCAAAAGAAGCATCTGCAAGAGAGAAAAGCGGGAAATGAGAATAGGAACCAGGAGCGGAAAGGGCGGCAGGACCGCTTTTTTTATGTTATAATATTGCGGCAAAGAAAAATGAAGACCCGGAGGC
>JAUNHA010000029.1:0-20939 GCA_030524135.1 Eubacteriales bacterium
ATCCGATGTTGGTGTTGGGTATGCGGTGGAAGGAAACGGAGACATATCCATGGAGGAAATCTCCGAAAATGAGTCCGGGAAAACAGAGAAGGATTTTGTTCCGGAAGCGGGCAGCGACGTGAAAGAAGGCGATTCCGCTCTGGAAGAAGGAGCGCCTGAAGGGGAGGACAAGCTTACTCCGGAAGAAGAGAAAGAAACTGAGGGAGAGGAGGAAACTGATCCGGAAGAAGAGGGAGAGGTTGAAGGAGGAGACGATTCCGTGCCGGAGGAAGAAGAAAAAATCGAAGGAGAGGACGATTCCGCGTCGGAGGAAGAAGGAGAAACCGAAGGGGAAGGCGATCCCATTCCAGAGGAAGAAAAAGAGTCTGAGGGAAAGAATGATCCTGCTCCGGAAGAGGAGGGAGAAGCTGAGGAAGAGGATGATCCCGGTCTGGAAGAGGGCGGAGACGGTTCCGGTACGGGAGATGCAAAGGACAGCAGCTTAGAGCAGGAAGAGAAAGATGCGATCCCGGAGCAGAAAGATTCGGAGTCAGAGGTGGAGTTTCCGGAATTTGAATATACAGAGGATCTGGACGGCGTTACGATCATGCTGACAGCGGAGGAAGGAGTCCTGCCGGAAGGAACTATCGTAAAAATCGAACCGCTTTCTTTTGAGGAGATCGGGGAAACCGCCGGAGACCCCGGACAGAGTTTTTGCTACGACATTACACTTTACGATGAGAATGAAGAAAAGCTGGACAACAGTTGGAAACAGAACGGAACAGTGCTGGTATCCTTTAGCGGGCAGCGGATCGAGAAGGCAAAAGAGGCAGCGGTCCGCGCGGAAATCAGCTATATCGACAGCAGCGGAAAAGAGAAACTGATCGAGACCATCCTGCTGTCCGGAGAGGAGACGGCAGCAGCCGCAGACAGGAGGGAAGAAGACGAGAAGGACAGTTTTGAGTCGGCGGACGAGACGGACGCCTCTGTGGATGAGGAACCGTTTTTTGAGGAACCGGAGATCTGTTTCGAAGCGACGCATTTCTCTGTGTATCGCCTGACCTTTGTGGAGCCGAGGACAACGGAGACAGGAAATCTGGATGAGTATCTGGTGGATGATACGGTAAGCCCAACGGATACAAAGTTGAATTTGTTTCGTTATGAGACGGAGGAAGAGAACCCGGGGACCGGCGATGGAACGAGTGATTCTGGATATCCTTTGCAGGACCTTCTTGATCCGAGCACAAAACTTGATGATGACTCCCTTCAGAAACTTTTCAATCCGGATACAGATCTGAAAGGAAAAACTTCCCATGAGGATGTGAAAGGGCTGTTTCGGAAGGATGCCAAAAGATACTACTATTATGTCAGCGAAGAAAATTATGCCGTGTACGATACAGAAGAGCAAACGTTTCGGCTGTATGATGGGGCTGCTATAATAGATAGCACAGCACAGTTCCTTCCGTTTACAGCGGCAGAAGATATTTTTGAGAAAAGCGAAGATGTTTTAGAGGAAAGCAGACCAAAATTGCAGGTCAAGCCAGATTTTGAACTTTCGGAGATCAAGTACAACTCCGGTCTGTCGCTGAAGGTGGATTTTTATCAGCCTGACGGAGGTGAGGTGGATACAGGTAATACCAAGGAGGCTATGGTGTTCCGGTTTTCAGGAGATGATGTGTGGGTATATGTCGACGGCGTATTACTGGTGGATTCCGAAGGTGAGTGGACGATTAATTTTATGAATGGGGAGATCAGTAATAAAGGTGGGGTGAAGAGTACTCTGCCGGAGAAGTTTGAGGAGGCAAATGTAAGTGCGGATTTTTCCGGTCACGGCACCTTCCAAAACGGTACCTTCCACACGCTGGAGTTCTTCTATTTGAGGCGGGGTGAGCAGGCGTTTCCGTTGCTCCTCTCCCACAATCTGCTTCCCGCGACTCCAGATACTGAGGTTCAGTCGGCCCCTCCTGATACTGTGGTCGTGCTGGATCAGGATAATCATCCGATGGCGGGAGCGGAGTTTGCGCTGTACAGCGCAAACGAGTCTTATGAGACGACAGGGGAGCCGTTGGCTGTATTTACAACAGATGAATCCGGCACATAGGAGATGGAGGATGAGAGCGGAACTTTATATGACTTTAAAGGTTATTATGAAGCAGAGCAGGATCAGGTATATTATGTTTTAAGGGAAACGGATACGCCTGCGGGATATCGGCCGGTACCGGATATTTATCTGATGTACGATCCTGAGGACGATGTTTTAAAGGTGATGAATCCCTGGAATACCGGCGCGGTAGGCAACTTTTCCGCTGAGGTTTATCGGATGGGAGAAACGCTTAAGTATCAGAATGAAGACGGGCAGGGCGCCTCTCAGGAGATTAGCTTGAATAAGGCTAAGAAAGGCATCGTGCTGGCGGTTCCCATGACAATTGTAAAGAGGTCACCTGAAGGTAGTCAGGATGATGAGACCAATTGGCGGCCAATCTACGGCACAAATCTGGACGGATTTGTGATGGCGGATACAAATCAATCTGCTGCGAATAATACGGAGACAATGCGTAAGCGGATGCTGAAGGCGGCGCTGTATCAGATTCATGCAAGTCAGAATGACCCGGAGCATTATCAGAGCTGGTATCTGTCATGGTCAGATGAGGAGAATGGCTATCTGGGAACGCTCAGCGATTTGCCCGGGACCCCGGATCGGTATTACCATACAGCAGAGGATACAAGTGCGGATCTGGCTATGACCTATTATTTTGTGGATGGCAGTGTGTTTGACGGTGCGGACGATGCTGAGAGCAAGTTGGAGAAACTGGAAACGGCTGTCTCCGATGCTTTAAAGGATCATGAAACCTTAGATGCTGCGATTGATGAGACTGCAGACAAGCTGCTGTCTTCATTCAGACAACTTAATCCGGAGTGTTTCCGGAGCAGTTACGGTTCACTCATCTATATACCTCAAGCTGTGAATACGCTGGCGGTGCAGGCTGTGGGTGAGAATGGAAATCCGTTGGAGGGTGTGGAGTTTGGACTTTATGAATCAGATGATGATACAGTGTATGCCAGTGGTACAACGGATTCCGAAGGACGGCTTCTGTTTTCGGCTGCGGCAGATGGAAATACGAAGGGACAGGTGAATGTTCCGCTGGTGGCAGACGGTTTTTTTGAGGAGAATCAGGTGGCCTATTACTTAAAGGTGACAGACGAGAATCGGAAGAATGATACCGAGATCCCAGTCTATGTGACGACGGACAGGGGCGTTTACGTGGATGCCGGTTCGGCGGAAGACAAGGTATCAGTTCAGTCCGGACTGGGAAAGCTTCTTGGAACCATGAACCGGTATGCCGTGAAAGACGGTATCGATGTCACCCTGCGGGATATCACACTCGAAGCAGGAGGCACGCATACGCACACGCAAAAGGGAGAGGACGATAAGGAGTTGGCTCTCCACTACGGTCTGGACAGTGCCCTTCTGGACTACGGAGTCCACGAGAAGGGCATCCTTCCGGTGCTGATTACGGAAGAGGGGGAAGCATTCGGAAAGGCGTATCAGAATTACGATGCCCATTCTGGTGATAACGATGCGTTTAATACCGGTGCATTCAAGATGGAATTGGATGATGGTATAGAACTCTCTGCACTTTTCACCGGCAGCACAACTGTTGTGGTGGGCTGCGCGGAGGAGAAGACACCCCCTGTGACACCGCCGGTTACGCCGCCTGAAGAAGGAGATGGTAACGACTCGGGAGATGACCCCGGCGGCGATTCGGAAAATGAAGATGGCTCCGGTGATTCCGGAGACGGAGATTCCTCGCATTCGACAGGCGGAAACTCCGGATCTCATTCATCGGGTGGAAGCTCCGGCAGCGAATCAGGTTCATCGAGAAGCTCGGTACCGGCGTACTATACAAGAGGAATCTGGAGTGAGGATGAAAATGGCTGGACCTTCCGAAGGGGTGATGGAACTGCGGCGATTTCCGGCTGGATCTATACGGACTGGAACGGAGAGTACGGTTGGTATTACTTTGATGAGAACGGACGGATGAAGACCGGATGGCTCGAATATGAGGGAGAGACCTATTATCTCAATCCGGAGAGTGTGGGAATCCGGGGCAGAATGATAACCGGCTGGAAGGAAATCGATGGAAAATGGTATTACTTCAGCGATATTTCCGATGGAAAGCGCGGGAAAATGCTGAAGGGCACGGAGACGCCGGACGGCTATCAGGTTGGTGCGGACGGCGTGTGGATCCGCTAACCGGATAAAGAAAAGACGCAGACACGTGTCAGAAATTAGAATCGGATGCTGTTTCGCAAGAGGCAGCATCCGGTTGTTCTCAAAAAGATTTACCTCGGCATTTGGGTGCAATCATTTGATTACGGAACAAATGTTCTGAAATCTATTGATTTGCCTCTGGGAATATGGTATTTTATTCAAAAGAACAAACGTTCTCATATTGTGCGAGGGTGGTGATGCAGGATGAAAAGGATTATATTTCATGCAGACGTTAATTCGGCTTTTCTTTCATGGGAAGCCACATACCGGCTGCATCATCTGCACGCAAAGACGGATCTCAGGGAGATCCCGAGTGCCGTCGGAGGAGATCAGGAAAAAAGACACGGAATTATTCTTGCAAAAAGTACTCCGGCCAGGCCTTATGGGATAAAGACAGGGGAACCGGTCATCGATGCCAGGAGGAAGTGCCCGGATCTTGTGATCGTACCGCCGAATTACAGCCTGTATGAACGTTCCTCGAAGGCGTTTTTGAAAATCTTGGCACAGTACACCGACAGAATCGAACAGTATAGTATTGATGAGGCATTTGCTGATATGACAGGCTGTACGAGTGATCCGGTAAGGACGGCGCATGAACTGAGGGAGCAGGTAAAACGTGAACTGGGATTCACGATCAATGTAGGAGTAGCTGAGAATAAGCTTCTGGCGAAGATGGCTTCAGATCTGAAGAAACCGGATATGGTGCATACGCTCTGGAAAGATGAGATCAAAACAAAGATGTGGCCATTATCCGTGAGAGACCTGTTCTTCGTTGGACCAGCCTCGGAAAAGAAGCTGAAGCTGTTAAATATAAATACGATCGGAGAACTGGCTCAGACGAATCCGGATATCCTGAAATGGCATATGAAGTCACATGGGCTGCTTATCTGGCAGTATGCGAATGGAATTGACGGGAGCGAGGTCATTACAACGCCGCCACCCAACAAAGGATATGGAAATTCGCTTACTGCAGCACATGATGTGTATGACAGAGAGACAGCGCATAAATACCTTCTATCCCTTGCAGAAACGGTCTCCATGAGGCTCAGAGCCGATGGAGCCAAATGCCGTGTGATCAATATTTCGATCAGAGATTCGGAACTGGTTTTCTATCATCACCAGCGAAAGATCGGGGAAGCCACTGACCTTACCATTGAGATCTGGAGGGAAGCGTGCCGCTGTTTTGATGAGCTCTGGACAGGATATGCGATCCGTCACCTCGGAATACACACTTCCATGATCGAATACGGTTCTTTCCGGCAGATCAACATGTTTTCCAAGGTGGATTATGAAAAACAAAAAAAGATGGAAACAGCTGTGGATACGCTAAGAAAACGCTTTGGCATTGACTGCATCATGAGAGGAAGGTTCGCGCCTGATCCGGGAGAAAAAAATTCCGGAATAGATCATATGGGCGGCGGAATCAGCAGGGAAAGACGGACCGTGGATTACAGCAAAGAGATGATTATTTAAAAGCGCCTAAATCAGGAAGGAGGGATGGGCTGTGGCATTCCAGCAGATGAATACATTAATGGCAGATACGGATGCCGGGAACCTGAGTGGTCAGACCTATCCCATTGCCTGCAAATCATGGTGTACAAAGGACGGCGTGATGATGCCGTTGTCGTTTAAATTTGAGGGAGAGGATGGAAGCCTGCACCATGTAAGCGATATCAGTACATGCTGCGCCGGGGAAAAGAACTATTCCGGCATTCCGAGCAGAGAATTTCTGTGCAGAGCCGTGATCGGAGGTCTGATGCAGGAATTTAAGCTGGTCTTTTATCCGGAAGAATGCAAATGGATCATGGTGATCTGAAATGAAAAATCAGACCTTTTATGACTCAACCAAAAGTAGAGTACTGGATTATCATCAGCTCAACCACTGGTTCGTGGCTATCGTTTCGGAAATTTGCTACTGTAGCCTCGAAAGGAGGGTTCCCATATGAATCAGGAAAAAACAGGAGCTTTTATCGCGATTTGCCGCAAGGAAAAAGGCTATACGCAGGCTGCCCTTGCTGAAAAGCTTGGTATTACAGACAGAGCTGTCTCTAAATGGGAAACCGGAAAAAGCATGCCGGATATAGGCATCATGCAGGAACTGTGTGAGCTTTTAGACGTCAATGTCAATGAACTCCTGACCGGGGAACGGCTGAATATGGATAACTACAAAAAGATGGCAGAGGAAAATCTGACAGAGCTTGCAAGACAGGAGGAATTGAACAACAAAAAGCTTTTAACATTGGAGAACGTGATCGGATGGACGGCGTCTATCACCTTTTTGGTTCTGATTTTTTCAGCGAGCTTTGCAGTGGAACAGACAGTCTGGAGGATCGTCATGATCCTTGTCGGAATGGCGGTTTTTGTGACGGGAATTTATTACTCCTTAAAACTGGAACATGAAGCCGGATATTATGAGTGCCAGGAATGCCATAAAAGATATGTTCCGACCATGAAAGCTGTTGTTATGGCACCGCACTGGGGGCGAAGCAGAAAGATGAGATGCCCTTACTGCGGCAGCAGGAATTATCACAAAAAAGTGCTGACGAAATAATCGGTATTGGAGATCTGACATGAAGTATAACGGCTTTTATTTCTGGATGTTCAAAGGTACAATGAGAAAGGTTTTGACGGAGAAATACGGCAAAGCGTATGCCGCCGAAATCATGAAAAAAAGCAAGCAGGTCTATCGGGAACTGGTCGGGCAGGCTGATGACATCGGTGATGACAATCCTATGGCTCACAATGAACTGTTCGCACTGGCCTTTGTTGCGCCCTATGTCGCAAGCGGGAAGAAAATCCCGCCCCAAACCGTCCAGGAGATGATGCGGCGTTCACTTTATCATATCAAATGGTATTTTGCGAGAACCGATCTGAATACTGATAAGGGAAAGGAAGAAAATAAAAAGAGCATTGCGAAGTATGTCAGGTGGTACACGCCGGAAAAGGAGGCGAACTATCCGACCTCTTTCAAGGTGGACTTTGTTGGAAAGCCGTATGAGGGAGCCTGTTACTACCGCATCACCCGTTGCCCGATCTGTATTTATGCGGAAAAGCTGGGTGTGTCTGAATTGATGCCCCTGTTCTGTGAGCTGGACGAGGTTATGGTCAAACTTCAGCACGGAATATTGCACCGTAAGCAGACACTGGCAAACGGAGGCGCGTATTGCGACTACTTCATCACGGGAGACAAGGAAGACAGACGGGGTAATTGAATCCGGGAAGAAATTCTTAAATTTGTTTTCTGACGGTCAAATCTGGTGTTAGACGAAGTTCCTGTGTGCTAGAATAAATCTGCAGCAAATCATATTTGTAATAAGCATATGATTTTAAGGGGTATACTGCTTCGGAAAAGGCACAGAGGAGATGACAGCATGAAACAGGAACAGTACCAGGATGCGGCAGATGGTCGTAAAAAGGATGCAGAATCTATCAGGCTTGAAAATGGAACGTTGTTTGAGGAGATTCGGAAATTTATTGAACAGCATAAGACCTGCGCGCTCGCTGCCGGTCATGGCGATTTTATACAATGTACACCAATCGATTACAGCTTCCGGGAAGGCAGATTCTGGATGTTTTCAGAAGATGAGCAGAAGTTTAATGGATTGAAACATAACAAGAACGTTTCAATTGCAATTTACGATGAGTATAAGGGCTTTGGGCAGCTTAACGGTATGCAGATCAATGGAATGGCAGAGGTCGTAATGCCCTTTTCCGATGAATATAATTTTCATGCCAGGAAAAAAGGAATAGAGATTGAAGTATTGAAAAAACTGCCTTTTGTTATGCATCTGATCAAGGTGAAGCCGACGCATATAGATTACCTTTGTTCCGGCTTTCATTACATGCAGCAGATATTTGCGTAAAGGAGAAACCGACATGACACACGAACAATATCAGGAAGCAGCAAATTACTGGAAGAACAAAGATGCGGAAGCTGTAAAGATGGACAGGGATGCGCTGCTTGAAAAAATCAACGCATTTATTGAAGCGCATAATACCTGTGCGCTGGCTACCGGTTGCGGGGAGTTTGTACGCTGTACGCCAATCGAATACAGTTATCATGACGGCTTCTTCTGGATGTTTTCGGAAGGCGGGCAGAAGTTCACAGGCCTTGAGCAGAATAAAAATGTTTCAATTGCAATCTATGATGCGTATAAGGGCTTTGGACAGCTTAACGGCATGCAGATCAGCGGAACAGCAGAGGTGGTGGAGCCTTTTTCCGACGAATACAATGCACACGCGAAGGTAAAAGGAATAAACACAGAAGCGCTGAAAAAGCTTCCGTTTATCATGAATCTGATTAAGATAAAACCGACACATATAGACTATCTGTGTTCCGATTTTAAGAAGGAAGGATATGACAGCAGACAGTCGGTTGATTTGTAAAAGAAAATGCAGGCTTAAGGAATGATAAATCAGGAAAACAGCATGGAATCAGAAGAGCTTTTGAAAAAACAAATTCTTGCAGCTTCCGGAGCAGAGCCGGCAGAACTGGTTTTTAAGAATGCAAGGATCGTCAATGTATTTACGGAAGAGCTGGAGGAGGCAGATGTTGCAGTCACAGCGGGGTATATAGTCGGCATTGGAAACTATCATGGCAAGACAGAGGTGGAGCTTGGGGAAGGAAAAATCCTGTGTCCTGCCTTTCTGGATGGGCATATCCATCTGGAAAGCTCTATGGTGTCGCCCTGGGAGTTTCAGAAAACTGTGCTTCCCCACGGAACAAGCTGTGTCATTACGGATCCCCATGAGATTGCAAATGTAGCCGGAACTGCAGGAATCCGCTATATGATGGAGGCAACAAAGAACCTTGATCTGGAGGTATATTTCATGCTGCCTTCCTGTGTTCCTTCAACGCCCCTTGATGAATCAGGTGCCGTGCTTGGGGCTGAAGAGCTGCGGTCTTTCTATGAAAGTGAAAGGGTTCTCGGGCTGGCGGAATTGATGAATTTTTATGGAACAGTGGCGGCTGAAGATGGGATATTGAAGAAACTGCTGGATGCAAAAGCAAACAACAGGTTAATCGACGGACATGCTCCCTTCTTGTCCGGCAAAGCATTAAATGCTTATGTAACCGCCGGAGTGACATCAGATCATGAATGCTCGGGGATAGAAGAGGCAAAGGAAAAGCTCCGGAGAGGACAATGGATCATGATACGGGAAGGAACTGCAGCTCAGAATCTGAATGCACTGATGCCGCTGTTTGCTCACCCCTATTGCCTGCGGTCTCTCCTGGTGACAGATGATAAGCATCCAGAAGATCTCATGGAACTGGGACACATTGATTATATTATCAAAAAGGCCATTAAAAACGGGGCAGATCCGATTACCGCGATCAGGATGGGAAGCTATAACGTGGCGGCTTGCTTCGGCTTGAAGCATAAGGGAGCGATCGCTCCCGGCTATGAAGCAAATCTGGTGGTAATTGATAACTTTGATTCCTTCCGTGTGGAGCAGGTTTATCAAAAGGGCAGGCTGGTTGCAGAGCAGGGAAAATGTCTGACCAGGAAAAGACCCGAAGAGAAATGGGATGAAGAAATCAGACGGCGTGTGTTTGATTCTTTCCACATGAAGGAAATAAGAGAAGAGGATCTTTTCCTAAAAGCACGGGGAGAAAAGCAGCGGGTGATTGGGCTACAGCCCAGAGAACTGCTTACCAGAGAACTGATCGTTCCGTGGCAGGAGAAGGAAGGGTATGCACCGGGAGTGGATATAGACCGGGATATCATTAAATTAGCCGTTTTTGAACGACACCATGCCTCGGGTCATGTTGGAATTGGGTATGTCAGCGGGTATGGACTAAAAAAGGGAGCAGTTGCTTCCAGCGTGGCACATGATTCACACAATCTGATCGTTGCGGGGACAAATGACCGGGATATGATGATCGCAGGAAACCGGGTCAGGGAGAATAAGGGCGGACTTGCGGTGGTGGTTGACGGAGAGGTGATTGGAGATTTGCCATTGCCCATTGCCGGCCTGATGACAGATGCCTGTGTATCTCAGGTGGAGAAGAAGCTTCAGGAAATGAAGGCGGCTCTAAGCAGGCTAGGGATACCTGATACGGTGGATGCTTTTATGACACTTGCGTTTACCAGCCTTCCTGTGATCCCGAAACTGAGATTAAATACCTATGGGTTGATTGACGTGGATGCGCAAAGGGTGGCAGCTGTACGATTTGATGAATAATGTGTTATTTACACAGAGGGAAAATAATTCCATTTGACAGACGACCGGGAAGCGGTTACAATGTGGTACATGACTTCAAAATGAAGGAGGTTCATATATGGTAAGTAAAGAAGTAACCGTTGTGAATCCGTCCGGGCTGCATCTGAGACCGGCAGGAAATCTAAGCCAGACGGCGCTGCGCTTTAAGAGCGATATTGTAATTGAGTGCAAGGACAGGCGCGTTATCGCAAAATCTGTACTGAACGTGATGGCAGCCGGCATTAAGTGCGGCACGAAGGTAAAGGTCGTCTGCGACGGACTGGATGAAGACGAGGCGCTCCGCGCAGTCTGCGAAGCAATCAAGAGCGGACTTGGAGAGACCGGAGAAAAATAAACGGGCGCTAAGGGCGCTGTACGGCGGGGGCATATCCGTACAGGGCTCATAACAGCAAATAAAAACAAAAGAATAAATGCAGAGTAGGAGATCACACGTGAAGTGCCGTGCGGACGGGGAGTTGCCGCAGGGACGAAGCAGAAATGCGCGGTGTGATGTCCGCATCCCGCTGCAAGCGATACAGCCGCGAGTATCCCGCGGTGTACCCTCCTTGTAGCTGCTGCAAGGAGGTTTTTTATGGGAATTTTTAAACAGACAGCTTCTTTGTTCAGAGCTTCGGAACAGGAAATGAGAAAGACAAGAACGCTCATTATCATGGCGCTCCTTATGGCGCTTTCGATCGTGGTCGCGTCCTTTCGTATCCGCACGCCTTACTTTTCGATCTCGGCGTCGTCCATTGTAAAAATGTACGCGGCGCTTTTGGCAGGCCCGGTGGGCGGCGCGGCATTTGGGTTTGCGAGAGACCTGCTGCAGTTTTTCATCGCCAACACGGGGGACGCGTTTTTCCCGGGTTATACGTTTACGGAAACACTGGGCATGTTCCTCTATGGCCTTTTCTATTTTAAACGGCCGGTAAAGCTCCATACGGTCCTGATCGGAAAGCTGGTCGTCGTGATCATCTGCAATATCCTGCTTGGGACCCTGTGGCTTTCCATGATGAGCGGCAAGGCATTTTTGTTTTATCTTCCGCCGCGTATCGTAAAAAATGCCGTTCAGTGGATCGTGGACAGTATTGTATTCTATATGGCGGCAAAGGCGCTTGAACGCGCCGGGCTTACGAGGATGATTCAGAACACGGATGTGTGATGAAACTATGAAAATTCGTAAGATTCTTTTAATGTAGAGTTCGTTGATTTCCGCCCCCGGAAACGGTATAATGAACTCGGTTTTCACAAAGTTATATGTATTGCAATACAGATAAATAACAGGTAAGAGGGTAAATAAAATGAGTGAATGCACACATGACTGTAACACCTGCGGAGGCGGGTGCGGCGGCGGTTCAGGCGCGCCGGTCGATTTCAGGGCAGCGCTTGCCCCGGAGAGCAAGGTAAAGCATGTATATGCGATCATGTCCGGAAAGGGCGGTGTCGGCAAGTCTCTTGTGACGAGCCTGCTGGCAGTCGCATTTAATAAAAAGGGATACCGGACCGCGATTCTTGATGCGGATATTACGGGACCGTCCATCCCGATGGCGTTCGGCGTTGACGGAACCGGACTTGACGTGACGCAGGATGGAAATCTGATGATTCCGGTGGAGAGCATGAACGGCACCCAGATCGTTTCCGCCAATCTGCTTCTCAGGAATGACACGGATCCGATCATCTGGCGCGGTGCGATGATCGCCGGCGCGGTAAAGCAGTTCTGGTCTGAAACGCTCTGGAAGGACGTGGACTATATGTTTGTAGATATGCCGCCGGGAACCGGCGACGTACCGCTTACGGTGTTCCAGTCTCTGCCGGTCGATGGCATTATTGTGGTCACAAGCCCGCAGGAGCTTGTATCCATGATCGTGGCAAAAGCCGTGAACATGGCAAAGAAGATGGATATCCCGATCGTGGGACTTGTGGAGAACATGTCCTATTTTGAAGCACCGGATACGCACAAGCGCTATCAGATCTTCGGAGAGAGCCATCTTGAAGAGACCGCGAAGGAATACAATCTCGGCGTGCTTGCAAAGCTTCCGATCGATCCGGATGTGGCGGCGATGATCGACGCGGGAAAAGCGGAGTATATTGATACTTCTGTACTGGATAAGGCGGTGGCGGATATCATAGCGATCGACAGCCTGCTTGACAAAACAAAAAAGAAATCTGCAGATACGCAGTAAGGAAGGCCTGACATTGCCGGGCGCGTCAGCGGATGCTGTACCGGCGCGCTTTGACAGCATGCACGGCAAATAAGATATCTCTTGCCGAAGGCAAAAGCCCGGGCAGGAGATATTTTTATGTCAGGAGAAGTTTTGCTGTGAGGTACTGTTTTCCGGCAAAGGAAAGTCCGGACGTCTGTATTTCAGGAGCGGCGCCGGATGATGGGGGATCAGATTTTGGAAGGAACGGGGAAGGACAGCGCGAAGCGCGTGATTTCCGTACGCGATTTATATAAGATCTACAGGATCGGAGAAAATAAGGTCTATGCGTTAAACGGCGTAAGCTTTGACATCCGCAGAGGCGAATTTGTGGCGATCGTGGGAACATCCGGTTCCGGAAAGTCCACGCTCCTCAATATGCTTGCAGGTCTTGAGCCTCCGACGAAGGGAAGCATAGAGATCGCCGGAAAGCGCATCGATAAAATGAATGAACGGCAGCTTGTGGCGTTTCGCAGAAACAACATCGGATTTATCTTTCAGAGCTACAATCTGCTCAATACGATGAACGGGCTGGAAAATGTGGCAATGCCGCTGATGTTCCGCGGCGTTCCGAAGGCAAAGCGGGAAAAGATCGCGGAAAAGTATATGAAGCTTATGAGCGTCCTCGACCAGGCAAAGCACATGCCGAATCAGATGTCGGGAGGACAGCAGCAGCGTATCGGCATCGCGCGTGCGATGGTCGTGGATCCGAAGATTATTTTTGCGGACGAGCCGACGGGAAATCTGGATTCCCATACTTCGATGGATGTGCTGGAGCTGATGCAGAAGCTCGTGCATGAACAGCAGAAAACACTTGTAATGGTAACGCATGACGATCATCTGGCGTCTTTTGCAGACAGGCAGATCCGCATTGTGGACGGAAAGATCGTTTCAATTGAAAGCAGGAAAGACTATGGGGCAGAGAGCAGCGAGGGGGAAGGAAATGACAAACAGCAGTAAGAAACGAAACAGCGGAATGAACCGGACGGCATCCCTGTTTGCCGCGGTGCTTCTGTTCCTGTGCGTACTGATGCAGGGCAGCCTGACCGTGTTTGCATCTTACAACGATACCAATCTAAACACATTTGCACACGATATGGAGAGCATCCCCGTCGGGGAGATCGGGGAGCGCTTCCAGATCCGTTTCCGCTTTGGATACAACGGAACACAGGGACTGTATAATCCTGCTTCCGATTATGTAGAGGATGTAAACGTCGGCCTTTCCAACGACCAGACCTATATCGGTGTACAGGTAGAGGTCGGTACAAAGAAAAGCGCGTTCATTGAACGCCTTGAAAACCTTCTGGGAGAGGATATCGATGCCGCGCGCGCGGAGGAATATTATCAGGGATATCTGGATGGCTACAATGATACGAGCAAGGGTACCGTGCTCTATAACTATCCGGTGGATTCCGGTTCCTACCCGTTCGAGGTAAACGGACAGATCTTCACGCAGCGTACCCATTTTGACAGGCTGGAGCGCGGAAATTACCAGGAGGTCGTATTCGAGGTCAATATCAGAAAGGACGCGAAGGAAGGCTACTACGCGATCCCGATCGTGTTTGATTACAAGCTTCCCTATGTCGCTTATGTCGGCCAGAAGGGCCCGAACAGCCATGTAGAGTACATTAATGTCTATATCAGGGCGAAGGAAGAGGTAAAGGATTCGAATATCACGACGACGGACGATCCGCAGTTTGTAATCGGAGAGGGACAGGCAACGCCGGAAGGCACCTATCCGTCCGTGATGAATTATTCGATCCGCATGCGGAACCAGAAAAGAAAGGCCTACGATGTCAATGTGCATATGGAGACCTCTCTCGGTGAGGGGAAGGCCATCGTAACGCACAAGGGAATCTCGACTGCAAATTCTTCTGATTTTCCGTTCGAGATCAATGAGGCAAATTACGACAGGAACTATGAGGCGGTCGATACCGGAGAAGTGATCGAGGTGCCTTATTCCATGGCGATCAAACGCGTGACAGAAAGTGCCTACTATCCGCTCAGCTATACGGTGACCTACCGCACGGAGCCAAACGGGGAGCTCTATAAGGAGACCTACAGCTATATGGTGCGGATCTCAAATCCGGCGATGGACGATCCGGATGCGGAGCAGGAAAAGGAGAGCACGCAGGAGTGGAATGCAAATACTGCCACGAAAGCGAGGCTGATCGTCAATTCCTACCGCACGGAGCCGGAAAAGGTGTATGCAGGCAATACCTTTACGCTGATCCTGGAACTTAAAAATGCATCTGAAAATATTCAGGCGAGCAATATTCTTCTGACCTTTTCTTCGGAGACGGGGGAGGACAAGTCCGCGATCTTTTCAACGGACAACGGGGCCAATTCCGTCGTGATCAATTCCCTGGCGGCAGGCGCGACAGCGCCGGTGCAGATGGTCTATACGGCAAAGGCCGGTGCGGATCAGGGCTCCTACAAGATCACGATCAAGGAAAAGTACGATTCTCCTGAATATAAAAACGCAGAGGAAGAGGTGTCTGTCGATGTGCCTGTTTATCAGTACGCGCGTCTTTCCACATCCTCCTTTGAGGTTATGCCGTCTTCGCTTGAAGTGGGCTCCGAGAGCAATGTCATGTTCGGCATCAACAATACCGGAAAAGTGACGCTTTACAACGTAGCCGTTAAATTCAAGGCGGATTCGATCCGGGAGAACAATGCATATATCGGAAATATCAAACCGGGTACGACGGGCAACGTGGATGTCATGCTTTCAGCGGCTGCGCCGACTGCGGACGACGGAAAGGTGACGGCTGAGATCAGCTATGAGGACGAGTACGGCAATGTTTCGACCGTTGAGAAGGACTTTGAGCTCTTTGTAAGCGAGCCGGTGGAAATGGATCCGGATATGATGGACCCGGGTATGACGGAAGATATGTACGGAGACGGCGACGAGGGCGGAATTTCCGGATTTTTCAAAAAGTATATGATGTATGTGCTCGGCGGAGGCGCGGCTGCGGTGATTTTGGCCGCGGTGCTTATCAAACGGCACAGAAAGAAAAAGCTTGAGGAAGAGTCGCAGGCGGATGAGGATATCTGATGAAATTCGGTGATTTGCTAAATCTTGCAGTAAGCAATCTGAAACGCAGAAAGCTTCGTACGTTCCTGACTGTACTCGGTGTAATTATAGGAACGGCCTCGATTATCGTCATGGTCAGCCTTGGCATCGGCCAGTCAGAGCTTCAGATGGAACTGATCTCTTCATCGACAAGCCTTACGACGATATCCGTCTACGGGGGAAGCAGCGGGTATATGTATTCCATGGGAGGCGGATCCTCCGCTTCGTCAGGGGATGAACCGCTTTACATCACGGACGAAACGATCGAGCAGTTTAAAAATCTGCCGTATGCGACCGGCGCCAGTCCGATCCTGAATTATTATGTGATCGCAAAGCAGGGGGTATACGAGAGCAGCTTCAATCTGGCAGGCGTAAGCCATGACTATCTTGAACAGATCCCGCTTTCAGAGGGGAAGGTTCCTGAAAAAGGCAGCAGCCAGCTTTCCCTGATCTATGGAAATATGATCAGGCGGGATTTTACGAATTCCAAGACAAATGAGGGCTACTGGGATACGGGAGAAGAGCCGGACGTGGATCTCATCAATAAACCGATGTTCATCATTTTTGATCGGGATAAGTATTATCAGAGCCAGTCAAACAATCAGGACAGCGGCAGCGGTGACGACGGCGCGCAGCCGGTCACGCCGCCGAAAAAGTATATCGTGCCGACAGCCGGAATCGTAAAGGGCGGTCCGATGGACTGGAATCAGTATTCCTATAATGTGTACTGTGATGTGGATGCGCTGAAGACGCAGCTAAAGACCATTTTCCGGAAAAATCCGATCCCGGGACAGCCGACGAATAAAAAGGGAAAGCCTTACAATTATTTTATCTATGATGAAGCGGAAGTCTATGCGGATGATATGGAACACGTCATGGAGATCCAGAACCGGATCACGGAGATGGGATTTCAGGCCAATTCCAATGTAGAATGGGTGCAGAGCAGCCAGAAGCAGATGCAGGCGCAGCAGGCAGTGCTTGGCGGTATCGGTGCTGTGTCGCTGCTTGTAGCGGCGATCGGCATCGCCAATACGATGATGATGTCCATCTATGAGCGTACGAAGGAAATCGGCGTAATGAAGGTGCTCGGCTGTGACATGAACAATATCCGCGATATGTTCCTGCTTGAATCGGGCTTCATCGGGCTCATGGGAGGCATTGCCGGCATTGCGGTGAGCTATGCGATCTCAAAGATCATCAATGTACTGTATCTGAAGCAGCAGATGGAGCAGGCGGCCATGGGTGGCTATGATATGAGTGCGACGGGGGACATCTCACGTATTCCGCCGTGGCTTATCCTTCTGGCCCTGATATTTGCAATTCTGATCGGTATGCTGGCGGGATTTTTCCCGGCAAAGCGCGCAATGAAGCTTTCGGCACTCTCCGCGATCCGAAACGAGTAGCGGATGGGTGTGGAATTTTGAACCGAAGCGGGGAATCTCGCCGGTTTGCAAGCGTATGCTTCCTGTGATATACTAAAAGCTGATCCTGTATGTGCGCTGTGCAGGTACGGATCGGATCATGCGGCAGTTTCTGCCGTACAAGCGAATGGAGGGGACGCAATGAAAAAAATTCTTGTGGCAGGCGGAGCGGGTTATATTGGAAGCCATACCTGCGTAGAGCTTCTGAATGAGGGATATGAGCCGGTTGTAGTAGATAACCTCTACAATGCATCCAAAAAGGCGATCGACCGCGTGGAAGAGATCACCGGAAAAAAGCCGGTATTTTATGAGGCTGATCTGCTGGATGAGAAAAAGCTCTCGGAGATCTTCGACAAGGAAAAGCCTGAGGCCGTTATTATGTTTGCGGGCTACAAGGCTGTAGGTGAATCGGTCGGAAAGCCGCTTGAGTATTATTACAACAACCTGACGAGCCTTCTGCTTCTCTGCGATGTAATGAGAAAGCACGGATGCAAAAACATTATTTTCTCCTCCTCAGCGACAGTTTACGGAGACCCGAAGGAAATCCCGATCACGGAAAACTGCCCGAAGGGTGAGATCACCAATCCGTATGGTCAGACAAAGGGCATGATCGAGCAGATCCTGACGGACGTGCACAAATCCGACGAGAGCTGGAATGTTGTGCTGCTTCGTTACTTTAACCCGATCGGCGCGCATGAATCGGGCCTGATCGGAGAGGATCCGAAGGGCATTCCGAACAATCTGGTGCCGTATATTGCACAGGTTGCGATCGGAAAGCGCGACGCGGTACATGTATTCGGAGATGACTATGATACACCGGACGGCACGGGCGTGCGCGATTACATTCATGTAGTCGATCTGGCAAAGGGACATGTAGCCGCGATCAGAAAGCTTGAGGAAAATCCGGGCGTGTTTATCTGCAACCTCGGAACCGGACACGGCTATTCCGTACTGGATGTGATTCATGCATACGAGAAGGCATGTGGAAAGAAGCTTCCGTATGTGATCGATCCGAGGAGACCGGGCGATATCGCGACCTGCTACTGTGATCCGAGCCGTGCGAAGAATGAGATGGGATGGACTGCAGACAAGGGAATTGATGATATGTGCCGTGATTCCTTCAACTGGCAGAGCAAAAATCCGAACGGATATGATGACCAGAGCGAAGTGAAGATGTGTCTGAGCTGATAAGAATTGCTGAATTAGCCTCAGGGTTTCGCCAAAAGCGGGATCCTGAGGAATTTTTAAAACAGCTTGTTTTATTGAGGTTAGACAGCTATAATAATGATATATTTTGAGACTATTTATTTTTAAGAAGGGAGGTTCAACATGAATTACGCAGTTATTTCCAGCAATCCGTTTACAACGACAAAAAATCTTATTAATAAAAAAATGTCGGAAGAAACGAAAAAGCGCAGAGCTTTTATAAGGGCACATAAATTTGCTGTTTATGTTGATCCGATAAGTGGTGAGGGAAAGGTAGTCGTAACAAAAAAGAATGACTGATAACACGAATATAATCCCTTATACAAAAGAACTTCAATGTCTTGCTCAAAATTTTGCTTCCGGGAATGATTATTTAGATAGATTCCTGAAGTCAGAGGAATCTCTGACTAAGTATTTTGGCAAGACATTTGTTTATGTGTCAGAAGATAATTCCCATATTATTGGATATTATAATTTGGGAGTTGGTTATATTGAGCAGATCAACAATAGCGTTCGCTATAAACTTGGAGGAGCGATTCATATCAATTGTTTTGCACTCGATCAGAAATATCACGGCTTATTGCAAGGATATGATGCGGATGGGCAGAAAATAAATCTTTCAGATGTTTTACTATCGGATTGTCTGGACCGAATTCATGAAATGCTAGGAGAAAAAATCGGATATGCTTTTGTAACGCTCAACTCAACCCAGGAAGGTCATTCGTTATATGAAAGAAATGATTTTTCGGATTTAGAAGAAGATATGAATTTTTCTGCAGAAAAATCTGACGTAAGGTGTATTCCAATGTATTATTCCCTGCAAAATGAAGAATTTGAATAAGATGAAGGGTTTTGAGATATTGATACATAAACACCCCGTAAATGAAAAAGACCCACCGGGTTGCGCATGAAAATCAGAGGCGTGGTGGGTTCTGGTATAATCATCATACAACTTATATATTGTGACTGACAAGATTTCTTTATCAAATAAATTGCCCCGCAGCCCAGCCGGTGCTCCATGCAAGCTGGAGGTTAAAACCGCCTGTGAGTGCATCGATATCAAGTACCTCGCCTGCAAAATACAGACCGGGTACTTTTTTTGATTCCATGGTTTTCGGGTTGATCTCAGAGACGCTTATGCCGCCCTTGGTAATAACTGCTTCCTGAAAACCGCGTGTGCCCGTGATCGTAAAGGACATATCCTTGATGGATTTTACGAGGCGCGTGCGTTCTTCTTTTGTAATGTCATGCACTTTCTTTTCCGGTGAAAGCTTCGCGCGGTGCAGGATGACCGGGCGCATTGCCGAGGGGAGGAGCTTTGAGATCGCGTTTGCCAGATTGCTGTTTTTCTGCTCGGCAAAGTCGCGCAATATGCGCTCATCCAGTTTTTCCTCCGTAAGCGCAGGCTTCAGATCAATGTGCAGCACAAACCGCTCGCCGCCGGAGAGACGTTCGGTGAGGAACGGAGAAGCGCTCAGGATGACAGGACCGCTGACGCCAAAATGCGTAAAAAGGAGCTCTCCAAAGTCCTCATAAATGGTCTTTTCCGGAGCGGAGAGAGGTGTGACTGTGACTGAGATGTTTTTCAAAGACAGTCCCTGCATCTCGCGGCAGTCGCTTTCTGCGATCGTAAACGGGACGAGTGACGGAAAGGTATCCTTTACCTCGATCCCGAACTGTTCTGCGAAGCGGTAGCCGTCTCCGGTAGAACCGGTCGTAGCGTAGCTGAGACCGCCCGTGCAGACAATGACTGCGTCAGCGGAAAGCATTTCCTTTTTTCCGTGGTCATTTGTAACAGACAGGGAAAAACTGCCGTTCTCCTGTTTCCTGATACTGCTGACTTCGCAGGAGAGGCGTATGTTGACCAGATTTTCCTTAAGCAGTTTTGTAAGCGCCTTCGTTACATCCGAAGCGTGGTCGCTTACCGGAAAGACGCGCTCGCCGCGCTCTGTCTTAAGCGGGCATCCGGCTTCTTCGAGCAGTTCGCACATATCTCCGTTGAAAAAGCCGTGCAGCGAGGAATATAGAAAGCGGCTGTTTACAGTTACGTTCTGGAGAAATGTATCGAAATCACAGGCATTGGTCAAGTTGCAGCGGCCCTTGCCGGTGATATAGATTTTCTTTCCAAGTTTTTCATTTTTCTCGAGCAGCGTTACCGCGTGCCCGTTCTTTGCTGCTGAGATTGCGGCTATCATTCCGGCGGCGCCTCCGCCGATGATTATCACATTTGCCATTATCGGTTTCACCCATTTCGTTTTGAATTTCAAATTTACGATGTCTGAAGCTGCAGTACATCGATTTGAAGTATTGCTGTATTGGAAAATTAATTGCTTTTTATTGTACCCGAAAGGACCTGGGAATTCAATTATAGGATTGAATAAAAAGATAGGATAAATTGAGTTATCAATTGACACAACATAAGACTAATAGTATAATAAAATTACCCGATAGGTAATGAGATAAACGGAGGCTGCCTTGAAACTTGAGTATGCATCTGAAAAAACTAAATTACAATGCACAAGTTAGAATTATTGAAATTACGGAGGTGAGCAAGCATTATGAGTAACTATATAGAGTAT
>JAUNHA010000029.1:21039-25398 GCA_030524135.1 Eubacteriales bacterium
AGAATTATTGAAATTACGGAGGTGAGCAAGCATTATGAGTAACTATATAGAGTATAATGATAAAATTGCTTTTCATCCGGGGTATTATATTAAAGAAATTGTGGAAAAAAGCAGGCTTACGCAGGAAGATTTTGCTAAAAGGCTTGATACCACTCCTAAAAATCTTAGCTTATTACTTAGGGGAGAGCAGGTGCTTTCTATTGATATGGCTATGAAATTATCCAGAATGCTGGGAACCAGCATTAACTATTGGCTGAATATACAATCTGCATATGATGCTCTGATCGCGCAGTTTAAATCAGAAGAAGAACTGATAAACGAACGTGAAATATTTAAGGGAATCGATTATAAATATTTCAAGGATAATTTTGGTTTACCAAGTTTACCAAGAAAGATAGATGAACAAATAAAACATGTTCGTGAATTTCTACAGGTGGCCACAATTTCTGTTTTTGCAAAAAGAAATATGGCGGTCAGCTTTAGGAGTTCTGGAGAAGGACTTACGGAGAGCAGTATTGTCAAGGCGAATGTAATGGTGCAGATTGCTATGAATACAGCCCTTTCTGTTAAAGCACCTAAATTTAATAGGAAAAAATTCGAAGAGGCGGTTAAATATGCGTTAACATTAACCCAAAATCATGATGAGTTTTATCCTCTTATAAAAAAAGCGTTTCAGGATGCCGGTGTAATCTTTATAATATTACCTAATATGCCTGGTTCAAAAACGAATGGAGCGACCAAAAAAATTGGAGATAACATTTTGCTGATGGTAAACGACAGAAGGCTGAATGCAGATTCCTTTTGGTTTACGCTTTTTCATGAGATTGGTCATATAGTAAACGAAGACTATGGGATTTCTTTTGAAAAAGAGGAAGGGGAGCGGGAAGAAGTCGCAGACAGGTATGCAGAAGACAGTCTCATCCCTCCGGATAAATATCAGGAGTTTTTAGCTGGAAAAAAGTTTGACTTACAATCTATCAGATGTTTTTCGGAGCAGATTGAAAGGGATCCCGGGATTGTTCTGGGTCGGCTGCAAAATGATGGGATAATTACATTCGATAATTGGACTACGAAGCCGCTTCGCCATAAATATAAAGTGAAAATCTCATATTGTTAATATATTCCCCGCCACCGACACCAGAATTCGACAGCGGGGTTTGCTGTTTATATATTAAAAAATAGGAAAAGAGGATGCACACACCGGACAATAAAACATATATCGCAATTGACCTGAAGTCCTTCTATGCATCGGTAGAATGTATTGAAAGAAATCTCGATCCGCTCACAACAAATCTGGTCGTTGCGGATGAGAGCAGGACGGAAAAGACGATCTGCCTTGCCGTGTCGCCGGCTTTAAAATCCTTTGGGGTGCCGGGACGCCCAAGGCTTTTTGAAGTTATACAGAAGGTGAAGGAGGCTAACCGCATCCGCGCCGGGAAATGCCAAAGATGCACGCCTCCGAAGGAATCCTATGATCTCAGAGAGCTGAAGAGGGATCCGGCACTGGCTGTTTCATACATTGTGGCGCCGCCGCGCATGGCTTATTACATGGAGTACAGCATGCGCATCTATCAGGTCTATCTTAAGTATATTGCCCCGGAGGATATCCATGTATATTCGATCGACGAGGTATTTATCGACGCGACACAGTATCTGAAGCTATATGGTCTGACGGCGCATGAGCTTGCGGTCCGGATGGTACGGGACGTTCTGCAGACGACCGGCATTACCGCTACGGCAGGTATTGCGCCGAATCTCTACCTGTGCAAGATCGCCATGGACATCGTGGCAAAACACGTGCCCGCGGATAAAGACGGCGTAAGAATTGCGGAGCTCGATGAGATGACATACCGGAAAACGCTGTGGGACCATAAGCCGCTGACGGATTTCTGGAGAGTCGGCAGAGGCTATGCGAAGCGGCTGGAAGCCGTTGGCATTTACACCATGGGCGATATCGCGAGATGCTCGATCGGAAGAGACGGAGACTATTATAATGAGGAGCTGCTCTACAGGCTGTTTGGGATAAACGCGGAGCTTCTGATCGATCATGCCTGGGGCTGGGAACCCTGCACGATCGCGGATATCAAGGCTTATAAGCCTGAGAGCAGCAGCGTAAGCGCCGGACAGGTACTGCAGTGTCCGTATGAATTTGACAAGGCGAAAATCGTGGTAAGGGAAATGGCGGACGGCCTTGTACTGGATCTCGTAAGCAAAAGACTTGTCTGTGATCAGGTAGTTCTTACCGTGGGCTATGATATTGAAAATCTGGCAGATAAATCCGGCGGTATGACTTACAGGGGAGAGGTTACGACGGACAGATACGGGCGGAAACTCCCGAAACAGGCGCATGGCAGCATCCGCCTCGGAAAGCATACCTCATCGACGGAGCTGTTTGTGGCAAAAACGATGGAGCTGTTTGATCAGATCGTCGATAAAAACCTGCTCGTAAGGCGGATGTATGTGGTCGCGGCGCATGTGCTGCCGGAGGATGAAGCTTCTGCCGCAGAGGAACAGGGCGGTTTTTCGCAGCTTGAGCTTTTTACGGATTATGATAAAAAAACGGAGAATGACGCGAAGGAACGCGAGCGGGAGGCAAGGGAGCGCAGGGTTCAGGAAGCGCTTTTAAAGATCAAGGGTCGTTTCGGTAAAAATGCCGTTATCAAGGGCACAAATCTGCAGGAAGGCGCGACAGGGATGGACAGAAATAAACAGATCGGAGGACACAGGGCATGAGCGGAAAGTATGATGATATGATTGGGCTTCAGCATCCGACCTCCAAACGGCATCCCAGGATGTCGAATATTGAGCGCGCGGCACAGTTTTCTCCATTTGCAGCGCTGACGGGCTATGAGGATGCTATCAATGAAACCGGCAGACTGACTGATCAGAAAATGGAACTTTCGGAAGAACGGAAAGCTGTGCTTGACAGAGCGCTGAGTGGTCTTTCGGAGCATATCGCAGACATGCCTGCAGCGGCTGTGACATACTTTGAACCGGACCCAAGAAAGAACGGGGGTGAATATGTGCGGTATGAGGGCAGGGTCAGGAGCATAGATGAGGTACAGAAGCAGCTCCGCTTTTCAGATGGGAAAGAGATCGCCCTGTCGGAGATCATTGAGATCGATTTTCCACACGGAACCCCGGAGAGCTGAAGCGTTGCCTGACGGCATAATGCATGGTAAAATAAAAAACATTCGATTATTTACGCAAAAACGGATATACTGTCAGGTATTCAGTAATACGAGAGGGGGTATTCGTGTATGCGGAAATTAAATGATGTAGAAGAGCGGCTGGTAAGCTTTCGAAATTATCTGGAACAGGAAGAAAAATCTCCTTATACGGTAGAGAAGTATCTGCGGGACACAAGACGATTTCTGCTGTTTTGTGAAAAGCCATGCAAAGGAGCAGGCGGGTTAACGAAGGAAGCGTTAACGAAGGAAGCGCTGCTTGCCTATAAGGAAAAGCTGAAGGCAAGTTACTGCGTAAGCAGTGTAAACTCCATTCTGAACGCGATAAACTGCTACCTGAAATCGATCGGGAAAGCAGAGCTTCGCATGAAGCTTCTGCGGCAGCAGCGCAGGATCTTCTGTGATGAGAGCCGGATCCTGAAACGGAGCGATTATAAAAAACTGGTGCGTCAGGCGGATCTTGAGAAAAAAACGCGCCTTTCATGTATTTTGCAGACACTCGGCATGACGGGGATCCGGATCGGAGAGCTTCAGTACATTACCTGCGGCTGTATCGAGCAGCAGATCGTGCATATCGAGCGAAAGGGAAAGATGCGGGATATCGTCCTGTCGCGGGACATCATCGATCTCTTGAAGGAATACTGCAGAAAGACCGGAATCAGGAGCGGAATTATTTTCCGGACGAAGAGCGGAAAGCCGGTAGACCGGAAAAATGTATGGAAAGAAATGAAAGCGCTGTGCAGACGGGCAGGCGTTGCGGAAAGCAAGGTATTTCCCCATAATTTCCGGCACCTGTTCGCGTATTCGTTTTACGAGAGAACAAAGGATATCGTGAGACTTGCAGACTATCTCGGACACAGCAGCCTCGATACAACGAGACGCTACACCACGATCAGTACAAAAGAGGCATGCCAGCGGGAGCTTGACCTGGGACTTTTTATAACAGGAAGAGCAGGAAAGAAGAGCGCGTCCCGGTCTGCAAGGATGGTAAAAGGATACGGCAGCAGATTTTTCGCAAAAAGAACCAAAAAACACCGGCGCGAGCGGTGAAAAGCTGCAGAATGATGCAGAGAGATACATAATGCACATTATGTCGTAGACATGAGCTACAAGTATTTGTTTGATATGCTCAGTTTAGCGCAATCATGGCCAAAATTCAATACTTTACAGA